>JBKPRX010000149.1:0-19974 GCA_046734795.1 Actinomycetota bacterium
CCCGAAGATCGCGCAAGAGTTGACGATGACCTCGTTCAGCGAGGACATGCGCCGGCGCGGAATGGCGCCCGGAAGCAAGACGCTGTCGCTCGAGCGGCAGCTCGCAGGAGCTCGCCTCGGGCGGGCGCTGCAGGTCTCTCCGTCGGAGGAAATCCTTGTAATCAAGCGGCTTCGGCTAGCTGACGGCGAGGCGATGGCGATCGAGACGTTGCACATTCCAAGCGCCCTCGTTCCGGGTCTGACGCCGAAGAGCCTCGACGGTTCGTTCTACGAGCTCCTGCAACGCGAGTACGGCATCGTGATTGCGAGCGGCACGCAAGCCATCGAGCCCACGGTGACGAACGAGGAAGAGTCTGAAACGCTCGGTGTGCCGCTGCAGTCGCCGGCGCTTCTCTTCGAGCGAACGAGTCGCGACGCGGACGATCGCACGATTGAGTTCGTCCAGTCGGTGTATCGCGGCGACCGCTACCGGATCGTCACCGAGCTCAACCGGCCGCGAGTCTGAGCTACGCCGCCGTGCCCACGCGGGCACGGCCTTGACAATGACTGGTCTTGTATGCAATCGTCCGCGCGTGGCCAACTGGTATAGACCAATCGGCGTCTCGACCATCGTGCGCGGTCCCGCCGGCCACAGGGGCTCAGCCGCGCCGAGGTCGCGCGTCGACGACTCGAGGAGACTTGCATGAGATCACGAGCTCTCGCCGCGGCCGCCCTGGTCGCTGCGCTCGGGGTCGTCGCGGCGACCGCCAACGCAGGGAGTAGCCGGTCGCAGGCCACCAAGCTCACCATCTGGCTGCAGGTGGACGCGCAGTCAGGGTGGCCTGAGGTTGTCGCAGCGGCGAACAAACAGTTCCAGAGCGACCACCCCGACGTCGACGTCGACGTCCAGTACCAAAACTGGAGCGACCATCTCCAGAAACTCGACGCCACGCTCGCAGGCGGCGGCGGCGCGGACGTCGTCGAGATGGGCAATACCGAGATGACGAAGTACATGGCGGCGGGTGCGTTCGCAGATCTGACGTCGGCGAAGTCGTCGTTTGCGAACTCGTCGTCGTGGCTCAAGGGCCTCGCAGCATCGGGCGTCTACGGCGGAAAGACCTATGGCGTCCCGTACTACGCGGGGTCACGCGTCGGTACGTACCGCACCGACCTCTTCAAGCGTGCCGGCATCAAGAAGGCGCCCTCGAGCCTTGCCGAGCTGGCGCTCGACGCACGCAAGCTCGGACGCATGAACCCGGGCAAGGGCTTCTCGCCGGTCTACATCGCGGGCACCGATTGGTACGTCGCGATGTCGTTCGTCTACGACTACGGCGGAACGATCGCACGCACCAGCCGAGGCAAGTGGTTTGGCGCGCTCGACTCACCGCAGGCGATTGCGGGCCTGACGGCGTACAGAAACTTCTTCAACTCGGTCTCGAAGGCGAGCAAGACCACCGACGAGACGCATCCGAATCCATACGACGTGTACGCACAGGGTCAGGCCGGGATCATCGTCGGGCCGAGCTGGTTCACCTGCTGCGTCGGCAAGAAGTACAAGGCGGCCACGGCGCAGTTCGTGATGCCGAGCCACTCGCGCGGCAAGCCGCTCCCGGGCTTCCTGGGCGGCTCCGACCTTGCCGTCCCCGCGACGAGCAAGAACAAGCAGCTCGCGATCGACTGGATCAAGGCCTTCACGAGCACGCAGTCCGAGCGTGCGTTGCAGGCCAAGGGCAACATCCCGAATGCGACGAACCTGCTCGGCACGAGCGTGAACGAGCGCGCCGCAGCGCGTAGCTGGTTCGTACCGACGGCGAAGCACTGGGTCGACGTCGAGAACGGCAATATCCTCCGCAACATGCTCGCGCAGATGCTTACCGGCAAGCTGACCGTCAGGCAGGCCGCACGGTCCGCGAGCGACAACATCGCCTCGATCCTCAACGGCGCCTAAGGCGCGGTGACGGACGGAGACGGAGTGGCGATCGCCGCCGGAGCCGAGTGGCCCCGGCGGCGCCGCCGCCGGACCGTCGGCGCGCTCGCGCGTGCGTCCGTTCCTTATTGGCTGATCCTTCCGGTGCTCGCTGCGATCGGCGGCATCCTCGGCTACCCGCTCTACAGCCTCGTCCGCCTCTCGTTCCAGCACTACACGCTCTTCGAGCTGATCCAGCACGCGGGAAGCTGGGTCGGCCTTCGCAACTACAGCGCGATCCTGCACGACCAGATCTTCTGGCACACGGTGCTGCGGACGGTCGTCTTCACCGCGGTGAACGTCGGTCTGACGATCGTGCTCGGGATGTTGTTCGCACTGTTGCTCGTTCGAGTCAGCCGCTGGATGCGAGTGCTGCTGACGGCGGGCCTCGTCCTCGTCTGGGCGATGCCGGTCGTCGTCGCGGTGCAGATCTTCACGTGGATGACGAACTTCCAGAACGGCGTCGTCAACCACGTCCTCACGCAGGCTGGCGTCGGTGACTTCTTCCACCACGATTGGTACGCGTCGACGACCTCACAGCTCGCGATGGCGACTGCCGTGATCGTCTGGGGTGCGATCCCGTTCGTCGCGATCACGCTGTACGCGGCACTTGCTCAAGTGCCGCGCGAGCTCGAGGAAGCCGCCGCGATCGACGGCGCAGGCGCGTGGCGCTCGTTCCGCGACGTGACGCTGCCGATCCTGAAGCCGATCCTGCTGATCCTGACGAGCCTCTCGATCATCTGGGACTTCGCGGTCTTCGCGCAGCCGTACTTGCTTTGGGGCCAGTCGAAGATCCATCCCGGCAACTACTTGATGGGCATCTATCTCTTCGAAGAGGGCTACTTCAAGACCGACTATGGACGCGGCGCGACGATCGCGATCTTGATGCTGATCATGGTCGCCGTCTTGAGCATCGTCTACGTGCGACGCATGGTCGCGATCGGACGCGAAGAGTGACCGCGTCCGCTCTCGTGCGAAAGCGGCGACTCGGCCGCGCAGGGTGGAACCTCGTCGGCTTCGCGGTCTTCGCGGTGATGGTGTTTCCCGTCTTCTGGATGATCTCGACCGCCTTCAAGCCGGACGACGAGATCGTCGCGTTGAACCCGACGTGGATCCCGTTCCACCCGACGTTGGCGCACTTCTCGGCGGCGATTCACAAGCCGTTCTTCTGGGAGTGCGTCAGGAACAGTCTCATCATCGTGAGCGTCACGGTCGCGATCTCGATCGCGCTCGCGTTCCTGGCCGCAATCGCCCTCGCCAAGTACCGCTTCGCCGGTCGCGCGATGTTCATCGTGCTTGTGATCGGAATCCAGATGCTTCCGCAGACGGCGCTGATCATCCCGCTCTACGTCCTGCTCGCACGCTACGGGCAAGTGAATGCGCTGCTCGGCGTGATCGTCACCTACATGACGTTCGTGCTGCCGTTCTGTGTCTGGACGTTGCGGGGCTTCATGATCGGCATCCCCCGCGAGCTCGAGGAGGCGGCGATGGTCGACGGCAGTACGCGTCTCGGCGCATTCACGCGGATCCTGCTCCCGCTGGTCGCGCCCGGCCTCGTCGCCACCTCGATCTTCGCATTCATCCAGAGCTGGAACGAGTACATCTTCGCGCGCGTTCTCTTGAACGACCAGAGCAAGCAGACGATCACGGTCTGGCTCTCGTACTTCCTCGGCACAAGCCGGAACACCGACTGGGGTGCGCTGATGGCGGCTTCGTCGCTGACTGCGATCCCGGTCGTGATCTTCTTCCTGCTCGTCCAGCGTCGGATCGCGTTCGGACTTACGGCTGGAGCAGTGCGCGGATGAGTGGTACAGACCAGACGCGCGCGGGTTGCTCCTACTTCGGCGTGCGTGTCGCGCGCCATGTCGAGCGCGACCTCGCCGACCTTGCAGCCCGTGGCTACAGCGGCGTGTTGCACACCTTCTCGGAGAACGACCTCGCGTATTACCGCGACACCATGCGCGAGCTCGTAGAGCTCTCGCACGCTGCAGGTCTGAGCGTGCAGGCGAGCCCGTGGGGGCTTGGCCGAACGTTCGGCGGCGAAGCCGAGAGCCGGTGGGTCGCCTTCCATCCCGACGAGTGCCAGGTCTTCGACGACGGGCGGCGCGTTGCGGCGGCGTGCCTGAACAGTCCCGCGTATCGCGCGTTTTGCAAGGACTGGGCCGATTGGGTGCTCGACTGCGGCGTCGACTCAGTCTTTTGGGACGAGCCGGCCTGGGTCGTTCCTGCGCATGTCGGCGTCGACGACGATTTGCGCTGGAGCTGCCGCTGCCACCACTGCGCCGAGCGCTTCGGCGGCGAGCTACCGCGCGAACGCACACCGGACGCCGTGGCGTTTCGCGAGGACTCCGTCGTCGACTTCCTGCGCGAGGTCGTCGCACACGTCGCGGCGAACGGCGGCGCCAACACCGTTTGCCTCCTGCCGGCGACCGAAGGCGATCACGGACTCTCTGACTGGAACGCGGTCGCGTCCCTGCCGGGCTTGACGACCCTTGCGACGGATCCCTACTGGAAGCACTGGGGCGAGCCTGCCGGTCCGTTCGTCCGCCGTTTTGCGCGTCTCCTGCG
This sequence comes from Actinomycetota bacterium, assembly GCA_046734795.1. Classification (GTDB taxonomy): domain Bacteria; phylum Actinomycetota; class Thermoleophilia; order Gaiellales; family Gaiellaceae; genus JBKPRX01. Next base: position 4,514 of record JBKPRX010000149.1, read on the forward strand.
CGAGACGTGCGATCGACACGGAATCGGCGCGCAGCTGTGGGTGCCGAGCTTCGGTCTCACGCGCGACGAGATTTCCGAGCTGGACGCTGCGATCGAAGCCGCACGCGCGGAAGGCGTCGCCGACCTTTGGACGTGGGGCTACGAGGCGTGCGCGCACATGACGAGCCTCGCGAGCCCGGACGCCGCCGAGGTGTGGGAATCGGTCAGCGCGGCGCTGACGCAGCAGCCGCAACGGCCGACGGAGGCGACGCTCGATTCGGCTCTCGAGCTTCGCTCGACGCGCGAGCTCGTCGGGCTGCTCAACGAGCAGGACGCCCTCGTCGCCGGCGCCGTCGCGACTGCGGCCGACGATCTCGCCGCTGCGATCGATGCGATCGCCGCTCGTCTCGCGCGCGGCGGTCGGCTCGTCTACGTCGGCGCCGGAACCTCCGGGCAACTGGCGAAACTCGACGCATCCGAATGCGCGCCGACGTTCGGCTCGCCCGCCGGCGAGGTCGTCGCGATAACCGTCGTCGGGGAGCGCGAGGAGGACGACCGCGAGCGCGGACCGGCGGAGCTCCGGCGGCTGGACGTCGGCACCGACGACGCCGTTGTCGGAGTGAGCGCAAGCGGCACGACACCCTTCACGTGCGCCGCGCTCGAGACGGCGCGCGCGGCGGGGGCGCTGACCGTCGCCGTCGTCTGCGCGCACGGCACGCCTCTCGCGCGGCACGCAGACCACGAGGTCGCGGTCGTGGTGGGACCCGAGCTCGTCGCAGGCTCGACGCGTCTGAAGGCGGGCACTGCGCAGAAGCTCGTGCTCAACGCAATTTCGACGGTGACGATGATCCGGCTCGGCCGCACGTTCGCCGGGTTGATGGTGGCGGTCGCGCCGGAGAACTCGAAGCTCCGCGAGCGCGCTCGCCGCAACGTCGCGATTGCGAGCGGCGCTGACGAGGCAGACGTCGAGGCGGCCTTCGCGGCAGCGGGGGGCGACGCGCGCGTCGCGCTTGTCTCGCTTCTCGTCGGCATCGACGCATCGGCTGCGCGCGAACGGCTCACTGCGAGCGGCGGCTCCGTGGCAGCGGCTGTCGGAGGCGGACAATGAGGCTTGGCGTCGAGGCCGCGCTCGTTCGTGGGATCTTGGTGCCCGGCGACGTCGAGGTCGCCGACGGGCGCGTCGTCGACGTCGGCCTCGCGCCGTCGATCCGCGGGCGCGTCGCGATTCCCGGCTTGATCGATCTGCAGGTCAACGGCTTCGCCGGCGTCGACTTCCTCTCGGCGTCCGCGGCCGACTATCGCCAAGCGGGCGACGCGTTGCTCGAAACCGGCGTGACCGCGTACCAGCCGACCTTCATCACCGCGCCCGAAGAGGTGCTACTCGATGCGATTCGCGCAGTGCCCGGCCCGGAAGAGACACCGCGCGTCTTGGGCGCGCATATCGAAGGTCCCTTCCTCGCCCCCGAGCGCCTCGGCACGCATCCCCGCGAGCACAGGCGCGATCCCGACCTGGCGCTCCTCGACCGGCTGCTCGATGCCGGTCGCGTCACGACGCTCACGCTCGCACCCGAGCTGCCGGGCGCGGACGTCCTCATTCGTAGCGCGCTCGCGCGCGGCATCGTCGTCGGCGCGGGTCACTCCGATGCGACCGCGGCCGAGGCACATGCGGCGTTCGACCTCGGCGTCTCGACGGTCTCGCACGTCTTCAACGCGATGCGGCCGTTCCGCTCGCGCGACCCCGGCATCGTTGGCGTTGCGCTGACGCGCAGCGACGTCTTCGTGCAGATGATCGTCGACGGTCATCACCTCGCCGACGAGACAGTGAGGCTCATCTGGTCGGCTGCGGCCGGCCGCGTTGCGCTCGTCAGCGACGCAACCGCGGGCGCGCGCGCAGCTCGAGGTCCGTACAACCTCGGCGACGTCTCGATTCAGGTGACCGACGGCGTCCCGCTTCGCGAAGACGGCGTCATGGCCGGAACGCTGCTGACAATGCTCGACGCCGTCCGGAATCTGCACGCGTTGGGTGTTCCGTTCGAGGACGCCGTCACCGCGGCGAGCGAGGTACCGGCGCGGGTGCTCGGGCGCGACGACGTGGGCGTGCTCGAGCCCGGAGGACCGGCCGACGTCGTCGTACTCGACGACAGGCTCGAGATCGCCAACGTGCTCTGCGCAGGCGAGGCACGTGTCGTGGCTTGAGGAAGAGCTGCGCGAGCAGCCGGACGCACTCGCGCGGCTGCTCGATCGCGAGCGCGCGCGTGCGAGTGACGTTGCGGCGCTCCTCGGCCGCGGCGACGTCCGCTACGTGTTGATCGCGTCACGAGGAACGTCGTCGAACGCCGCCCGGTACGCGCAGTACCTCCTCGGACGCGCGCATCGCGTACCCGTGATGTTCGCGACGCCGTCGCTGTACACGATCTACGAGCAGCCGCCGCGACTCGACGGCGCCGTCGTGATCGGCATCTCGCAGTCGGGTGCATCGCCGGACGTCGTCTCCGTGCTCGTCGAGGCGAAGCGGCAAGGCAGGCCGACGGTTGCGATCACGAACGACGCGACCTCCGCGCTTGCGCAAGCGGCGGACGCGATGCTCGCGCTCGAAGCAGGTGCCGAGCGCGCGGTTGCGGCGACGAAGACCTACCTCAACTCGCTCGGCGCGATCGCGCTCGTGTTCGCCGCCGTGGACGGCGGCGATGCGCAGGCAGAGCTCGCACGGATGCCGGAGCGGCTCGCGCAGCAGCTCGAACTCTCCTTCGAGACGGCGCCGACCCTCCACGGATACGAGGACGCAGTGGGTGCCACTGTGGTCGCGCGCGGCGTCAACTACGGGACTGCGTTCGAGATCGCGCTGAAGATCCGCGAGCTTTCAGGGCTTCTCGTCGAGGCGTATTCGCCCGCCGATCTCTTGCACGGTCCTATCGCCGCGATTCACGACAGGTGGCCGGTGTTCCTCGTCGCGCCCACCGGGCCGGCCCAGCCGAGCGTCGAGCAGCTCGTCGAGCCGCTCCATGAGCGCGGCGCCCGGCTGCTCGTCGTCTCGAACGTCGAGGCGCTGCTCAGTTGCGCGCACACGCGACTTCCGCTCGTCGATGGAGTGCCGGAATGGCTCAGCCCTATGACGGCGGTCGTGCCGGGGCAGGTGACGGCGCTGCGCCTCGCGCGGCTCCGCGGCCTCGATGTCGACCGGCCGCACGGTCTGACGAAGGTGACGCTGACGACGTAACAGTCGGGGCGCGACGCGCGCTACAGCTTGCGCAGCTGCGAGAGCACATGCTCCGCCGTGCTCGCGCTGTCGAGAACGAGCTGCTCGCGGCTCGTGTCGAGCTTGCACGCGGCAGCGTCGAGTCCCCGATTCGCGAGACGCTGCGCGAGGCCGTCGATGCCGCCGCCGATGGCGGGCCGGCTCGACTCGCATGGGTTCTGCAGGTTTGCGGCGCCGTAACTCAGGCCGCCGGCCGCGAGCTCCGTCGCAAGGAGCGCGGCCGCGATGCCCGCGACTGCTCCGGCGAGGCGCAGATGTACGACGGGATGAAGACGCAAACGCAGCAGCGGCAGCGTTGCGATGAGCGCAAGCGCCGCACAGATCAGGAACGCGTTTCGGAACGCGCGCGTGACCGCTGCGCGGATCGTCTCGTCGAGTGCGCTGTGCAACGACGCGAGCTCGCGCGCATCTGCTCCGGCTTTCGCGCGAGCTTTGAAGATCGCTCCGAAGTCCGGCAGCTCGCGCGCGTTCCCGAACGTGTCGGCGAGTTGTTGCGCGAGCGAGACCTTCTCCGTGATCGGCAAGTTGGCGTCGAGCATTCGCGCCGTGACGACCCGCTCGGTCGACGCGGGCGTCCGCTGCAGGTCGTGCGTCAGAAGCGGAGTGACGAGCACGAGGCCGAGGACGAGTCCGGCATGGCGCCAGCCGATCGATCCGGGACCGCCGTCGACACCGATACCGGCCGCGAGTCCGAGCCCCACTCCGCACAGAAGCAGCGCCGCCACGATCCACGGAACGTCGCTTGCCGGCACGAGCGCGACGGCGGCGAGACCCGCGGCGAGGACGACGCAGCCGCTCGCCGCACCGAGACCTCGACGTGAGAGGGCGCGTCCAGCGACTGTGCCCGCCGGAATCACCGCGACAGCGACGGCGGCCGTCGCAGGTTGCAAGCCCCACACGTCGATGAGCAACACGACGACGAGGAAGAGCGCACCGACGAGCGCGCCCGAGACGAACGCGAGCGAGACGCTCGAGCGCACGGATGCGCGTCCAGCCGCCGGCCACTCGGCGCGACGAACGGCAAATACCGCGGCGACTGCGACCGGAACCTGGACGACGAAGATCGCGCGCCAATCGAGCGTCTGCGTCAGCACGCCGCCCGCCGCCGGCCCGAGCGCGGCGCCGATCGCTCCGGCGCCGGCAAGGAGCGCGAGCCCACGTGTCGGTGCGAGCGAGCGCACGACGGCGAAGGCTCCGACGAGAAGCGCCGCGCCGCCGAGACCTTGGAAGCCGCGCGCGACGATGAGTGCCGTGAGGTTCGGCGCCGCGGCGCACGCACTCGACGCGACGGCGAACACGAGGAGGCCGCCTCGCATCAGTCGTTGGGGCGTCCACCTGCGACGCCAGCGCACGAGCGCGAATGCCGTGATCGCGAGCGTCGCGTTGTAGATCGTGATCACGAGCGAGACGCCGACGATCGTCGCGTCTGAATGCCGCAGCAGCTCCGGCAGCGCGAGGACGACGATCGACGAGTCCGCGAACGCAACGGCGACCGCTGTGATCAACAACGCGAGTCGGAGGCTGTGGACGAGCTTTCGTGCCGGCATGAGTCGGCTACCAGGATAGGGATCGGACCCAGGAGTGTTCGGCGACTGTTTCAGTGCATCGCGATCCAGACCGACCCATGTCCGACCGCGAGCTGAACCGGAAAGGCCACTCGTGGCCCGCGACCGAGCGGGATCGTTCGCACGAGCGTCCCGCTCTTCGCGTTTACGCGTGAAAGCGTTCCGTCCTCGTTCGCCGTCCACACGGCGTTCCTGTCGACGGCGATATCGATCGGCGCATGGCCGAGCGGGATGACAGCCGTGACGCGACCGAGGCGTGTGTCGATCATCCACGCCGTGTCGTCCGTCCACCTGATCGCCCAGACGGCATCTCCGGTCGCCACGACGCCGGAGATGCCGGCGTCCGTCCCCACGCGCGGCAGCGGGATCGCTTGCTTCACCTTTCGAGTGCTGGCGTCGATCCGGACGAGGGCTCCGCGCGCCGAGAAGCGCCAGACAGCGCCGGCCAACCTGGACGACGCCGTGCCGAAAGACAGCGGGCCGCCCGCGACCCACGTGTGCTCGAGCCGATGAGTTCGGTCGTCGATTCGCCCGATTGCGTTGGCGAATGCGATCCAAGCCGCACCGCCGCCAGCGACGACGTCGAACGGCTCCGTATTGGCGACGCCAAGTGGCGGGATATTCAGTCCACGCTTCGGTCGCCGCGGCAGCTTTCCCTCGACAGCGAGCTTGCGGACGAGCACACCGGTTGAGGCGTCGAACTGAAAGAGCCGCCGCGCTGGACCGCAGAGCACCCAGACGGAACCTTCGCCGACCGCGATCGACGTCGGCTCGGCGCCGAGGCCTGTTGTTCGTATCACGTCGTGCGTGTTCGGATCGATTTGCAGCAGCGTCTCGTCGTCGCGCGCGGCAACCCACAGTGAGCCGGCGCCGAAAGCGATCGCGGCCGGTCGAGTGCGCAATGGGATCTCGTCGACGAGCGCGTTCTTCGTTTCGTCGACCACGGCAATCGAGTCGGAAGCAACGACGACGGAAACAGTCCGGTCAGACGACGAGCCGTCGATCAGAACCGTGGCAATCACACCCGCTGCGACGAGAGCCGGCGCGATCGCGGCGACCGCCAGCCGGCGGCCGGCAAGCCGGCTGAGGTGGAGCCCGCGCACAGGTTCCGCAGAGACGGCCGGCGCCGCGCGGACTGAGCTCTGACGCAGAGGCGTCGTCGGTTCGAGGCCAGGGTCTTGGGTGAGGATGGCGCGTTCTAGACGTTGCAGCTCGGGTCCAGGAGCGAGTCCGACCTGCTCGCGAAGTGCGACACGCGCTTGGTGATACGCACCCAAGGCTTCCGATTGGCGACCCGAGCGGTAGAGGGCGAGCATGAGCTGCGCCCAGAAGCGCTCGTGTAGTGGTTGATCGGCGGTGAGCGCCTCGAGCTCGCCGATGAGACGCGCGTGGTGACCAAGGCTGAGCTCGCAATCGATCCGTTCGGCGACTGCCGCAAGGCGTAGCTCTGCCGTCCGCTCGACCTCCGTCCAGGCTTGCGATTCCAGCGTGATGTCGGCGAGCATCGGCCCTCGCCACAGCTCGAGCGCATCGGTGTAGGTTGAAAGCGCGTCCTCGATCAAGCCTGCTTTTGCTTCGATGCGAGCGCGTGTGACCAGCTCCGTGAACCGCGTAGCGTCGAGCTGGTCCGGCGGCAGCTCCATGACGTACCCGGGTGGCCGAGTGCGCAAGATCGCGGCGTCCCCAGCAGCCTCGAGGGCGCGCCGGAGTTGCGAGACGTAGACCTGGACGAGCTTGCTCGCGGTCGGCGGTGCTTTCTCGCCCCACACCTCTTCGATCAATCGCTCGCTGGAGACGACCGCGTTTGCGTGCAACAGCAAGACTGCGAGAACAGCCCGCTGCTTTGGTGGCCCGAGCGCGACCAGCTTCCCCTTCGCCGCCACCTCGAGCGGTCCGAGGATGCGGAACTCCATGACCTCTTTTACCGCTTGGCGACCCGGATGTCAGCTGGTTTTTCAGCGCCCCGCTAACCGGTCGTAAACCGACGCACACACCGGTGCTGCGCATGCTGTGCCGATGGCGCAAACGGCGCCGAAACAGTCCCTCACGAGGCGCTCGGCGACTCTCGTCATGGGCTTCGCGGCGGCGGTCGCGGTCATTGCCGCCGGCGTGGCCGTCGTCGGTTGGACGAGAAGCGCAACCTCCACCGAGACGACGCCTTCGATCCGCATCGTCGACGTCCGACCCCTGCAGACGCACGACCGCACCCTCCGCGCCCTCCTGACGCGTAGGTTCGCCGTGCGCGTCGCGATCCACGGCTGGAAGCTCCTTCCGTACGAGCCAACCGCAACCGCTAGAGATAACCGCGCGGGCGCCGGCCATTGGCGCCTGTATCTCGACGGCCGCTCGCTCGGCGACAACTTCGGTAGCTCGACGACCTCCTATACGCCGCAGTTGACGCCCGGAACGCACTGGCTCGCGGCCGAGCTGAGCAACATCGATTCGACGAGCGTCCGGCCGGCCGTTTGGGGGGAGCCCGTGATCCTCCACGTTCCGCGCGTTCTCCGCTGTTGGCAAACGGGCTGGCGCGGAACGCCTGAGAGCGGGACGCCGCGGTTTCGCTGTAACGCACGAACCACAGCGGTGCGGCGTGGGGACTCCTCAGAGCACCTCTTCCGGACCTTCCCCGGTCTCTAAGAGAACAGCGTCGAAGGGCCTCCTCCGGTCGGGTACGATCGTCGATCGAACGGCCGTCCGCGGTCAAGTGTCGACCCCGCTGTCCGCGTGCGAAGGCCGCATCTATGCCCGAAGACTTGGATCCAAGGCGATCGAATGGACAGCGCCGCGAGGACGTGTCGACCACTTCACACGGCAGTCAGTCTCGCCGCGGACGGCAAGGCCGAGCGGTGCCCGTGCTGTGGCGAAGGGCGCCATTCGTCCTGCGCCGACATCCCGTCGTCGGCATTTCCGTCTTGTGCGCGGCGTTCGTCGTCGCGATTGCGGCCGCCTCCGCTCCGCTGCTCCGGGCGGCCGCTACCAGTAGCGCGCTCAAGGGCAAGCTCCAATCGCTGACGCCCCTTGCCGCCGGGCTCGAGGTTCACCAGCCTGTCGGCAGCGAGCGTTCGGTTCCCGGGTCGGCAAAAGCAGTCGCCACGACCGACCGGGCGCGTCGCGCGGCTGCCGAGCGGCTGGCGGAATCGCTTCCGTGGGTCGGGGCAGCCGTGGTCGCGACGATGGGACACGCGGAGATCGAACAGGAACACGAATTTGCCAACCGTCCTCTGGAAGTGATTCCGATGACGCGCACCGGCGCGCGGGCGAACGTCATCAAGCTCGCCGGAAAAGGCCCGGGGGTTTGGCTCGCCGACACGGCCGCAGCCTTCGCGCGTGTTCGGGCAGGTGACGAAGTGGCCCTAGGCGGGCTCAACTTCTCGAGCAGACGGCCGGAGACAACGCACGTGCGCGTCGGTGGCGTGTATCGCAACCTGATCCGCGACCTGGAGAACCCGTACTGGACGAACTACGCGCACGACATTCGCACGACGAAGGTGGACGGGCCAGATCCCCCAACGTTCGTGCTGATGAGTCCGTCGCAGTTCTATCGCGTCATCGCCGCTGTCGGAGCGAACTCGTTCCGCAACGTCTACGAGATCCCGGTCGATCCGCGGAAGATCACGCTTTCGCGTGCGCGTCGACTCGACGCACGGCTCGATGAAGTACGGCACGAGATCGAGGGCGGCGGTCCCCTTGCGCACCGGCTCGGATGCGGCAGTGGACCGCAGCGCTGCGATGTCACGAGCTCGCTGCAAGCGGCACTGAACCTGGCTGAGCAAGACGTTGCGTCGCTGATGTCGACGCTGACGATTTTCACGAGCTTCGTCGCGCTACTCGCCCTCGCGGCCGCCGCGGCCACGGGTGTCTTCAACGTTCATCGTCGTCGCCAAGAGGTGACGCTCTTCTATGCGCGCGGCGAAAGCCGTGCCGTGTTCGCAATCCGAACTGGGCTCGAGGCGTTCCTTGCGACGCTCGTCGGAGCAGCGGGCGGCCTCGCATGCGCGCTCCTGCTCCTAACCGTTCTCGCGCCCACCGGAACGATCGATAGCGGGGTCGTCTACACGGCGGCGGGCGCGGTGGCAGTTGGCGCTGCGGCGACGCTGCTCGCAATCGCGATCGGCTCTGCGGTTGTCTTCGCGCCAGACAGCAGCCGCACGGCCAAGCACGGTCGGTCCGTGCCTTGGGACGTCGTCGCGACCGTTGGGGCGATCGCCGGTTTTGTCGCACTGGAGCGAGTGGATGCGCTTGGTGGCGATCCGCAGCCTGGCCAGCATCCGCACCTCGTCGTCCTCCTTCTGCCGATCGTCGCGGCTGCCGGAGTCACCGGACTTGCGGTGCGGATAGTTCGGCGCACGTTTCGCCGCGCTCAGCCGCAACGGCAGTCGATGCTCCTCGTCGTTCGACGGATCGCAGCGGCTCGCGGCCTCCTCGTCCTCTTGACGGTGTCGACGGCCGTTACCGTCGCCGCTCTGACGAGTGCGCAGACGCTGTCCGCGTCGCTCGACTCGAGCACGGCCCAAAAGGCCTACGTCTCGAATGGCGCCGACGTCTCCGGCGTCATCGACGCTACGCAGCCGTTACCGCGCGGATTCCCGTACCCGCTCGCGAAGGTCGAGCAGACGCCCAACCGAGTGCACCTCGATGCCGCAAGCGGTGCGTCCGCCGACCTTCTGGCCGCCGATCCGTCTGCGCTGGCGCGTGTACTCGCGTGGCAGTGGCCGGATGATCCGCGTCCGGCGTTGCGAAAGCTCGCGCGTGCGCCCGCCCGACCACTCCCTGTCGTGGTCGCTAACGGCGCAGAACGCGTGACTTCGATCTGGATCGATGGAAAACGCGTGCCGGTGCATGTTGTCGAGCGGGTGGCCGCGTTCCCGGGCGAGAGTTCCGGCAGGCCGCAGTTGGTCGTACCGACGACTGCGCTACGCGAAGCTCTTCGGCGAATCGGCCTCACCGACCTTTCGCAAACCGAGGTTGCATTCGTCTGGGGACGCGGCGACCCGGTGTTGGTGAAGCGTGCGCTTGCACGCTCGACGCTGGCGCCGGCCTTCCTGTCGACTGCGCAGGAACTGGCGAACCGCAGCGACGTCCAGACGATCAAGAGAACGTATGGATTTCTTCGTGTGATCGCGATCGGATCTGGAGCCTTCGTGCTCGTGGCGCTTCTTCTCTACCTGCACGCGCGGCAGCGGTCAGGGTTGCTTGCCCACGCGTTTCTGCGCCGGATGGGAATGAGCGCGCGCGCGCTCACGGCGGCGAACGTGCTGGAGGCAGTTGGTCTCGTGGTCTTCGCGGTGTTCTTTGGGGACGCTGCAGGCTTGATCTCGGCCCAAGCGCTGATCGCGCACCTCGATCCGCTTCCGCAACTGCCACCGTCTCCGACGCTTGTCGTTCCCACGCTCCAGATAGCCGCAGCTCTCGTCGGCGCCGCGTGCGCCGCCGCTGCGATCGCGATCGCCGCCGGCGTTTACACGGCGAGGTCCGACGTGTCGGGGGTGTTGCGCGCTGAGTAAGGCCCTTGTCCAGACGCAGGGCCTGACGAAGGCCTACCGAACGGACGTCGGCGTCGTCGAGGCCCTCCGCGAAACGACGATCGAGATTCCGAGCGGCAAGCTGACCGCCGTAGCAGGCGTCTCCGGATCCGGTAAGTCCACCTTGCTGCGCCTCTTGGCTGGACTGGAGCGCCCGAGCGCAGGCCGTTTGCTCGTCGAAGGCGTCGAGCTCGGGTCTCTGAGCGCGAAGTCGCTCCGACACTACCGGCGTGCGGAAGTCACTTTCGTCGCGCAGCAGCCGTCTTCGAATCTCGTGCCACACCTGACACTCCGTGAGCAGGGGACCGACATGCATGCGCTCCCGCTGCTGCACCGTCTCGGGCTCGCGCACCGCCTTCGAGCCCGCCCTGCAGAGCTGTCGGGCGGCGAGCTCGCGCGTGCTGCCTTCGCAATCGCGTTCGCTCGGCAAACGCCGCTCGTAATCGCGGACGAGCCGACTGCCGAACTAGACCGGGCAACTGCAGCGTCGCTCATCAGCGAGATCAAGAACCGTGCGCGGAGCACGACTGTCGTTGTTGCAACGCACGACGACGACGTGCTCGATTCCGCTGATCACGTCCTCTACCTCGGGCCGAACCTGGCCGCCGACACAGACGACGCATCCGCGCGACGTCGAAGTCTTGTCGAACCGCACGAACCGATCCTGCGGGCCGTGAACTTGCGAAAGTCGTTTGGTTCAACGACGGCGGTAGCTGATGCGACGTTCGACCTCCGACCGCATGAAGTCTCAATCGTCTCCGGACGGTCCGGATCGGGGAAATCGACGCTCCTGATGCTGTTGGCGGGGTTTCTGGCACCCGATAGCGGAACAATCGCGACCGAGCTGTCTCATCGCTGGCACGAGCTTGCGTACGTGCCGCAACGATTCGGGCTGATCCCGGAGCTGACGATCCGCGAGAACGTCGAACTGCCTGCGCGAATCATCGACGACGAGAAAGCTCTCGAGGCCAGCGACCGCCTTCTTCACATGCTCGACCTCGCCGCGCTCGCCGATCGCCAGCCGCACGAGACATCGATCGGTCAGCAGCAACGCGTTTCTCTTGCCCGAGGGCTCGCGACGGCTCCGCGTTTACTGCTCGTAGACGAACCTGCGTCACATCAAGATCGGAGATCACGCGATCTCGTGTGGTCGGCGCTGGCGGCCGCGGCCGAGCAGGGAACCGCCTGTTTCGTTGCGACCCACGAGCCCGATGCGGTTGCGCGGGCCGACGCCTACTGGGAGATTCGCGACGGCCGACTGTGCGAAGGCTGATTCTTGAAACGCAGCGAGTTCTCCGAAGCTGCGCGGCTCGGCCAGACTTTAGAAGCAAAGTGGGGGCGGGAGGATTCGAACCTCCGTAGGCTGAGCCGACGGGTTTACAGCCCGTTCCCTTTGGCCGCTCGGGCACACCCCCGGGACGGCGCATTGTACCGGCGCCTCAGTTCAGGAACGCATCGACGGACGCGCGGATGCCTGCCGCGTCGAGTCCGTGAGCGGCTCGATGCTCGACTCCGGTGCCGTAACGGCGCAGCTCTCCGTTCGCAACGCCGAGCGAGAGCAGACGATGGGGTCGGTCGGAGAGCGCCTCGCTCACCTGTGGTGCCGAGGTGCCGGCGAGGTACGGCTCGACGAGGACGACTCGGCCGTCGGCGAGTGAGCGCACGCCTGCAGCGTCGAACGGTCGCACGGTGTTGAGGTACGCGACCGTGACGTCGAGGTCGCGCGTTGCCTCGAGCGCTTGGTCGAGCGTCGGACCCACGGCGAGCACGAGCGGAGCGCCGGTCGAGCCTGCGCGCACGAGCGCCCCGTCGGCGGCGTGCGGCGACGCGTTCACCTCCTCCGAGAGGCGGATGTAGACGCGATCGTCGCGCGCGAGTGCGTCCCGCAGGTGCCGCTCGACTTCGTCCGGGTGACCGGGCACGTGAATCGTCCAGCCCGGAAGCGTCGAGAGAAGCGCGACGTCCTCCGGACATTGATGCGTGCGCCCCTCGTGCGCGGCGTCGTAGGAGGCGGCCACCGTGACGAGCACCGCACCGAGGCCTTGGTGGCCGAGGTCGAGCTTCAACTGCTCAAACGGGCGCTCGACGAGAAACGGCGCGTACGACATCGCTACCGGACGGAAGCCTTCGAGTGCGAAGCCGGCCGCGACCGAGATCTGTAGCTGTTCGCGAATGCCGAGATTGACAACGCGCGGATGGTCCGGGACCGCGCGGCGAAGCTCGGCGACGCCGATGTCCGAGAGCACAGCGACGACGCGCTCGTTCGTCTGGAGCTCATCCGCGAGGACCGTGTTGAACTGTTGACGCATCGTGTTCATCTGCGCTTCTCCACTCGTGCGACGACGACGCGTGGCAGACCGTTCCGTGGCGCGGTGAGCGCTCGTTCGAGCTCGTCGTGGTCGCGACCACTGACCACGAACGGCTCCCAACCTTCGACGGCGAAGCGGCGCTCGATCCCGTCCGGCCAGCCGTGCGTGGACGAGTCGTTGTCGACGACGATTGCGGTCAGTCGCTCGAGCCTCAGGCGGCCCGCAACCTGGATCGCTTCGTGGTTTGAGCCTTCGTCGAGCTCGCCGTCGCCGAGGAGACAGAACACGCGCGGACGCTCGAGCCTGCGCCGCTCGAGTGCGAGCGCGACACCCAGGGCGATCGGCAGTCCGTGCCCGAGTGAGCCGCTCGAGATCTCGACTCCGCTGATGAGGTTCCGGTCCGGGTGGTGGCCGAGCGGCGAGTCGAAGGCGGCCATGTGCTCCAGCTCCTCGCGCGGGATGAAGCCTTTCGCGGCGAGCACGGCGTAGTAGGCGGCCGGCCCGTGGCCTTTCGAGAGAAGGAATCGATCGCGCTTCGGATCGTCGGGCCGGTCGGCATCGACGTTCAGCACGCGGTCGTAGAGCGTCCAGAGAACGTCGAGCGTCGAGTGTGCGCTTGGACGGTGCTTCTCGTCGCCGGTGACGAGGGCGAGCAGCTCCAAGAGCTCTTCGTAGGCAGTGACAGTGGTCATGACGTCACCGTAGAACCTCAAGTAAGGTTTAAGTCAAGGTCCGATGCCAAGCGAACTGACGATCGGTGAGCTCGCGAGCCGTAGCGGCGTCTCGCAGTCCGCGCTCCGCTTCTACGAGGCCGAAGGGCTGATCTCATCGCGGCGCAGTGACGGAAACCACCGCCGCTACAGCGTCGCGACGCTTCGCCGCGTCGCGCTCATCCAAGCGGCGAAGGCCGCCGGCATTCCGCTCGCGGACCTCCACGGGGCACTTGCGCTGCTTCCGGAGAACAAGACTCCGACGAAGCGCGATTGGGAGCGCCTCTCTCGTTCGTGGCGCGCCACAATCGAGGAGCGCATCACCACGCTCGAGGCCGTTCGCGACCGGCTGACGACCTGCATCGGTTGCGGCTGCCTCTCGCTCAAGACGTGCGGTCTGCTCAACCCGGGCGATGAGGCTGCCGCCCGAGGTTCCGGTGCGCAGTACCTGACGCGGAGGTCCCCACGAGACGGCGGCAGGCGGTTATCGTCTCGCGGATGAGCGTCGTCCTCTGCGACATCGCCGACCGCGTCGCGACCGTCACGCTGAATCGACCGGAGCGGCGTAACGCGATGTCGCCGGAGCTGCTCGCCGAGCTGCTCGCGGCGCTCGAGCGAGTGGCCGCAGACGACGACGTGCGCGCGGTCGTCTTCACCGGCGCCGGCGACTCCTTCTGCGTCGGCGGCGATCTGCAGGCGTTCGCGCAAGGGGACACGAACGGTGCTTCGCTCGAGGAGCGTGTCGCAGGTCTGCGCGAGAGCGTGCGCTGCAGCGAGCTTCTGCGCGGGATGCCCAAGCCGACGATTGCGGCGATCAACGGCGCAGCCGCCGGCGCGGGTCTTTCACTCGCCTGCGCGGCGGATATCCGGATCGCGTCGCGCACGGCCGTCTTTCGCACGGCGTTTCTCAGCGCGGGCCTCTCCGGCGACTTCGGCGGCACCTGGACGATCCCGCGACTCGTCGGCGAAGCGAAGGCGCGCGAGCTCTACCTGCTGAACCGCAAGCTCGACGCGGACGAGGCGCTCCGCATCGGTCTCGTTGCAGAGCTCGTCGACGCGGAGGCGCTGACCGAGCACGTCGGTGCGCTTGCGCGCGAGCTCGCCGCGCAGGCGCCGCTCTCGATGGCGCGGATCAAAGCGAATCTCAACGACTCACCCGACCTTTCCTTCGCCGAGCAGCTCGACCGCGAGTGCGAACGTCACGTCGGTCTCGGCCGCACGGAAGACGCAGCCGAAGCGGCACGCGCGTTCCTCGAGAAGCGCGCGCCGATCTATCACGGCCGCTAGTACCGGTCGAGCTCGACGAGTCGCTCGTCGCTGATGCCGAAGTGGTGCGCGATCTCGTGCAGCACCACACGCCGTACTTCGCGCTCGAGCCGCGGCCGATCCGATCCGTAGAGCCGCATGAGCGGCCCGCGGTAGATCGTGATCTTGTCCGGATAGGGGCCCGCCGCGAAGACGGTGCGCTCCGGCAGCGGCACGCCTTCGTAGAGACCGAGGAGCGGCTGGCCGTGCGGCGGCTCGTCTTCCACGACGAACGCCGTGTTCTCGAGCTGCGCCGCCAGGTCCGGCGGAAGCGATTCGATCGCGTCGCTCACGAGATCGTCGAAGTCGCGCATGGTCTGATCGTACGGGCGGTAGGTTCCGCACATGAGCCGTAGTAGCTACGACGTCGTCGTCGTCGGCCTGGGTCCGGCGGGCTCCACCGTCGCGCACCTGCTCGCGCGTGAAGGCCTTTCCGTCCTTGCACTTGACCGCGCGACCTTTCCGCGCGACAAGCCGTGCGGCGGCGGGCTCACCGGCCGCGCGGTGCGTCAACTTCCGTGCGACGTCGATCCGGTGGTCGAGGATCGAATCGAGCTCGTCGACGTACGGCTGAACTTTCGACACCGCTTCGAGCGGCGCGCGCGGCGTCCGGTTGCGTTGATGACGCAGCGTCGCCGGCTCGACGCCTTCCTTGCCGAGCGGGCGGCGGAAGCCGGGGCCGACGTGCGGGACAACACGAAGGTCACCGACGTTCGCGAGAACGCGGTCGTCGTCGACGGACGCGAGCTCACCGCGCGCGCGATCGTCGTCGCCGACGGTGCGAACGGATCGACGGCGCGCGAGCTCGGGCTCGG
>JBKPRX010000150.1:0-21430 GCA_046734795.1 Actinomycetota bacterium
TCGCGAGCGCGGTCACGCGACCACCGCCGTCTCGCCGATCTCTGCATCGACACCGAGTCGCGCGGCAGCGACGGCGGCGCGCAGCTTCGGCAGGATGCCGCCCTCGAGGCTCCCGTCCGCAAGGAGCGCCTCTGCGTCTGCTGCATCGATCTCGGCCACGACGGCGCCGTCGAGCAGCAGGCCGGGCACGTCCGTCAGGAACGAGATCCGATCCGCACCGAGACCGACCGCGAGCGCGGTCGCCATCTCATCGGCGTTGACGTTGAGCGAGCCCGGTGCGTCGGCATCGAGCGCAAGCGGCGCGACGACCGGAACGGCGCCTGCGGCGAGCGCGGCCAGGAGAGCCGGCGGCGCGGCGGGCGCCGGCTCGCCGACGAGCCCGAGCTCCGGCACGCGCGTGGCCGTGACCCCGAGCGCGTCGCCGAAGAAGCCGATCGCGCTCGCGCGCAGTGCAGCGACGAGCGACTCGTTCACTTCGGCAAGCGACTCGCGCACGACCTCGAGCACGGCGGGCGTCGTCACTCGCCGTCCCGCGACGAACTCGACAGCGAGACCGCGTCGCGTCAGCTCGGCGCTGATCTGCGGGCCGGCGCCGTGGACGACACAGACCTCGTGCCCTTCCGCGGCATAGGCCTGGATCTGCGCCGCGGCACTCCTCGCGGACGAACCGCCGACCTTGGCAAGGATCCGGCTCACGTGCGGTACTCCCCGTTGATCCGGATGTAGTCGTAGGAGTAGTCGCACGTCGTGTAGCGCGCGGCGCCGGTGCCGAGGCCGAGATCGACCTCGATCGTGAGCTCGTTGTCGGAGACGTCCGGCTCGACGTTCGTCGGCACGCCGCGCTCGAGCACGGTCGTGCCGGAGTAGCGGATCGTCAGCAGATCCGGATCGAGCTGCGCGTACCCGCCGCCGTCGACCGGAGCGGAGCCCGCGGCACAGGCAACGCGGCCCCAGTTCGCGTCGCGTCCGAAGAGCGCGGTCTTGACGAGCGGCGACGTCGCGATGCGCGTCGCGATCGCCTTCGCCTCCGCATCGCTTACCGCGCCGGTGATGTCGATGTCGACGAGCAGCGTCGCGCCCTCGCCGTCGGCGACGATCTGCCGCGCGAGATCCGCGCATGCCTGCTTCAACGCACCCGCGAAAGCTTCGTCGCTCTCCGGCGTGCGCTCGATCCCGCTCGCGCCGTTCGCCAGGAGGACGACCGTGTCGTTCGTCGAGCACTCGCCGTCGACCGAGATCGAGTTGAACGACTCGTCGACCGCGGGGCGGAGAAACTCGATCGCCTCGCCGTGCTCGAGGGGATAGTCCGTCGTCAGCACGGCGAGCATCGTCGCCATGTTCGGATGGATCATTCCGGCGCCCTTCGCCATGCCTCCGACCGTGAAGCCGTCGCCGTGGGCAACGGCGACCTTCGCGCGCGTGTCAGTCGTCAGGATCGCCTCCGCAGCGTCGTCGCCACCTGCGGGCGAAAGCTCTCGGCACGCGCTCGCGACGCCGCCGAGCACTTTCCCGAGCGGAAGCGGCTCGCCGATCACGCCGGTCGAGAGGACGAGGACCTCCTGCGGCGCGAGGCGAAGCAAGCCGGCGACGCCGGCGGCGGTCGTGCGGGCGTCCCGCAGGCCGCGTTCACCGGTTGCGGCGTTCGCGCAGCCGGAGTTGATGACGACGGCTTGCGGCTCGGCGAGCTCGAGATGCTCCTTGCAGACGACGACCGGCGCCGCCTGCATGCGGTTCACGGTGAACATCGCGGCGCCCGTTGCGCGCCGCAGCGAATGGACGATCGCGAGGTCGAGCTTGTCGTCTCGAATCCCACACGCGATGCCGCTCGCGACGAAGTCCTTCGCCGCGGTCACACCCGAAAGCGCCGTCTCCTGTCCCTGCGCCATGACGCTCATACGAGGACTCCCGCGCGCCGAAGGCCGAATGTCTGTTCGAGGCCGAGCGCGATGTTCGCGTTCTGAACCGCCTGGCCGGCGCCGCCCTTGCCGAGGTTGTCCTCCGCGGCGATCACGACGGTGCGCCCGGTCGCGCGATCGGCGAATACGCCGAGCTCGACCTCGTCGGTGTGCTGAACGCGCCCGATCTCCGGCGCGACACCCTTCGGCAGGACGCGCACGAGGGGCGCCTCGGCGTAGAACTCGGAGAGCAGCGCGTGCGCGTCGACGCCTTCGTCGACGTCGACGTAACAGGTCGCGAGCAGTCCACGGCGGATCGGAAGGAGGTGCGCGACAAACGTGGGCGCGAACCCGAGCAGTTGCGCCATCTCGGGCACGTGCTGGTGCTCGCCGACCTTGTACGGGCTCAAGTTCTCGAGCACCGCACCTGCAATCGTCGTCTCGCTGGGAGTGCGGCCCGCGCCCGACACGCCCGACTTCGCATCGACGACGACGGTGGCCCGATCGATGACGTCCTTGAGTGGTGCAAGGGCGAGCACGACGGCCGTGACGTAGCAGCCTGGGTTCGCGATCAGGCGCGCGGTCGGCGGCTGGACCTCCGGCAGCGCGTAGCACCACTCGGCCTGCGACTCCGGCTTCGGGTGCTCGAAGCCGTACCAGCTGCGGTAGAGCGAGGTGTCCGCGAGCCGATGCGCGCCTGAGAAGTCGACGACGACTCCGCTCGCCGGCGGCTCGAGCGCCGCCGCCTCCGCATTGGACAACGCCGCGAACACGACGTCTGCGTCCGCGGCGAGCGCCTCGTCGTTCGGCACGAACGGGGGAAGATGACCGTTCAGCCGGACGTCGAGCGCCGCCGCGCTTCGGCCGGCGAGCGAGTCGGAGCCGAGCGCGACGAGCTCGAGCTCGGGGTGCGCGAGCACGCGGTCGAGGGCCTCTTGGCCCATGTAGCCCGCTGCGCCGACGATTGCTGCTGTATGCGCCACCCGCGCGTATTATGCAGCTCAGGCGGCTAACATGCAAACAGCAATGAGGTAGCCGCCGCGCTGCGGCAAGCCCGGTCTAGAGCGGCACGAGCTAGAGCGGGAACGTGCGACCGACGTGTTTGTCGGCGCGGGTCGGCCGAGCGGCCGAGGCGAGCGCAAGCAGCGACTGCTGAATCTGAAGCCGATGGGCGTCGGCCTGCGACGTCCGTTCGAGGCCGTTGCCGTGGCTCGTCAGGGCGCCCGCGAGCGAACCCGCCGCGAGTGCGGCGACGATGGCGACGGCTGCGGCGGCGATCCGGAAGCGATGTCGCGAGCCCTCGGCCCCGAGCCGGATCGGCTCTACCGGAGCAGTCGGCGTCTCGCGAACCACCTGCACGAGCTGGCGAAGGCCTCGCGCGTAGTTGGCGCAGGCCGGGCAGCCGTCGAGGTGGCCCTGGAGCGCAGCGCGCTCGAGCTCGGAGATTTCCTGGTCGGCGGCGAGCGACGCCTGGAGCCGCGCCCGTTCGCACTCGATCGGCAGACCGTGCATGTCTGTTCAGACGGACAGGAGGCAGCGTGGTTAGCGCGCCCGAGGATCTTGGTTCCACGTTCCCGCGCTATCGTCACCGCCGATGCGGATTCTCGTTCTCGCCGCCACCGTCCTGACGCTCGCGGCCGTCGCCGCGGGCTGCGGCTCGAGCAGCTCGGACGAGTCGCTGACGGAGCAGCAATACGCAAATCGGGTCGTGAATCGGTTCCTGCGGCCGGTCTCGCAGGACCTCGGCGTCCTCAACCGGCTGAACACCGTGGACGTGCGCTACTACGTCGTTACCGGCAATAAGACGACGCTCGCGATCCTTCGACAGCACCTTGGCGACCTCACGCGGTGCACGAAGAAGCTCGATGCAATCGGCACTCCGACGGAGGATTCCGAGGTCGCCGCGGTCGTCGACGAACGGCTCCGCGCCGCCTGTAGGCACTACGAGCCGCTCGCACGGACGATCCTCGTCGCGCTGCCGCATCTTTCTTCGGGTCATCAGGCCGAAGTGGCCCGTGCCGAGAACTCGGTTCGGGCCATGTACGGTGAGTCGAAGGCCGGCTCGATGGCTCTACAAAAGGCGCTGACGGCCATGTCTGCCTCGGCCGCCTTCCAACGGGCGGGTATCCGCCCGTCCGGTTGACCCAATAGAGCCACGAATCGGGGGTTGGCCGAATGGCATACCTCGTCTAACCTTTGCCGCGCCGTAACGTTCTACTGCGCAGGCGTCTCGGCAACTTCGAGACGTGCAGGGAATTGGCGCACCCGGCAACAGCCGAGTGGTCGTAATTTCAACGGAGGGAATCATGCAACGATTCAAGTGGCTTCCGCTCGGGCTGATCGCGGCCCTGCTGCTAAGCCTCGCGGTAGCCGGCTCGGCACTTGCGGCCAAGCCGAAGCCGAAGCGGACGCTGCCATCCGGCGGCACTGTCGTCTTCGGTGCAGAACAGGAGCCGACGATCCTGAATTCGCAGCTCGTCGGCGGCGATCTCTTCTGGACGAGCCAGATCTCGTCCCCAGTGTTCCCGGCGGCGTACCGGATCTATCCCGATTTCTCGACCCGGCCCGACCTCGTGCAGGACGGGAGTGTCACCAAGAAGAGCCCGTTCACGGTCGTCATGCACATCAAGAAGAACGCGAAGTGGATGGACGGGAAGCCGATCACCGGTCGCGACTTTCTCTGGACCGCGCAGCAGATCGTCAACCCGAACACGAAGGCCATCATCACCGACGGCTTCGATCTGATCGACTTCAACAAGTCGACGGTCACCGGCGGCGGCAAGACCTTGACACTCGTGTTCACGAAGCCGTTCGAGCCGTGGAAGCTCCTCTTCGGCACCGGCACGATCATGCCCTCGCACGAGCTGCAGGGAGCCGACTTCAACAAGGTCGCCAACACTGACTACAACGATCCGGCCGGTAAGCCGATGTCGGGCGGCCCGTACTACATGCCGAGCGGCTCGTGGGTGCGCGGCCAGCAGCTGACGCTGCTCAAGAACCCGAAGTACTGGGGCCCGAAGCCGCACCTCGCGCGTCTCGTCTACCGGTTCCTGCCGGATACGAACACGACCGTGCAGGAGATCCGCGGCGGCACCGTCGACCTGATCTACCCGGCGCCTGACGTCTTCCTCGTCCCGCTTCGATCGGACAAGGCCGTCGGCCAGCAGATCGGTCAGGGGCCCGTGTACGAGCACCTCGACTTCAACATGGGCTACAAGGGCGGGAACCCGCTTCTCAAGAACCTTTGGGTGCGGCAGGCGATTGCCTATGGCATCGACCGCAACGGTCTCGTGCAGGCGCTCTTCCGCTCGACGGGCATCGCGCCGAATCTGCCGGTTCTGAACTCCGTCGTGATCATGGCCAACCAGCCGGGCTACACGCAGGCGTGGAAGCAGTACACCCACCAGGCGACGAAGGCAGAGAACCTGCTGAAGTCGCACGGCTGCACGAAGGGCGGCGACGGCATCTACAGCTGCGGCGGCCAGCGCCTGTCGTTCCGGTTCGGCTATCGCGCCGGGATCGCGCTCCGCGAGAAGACGTTCGAGGTCTTCCAGGCGCAGCTGAAGCAGATCGGCATCGAGATCACCCCGTACGCGACCCCGACGTTCAACAGCGTCAGGCTCCCGGCCGGTGACTACGACCTCACGATCTTCGCGTGGGTCGGCAATCCGGACATCGTCTCCGGCACGGCGAACATCTACCAGTGCCGCAACGACGCGACGGGCCAGGGCGGCCAGAACTACACCGCCTGGTGCAACCAGAAGGCTACGACTCTGCTCGAGACGTTGAACAAGACGTTCGACTACCCGGCGCAGGCGAAGCTGATGAACCAGGTCAACGCCGAGATGGCGAAGGACCTGAACACCATTCCGCTGTATCAGCGGCCGACTGCGCTGGTGTACCGCAAGACGATCCACAACACCAAGGAGAACCCCACGACCGAAGGTCCGGTCTGGAACGTCAATACTTGGTACAAGACGGCGACCTAGTCGCCGATAAGTAACACGTAGGATTCTGGGTCCCGCTTCGCACCATTGCGGGGCGGGACCTGGAACCGATCGGGACGATGCTTACCTTCATCCTTAGGCGGCTCCTCTACAGCATTCCGGTGCTGATCGCAGCGAGCTTCCTCATCTTTATCTTCGTTGCGCTTTCGACCGACCCGCTCGAGGCGGAGAAGTCGAATCCCCGCGCGAGCAAGCACACGATCGAGCTCGTCCAAAAGCAGAACCACCTGAACGACAACGTCGTCGTTCGCTACGGCTACTGGGTTCGTGACCTCGCGACGAACGGCCTCGGACACACGATCGTCGGTGACCGGCCGATCTACCCTGATCTGAAGCGCGTACTCGGGAACACGTTGCAGCTCGTGATCGCGGCCGAGATCATCACGCTGCTGATAGCCATCATCATCGGGGTGTACTCGGCGACACGCCAGTATTCGGCGTTCGACTACACGGCCACGACTGCAAGTTTCGTCGGCTTAGCCATACC
This sequence comes from Actinomycetota bacterium, assembly GCA_046734795.1. GTDB lineage: Bacteria > Actinomycetota > Thermoleophilia > Gaiellales > Gaiellaceae > JBKPRX01. Next base: position 6,390 of record JBKPRX010000150.1, read on the forward strand.
TGTGTTCTGGCTCGCCCTGATCCTGCAGATCATCTTCATCAAGGTGTACTCGGCGTGGGACATCCGAGTCTTCTATACAGCCTCCCTCAGCTCGATCGACCCGGGACACGGCATCCATTTCGTCGTCGATCGCGTTCAGCACCTGGTGCTTCCGATCATCACGCTCTGCGTCATCAACATCGCGGGCTACAGCAGGTTCATGCGCGCGTCGATGCTCGAGGTCATCAACGCCGACTACGTCCGCACCGCGCGCGCCAAGGGATTGAACGAGCGAAAGGTCGTCTCTCGTCACGCGCTTCGGAACGCCTTGATTCCAGTCGTCACTCTCGCAGCCATCGACCTCGGCACGCTCTTCGGTGGTGCGATCGTGACCGAGACGGTCTTCGCGCTCGACGGGATGGGCCGGTTCTTCATCCAGTCGCTCAGCGCGGGCGAGACCTACTCGATCATGGCGTGGATGCTCGTCGTGTCGACGATGATCGTGTTCTTCAACCTCTTGGCCGACATCGCGCTCGGCCTCATCGACCCAAGGATCCGACTTGACTGAGATCCGCGACAGCCAAACGCCGCTCACGAACGTCTCCGTCGCGGGCAGCGCGTTCCCGACGGAGGTGCCGATCCGCCCTGAGCCCGGCGGGTCTGCAGACCTCGCTTACGAGTCCGGGCTCGAGCTCAAGACGCGCAGCCAGTGGTCCTATGCGCGGCGACGATTCCTCCGGCACAGGCTCGCAATGGGCAGCCTCGTCGTCCTCGTCATCATCTTGTTCGCAGGCGCGCTCGCTCGATACATCGCGCCGTACGGCTTCAACGACCAGGACTACTACCACGTCTACGCGCCACCGACGTTCAAGGCGCACCACTTCTTCGGCACCGACGCGCTGGGCCGCGACTACTTCAGCCGCGTGCTCTACGGGATCCAGACGTCTGCGCGTGTCGCCTTCCTCGTCGCTCTTCTCTCGACCACAATCGGCACCTTCATCGGTGCGTTCGCCGGCTACTACGGAGGCTGGCTCGACAACGCGCTCATGCGCTTCACGGACCTTATTCTCATACTGCCGCCGCTTGCGATCCTTCTGGTTGCTGCAGCGCAGTTCGGTAGCGGCGACCAGTACCGCGTCGCGGTCATCCTCGCGCTGCTCTTCTGGACGGGTATCGCGCGTGTCGTACGCGGCATTTTCCTGTCGTTGCGCGAAAAGGAGTACATCGAAGCTGCGAAGGCCGCGGGGTCGGGTGATGCGCGAATCATCTTCAGACACATTCTCCCGAACGCGATCGGTCCGATTGTCGTCAACATGACGTTGATCACCGCGATCGCGATCTTGACCGAGGCGACCCTGTCGTTCCTCGGCTTTGGAGTCGAACCGCCGACTGCTGCACTCGGGAAGCTGATCTCTGAGGGCGCCGACCAGATGGAGACGCAGTGGTGGCTCGTTGTCTTCCCCGGCTTGGTGCTCGTCGCGATCGTGCTCTGCATCAACTTCATCGGCGACGGCCTCCGCGACGCGCTCGATCCGACCCAGCGACGGGTCCGGGCGTGAGCTCGACTGCTGCGACGGAGCCGGTTCGCGGAGAACGCGAACCGGTTATTTCCATTCGCGACCTCGTCGTCGAGTTCGACACCGACGACGGTGTCGTTCACGCAGTAGATGGCATCAGCTACGACGTGTACCCGGGCGAGATCGTCGGTGTCGTCGGCGAGTCAGGCTCGGGCAAGAGCGTGTCTGCGCTGACGATGCTCGGGCTGATTCCGCAACCGCCCGGCCGCATCGTTCGCGGCGAGGCGATCTTCCGCGGCAAGGACCTCCTGAAGATGTCGGCGAAGGAGCTGCGCCGCACGCGCGGCAACGTGATGGCGATGGTCTTCCAGGATCCGATGACCTCGCTGAATCCGGTGCTTCGGATCGGCGACCAGCTCGCCGAAGCGATCGAGATCCACGATCGGCACATGAAGGGCCGCGATGTCGAGCGGCGTGTCGTGGAGCTACTTCGGCTCGTCGGCGTCCCGAATCCGGAAGTGCGCTACCGGCAATACCCGCACGAGTTCTCGGGCGGCATGAGACAGCGCGCGATGATCGCCATGGCGATGGCGAACCGGCCCGCGCTGCTGATCGCGGACGAGCCGACGACCGCGCTCGACGTGACGATCCAGGCGCAGGTCCTCGAGGTCTTGAAGGACGCGCAGCAGACGCTCGACGCCGCGACAATCCTGATCACGCACGACCTCGGACTCATCGCGGAGATGGCCGATCGCGTGCTCGTCATGTACGCGGGTCACATCGTCGAGGCGACCGACGTGCACACGCTTTTCGACGCGCCGCGCCACCCATACACGATCGGTTTGATGGAGAGCCTGCCGCGCCTGACCGGCGAGGGGGAGGACTGGCTCCGACCCATTCCGGGGCAGCCTCCGAGCCTGATCAACCGGCCGCCCGGGTGCCCGTTCCACCCGCGCTGCTTTCTCTCGCAAGGCCGCGCGGCATGTCGCGACGAAGAGCCGCCGCTTCGGGCAATCGGCTCGGACCGCCACCGGGCGGCGTGCCATTTCGCCGACGAGCTCGCCGACTACGAGTCGCCCTTGAAGGCCGGGTCGTTCTCTTGACAACCGTCGAGACGGCAGCGGCCACGACCCGCGCGGCGCTCGGCGAGGAGATCCTGCGGCTCGAGAACGTCGTCAAGCACTTTCCGATCAGATCCGGCGTCTTCAGGCGCGTCGTCGGCCAGATCCATGCCGTCGACGGGGTCGACCTCTCGCTGCGTGCCGGCGAGACGCTCGGGCTCGTCGGCGAGTCGGGCTGTGGCAAGACGACGCTCGCACGGACCCTGATCAAGCTGATCGAGCCGACGAGTGGGCGGATCATCTTCAACGGCCGCGACATCACGGGGTACTCGCGTCGTCAGATGCGCGAGCTGCGCGGCGAGATGCAGATCGTGTTCCAGGATCCGTACGCGTCGCTCAACCCGCGGATGACCGTGCGCGACATCGTCAGCGAGCCGCTGCGCATCCACGGGCGGTATCGCGGCGACGGCGGGAGGCGTCGGGTCGACGAGTTATTGCGCGTCGTCGGTCTCAGCCCCGAGCATGCGAACAGGTTTCCGCACGAGTTCTCCGGCGGCCAGCGTCAGCGCATTGGCATCGCGCGCTCGCTTGCGCTGAATCCCCAGCTCCTGATTCTCGACGAGCCGGTGTCCGCGCTCGACGTCTCGATCCGCGCGCAGGTCGTGAACCTGCTCGAGTCGCTGCAACGCGACTTCGGGCTGACGTACATCTTCGTCGCGCATGATCTCTCTGTTGTCCGCCACGTCTCCGACCGCGTTGCCGTGATGTACCTCGGCAAGGTCGTCGAGGTCGGGACGAAGGAGGACATCTACATGCGGCCGACACACCCGTACACGCAGGCGTTGCTGTCGGCTGTGCCGATCGAGGAGCCGTCGCTGCGCGGCAAGCGCACGCGGATCGTGCTAGAGGGCGACGTGCCGAGCCCCGCGAACCCTCCTTCAGGCTGCCGCTTCCGCACGCGCTGTTGGAAGGCGCAGCAGATTTGCGCCGAGCAGGTGCCGGAGCTCGTCCCGCGCGCCGGCGGCCATCCGAGCGCGTGCCATTTCGCAGAAGTCGCGAAGCCGCTCGAAGCATCTTCCGCAGGCGCGTAGCCTCACCACGCGTCCTTGCGCAGGGAGCGCGCGAAGGTGCGGAGCTCCGCCTTGCGCGCCACGCGAGCCGCAGCGTTTGCTTGGCGTGACGACTGCCATTCGAGCTCGCGGTGCAGCTTGCGCCAGCTTCGAAGCCGATCGAGGCTCAACCTCCGGTCGTCGACCGCCTCGAGAACCGCGCAGCCCGGCTCGCGCAGGTGCGCGCAGTCGGCGAAGCGGCAGGACTGCGAGAGCTCCTCGATATCCGCGAACGCAAGTTCGAGTGCGTCGTCGTCGCCTGCCCAGAGCTGCACTTCGCGGAGACCGGGAGTGTCGATCAGCGCGCCGCCGCCGGGCAGGAGCACGAGCTCGCGATGCGTCGTCGTGTGACGGCCTGCCTCGTCGTCGGCGCGAACCGTTTCCATCCGCATCCGTTCCTCGCCGAGCAAACGATTCGCGAGCGTCGACTTGCCGACGCCTGACGACCCGAGCAGGACGCCCGTCGCGCCCGGCCGGAGATACGCACGCAACTCGGCACAGCCTTCGCCGGTGACGCCGCTCACGAGGTGGACCGGAACGCCGACCGCGACCTCGGCGACCGCGAGCGCCTGCTCAGACGCGTCCGCGTGCAGGTCGCACTTCGTCAGCGCGACGACCGGCGTCGCGCCGCTCTGCCAGACGGCGACGAGAAACCGCTCGAGCCTGCGTGGCTCCAGGTCGCCGCCGAGCGCGTTGACGAGAAATGCGATGTCGACGTTCGCGGCGAGAACTTGACGCTCGGTCCGGCCGCCCGCGGCGTTGCGCGTGATCGCGCTCCGCCGTGGCAGCGTGGCCGCGATGGCCTCGTCGCGGAGGCCAACCCAGTCTCCGACCGCGACGTCCGGGATCGAGGCGACGCGGCGCTCTCCCGAGGCGCCGTAGACGACGAGTACGCCGCGATGCTGAATCGCGACGCGGGCCGGTTCGAGCCCGGCCGGCAATTGGTGCGCGAGCTCAGCCGTCCAGCCGAGCATCGCAAGGTCGAAACGAGGCAAGCGAAGTCTCCTTCTGCGAAGAGGAATCGAGTCCGGGCCGCGGCGTCCGCGGCCTCGCAGCTAGGAGCTCGAGCGAGTCAGGCGGACGCGGCGGAGGTGAAAAGCTCGGCTGTCATGTCTCGCACCTCCTCCGTCGGGAACGAGCGGAACCTTAGCTGCCACCGGCGGCCGACGCGACCACGCGCACTTCGCCGCCGTCGGCGACGACCGTCGCAAGGCCGTCGAGATCTCGAACGTCGTTTCCGTCGACGTACACCCGCAGGATGGGCCGGAGCTCGCCGCTTCCGTCGATGACGAGCTGGGAGACGGGCAGTGCGCGCAGAGCCGCCTCGACCGTGGGGCCGTCGACGTCGAACCGGCGCTGGCCGCCGGCGTGGTCGGCAAGCGCGCCCGGAAGAACGACGGTGACGGTCACGGCCGCACGAGTAAGACGAGGCCCACGTGGAAGAGGCTAACGACGTCTGCGTTGTATGTCGTGGGTGTAAAGCCGAGCAACGGGGGGTTCGAGATGGCACACGTGACGACGAAGCTCACGGAGGGGCAGCGGCAATTCCTCGAGGAAAACGCGTTCGCGGGAGTCGCGACGACGCTTCGCGCGGACGGGTCGCCGCATTCGACGATCGTGTGGGTGGATGTGCTAGACGACGGCGCGCCGTCGTTCAATACGGTGCGAGGACGTGCCAAGGAGCGGCACCTCGAGCGAGACCCGCGCGTCGCGCTGCTCGTCGTCGATCCGAACGACGCGTACCGCTGGCTTGCGATCGACGGTCGCGTCGAGTTGACAGAGGACGGCGCCGATGCCCAGATCGACAAGCTCGCCCAGAAGTACCTCGGGCAGGACACATATCCGTGGCGGAAGCCGGAGCAGACGCGCGTGCTCGTGCGCATCCACCCGGAGCACGTGAACGCGTACGGCCTCGACTGAGTCCGCGCTACTGCGCGACGGGAACGTGCGCGCGCCGCGCGAGACCAGCGGCTTCGGCTGCGGCGGCTACGGCTGCTGCGACCGCCGGCGTGACCGCGCGGTTGAAGACGCTCGGGACGATGTAGTCGGCGGAGAGCTCGTCCTCGGCGATCGTGTCGGCGATCGCGTTCGCCGCGGCGACCTTCATCGTCTCGTCGATGTCGCGGGCGCGGACGTCGAGGGCGCCCCGGAAGATCCCTGGGAACGCGAGCACGTTGTTGATCTGGTTCGGGTAGTCCGACCGGCCCGTGGCGACGACTGCGGCGAGCTCTTCGACCGTTTCCGGATCGATCTCGGGGACCGGGTTTGCGAGCGCGAACACGATCGCGCGGTCCGCCATTGTCCGAATGCCCTCGACGGTGATCGCGCCCGGGAGCGAGAGGCCGATGAAGACGTCCGCGCCCTCGAGCAGCTGATCCGCGGTTCCCTGGAGCTGATCCAGGTTCGTGACCGCGGCGAACGCGCTCTTCGCGTCGTTCAAGTCGCCGCGGTCGGCGTACACGGCACCGCGGCTGTCGCAGCCGATCACCGTCTGCGCTCCCGCGGCGAGCAGGATCTTCGCGACTGCTACACCGGCCGCGCCGACGCCCGTCATGACGATGCGAACCTCGTCGATCGGCTTCCCGACGACGCGCAGCGCGTTCAAGAGCGCAGCGAGTACGACGACGGCCGTTCCGTGCTGGTCGTCGTGGAAGACCGGGATGTCGAGTCGTTCCTTCAGCCGTCGCTCGATCTCGAAGCAGCGGGGCGCCGAGATGTCCTCGAGGTTGACGCCGCCGAACACGGGCGCGAGCGCGCAAACGGTCTCGACGATCTCGTCGGGATCGGTCGTCGCGAGTGCGATCGGGAACGCGTCGACTCCGGCGAACTCCTTGAACAGCACTGCCTTCCCCTCCATGACGGGCAGCGCAGCTTCAGGTCCGATGTCGCCGAGACCGAGCACCGCCGTGCCGTCGGTGACGACGGCGACCGTGTTCCGCTTGATCGTCAGGCTCCAGACTTTCTCGGGGTCGTCCGCAATGGCACGCGACACGCGGCCGACACCCGGCGTGTAGGCCATCGAGAGGTCGTCTCGCGTCTTCAGCGGAAAGCGCGGCGAGATCTCGATCTTGCCGCCGAGGTGGACGAGGAACGTGCGGTCGGAAACCGCCTCCACGTCGATTCCGTCCAGATCCCGCACCGCGGCGACGATCCGGTCGAGGTGCTGATCGTCTTCTGCCATCACGGTCACGTCGCGGACCTTGGTGCGCCGCTCGACACGGACGATGTCGATCGCGCCGAGGGATCCGCCGGCCTCCGCGACCGCCTGCGCGAGGCGGGCAAATGTGCCGGGCGAGTCCGCGAGATGAACTCGAAGCGTTGCGCTGAAGGATGCAGACGGCTGCACGGCACGCAAAGTATCGCGGGGCGTAACCTGGCGGTGTGGAAGGAACGCGCGTGGACGTGACGATCTGCGAGGCCGGCGCTCGCGACGGACTGCAGAACTTCCCCCAGACCCTGCCGCCGGCGACGCGTGCAGAGCTCGTCAATCGCCTGGCCCGCACGGGGTTGCCCGTGATCGAGGCTGCGAGCTTCGTCCGCGACGATTGGGTTCCGCAAATGGCCGAGGCGGAGCAGGTGGTGGCCTTGCTCGAACCGCAACCGGGCGTCGAGTTCGCGGGCCTCGTGCTCAACGTGCGCGGCTGGGAGCGGCTCCGGCAGACGCCGCTCGACCGGGTCGGGTGCGGGATCGCGGTGACCGAGACGTTCAACCGTCGCAACGCGAACATGTCGCTTGCCGACGCGATCGCGCGCGCGCAGGAGATCGTCGCTGCATGCGATCGGCCGATCGCGGTCGGCCTTAGTGTCGCGTTCGGTTGCCCCTTCGAAGGTCGAGTCGATCCTGGAGCAGTTGCGGAGGTCGCTGCGCAGTTCGAAGGTGTCGACATCGTCCTCGCGGACACGATCGGCGTCGCGACACCGTCACACGTTCGGTCACTCGTCGAGCGAACCGGCGCCGTCGGCTTCCACGGGCACAACACGCGCAATACCGGTTACGCCAACGCGCTCGCAGCGCTCGAAGGCGGCGCGCGTCACATCGACGCCTCGGTCGGAGGGCTCGGCGGCTGTCCGTTCGCGCCGCGCGCCACGGGCAACATCGCGACCGAGGACCTCGTGTACCTGCTCGAAGGCGAAGGGATCCGCACCGGGATCGATCTCGACGAGTTGATTCGCGTCGCGGAGTGGCTCGAGGGCGTGCTCGGCCAGCGGCTCGAGGGATACCTCTACCGCGCGGGCAACTGGCCGGCCGCGGACGCGACTGCGACTGCGCCCGAAGCAGCGAGCTCGTCGATCTCCTCGTCGGAGTAGCCGAGCTCCGCGAGAACGTCGGCGGTGTGCTCGCCGAGGCGGGGCGGCGGCGATCGGTGCGGCAAGCGCTCGCCGTCGATTCGAAGCGGCGTGCGGACCGTCTCGACGCCTTCGATCTCTTGGAGCATCCCGCTCGCGCGAGTGTGCTCGTCCGTCGCAGCGGTCGGTACGTCCTGAATGGGCGCGACCGGAATCCCTTCGAGCACCTCGAGCCAATGGTCGTTCGGTTGCGCCGCGAGCTTTTCGCGAATCGGCGCGAGCAGAGCGTCGCGGTTCTCGATGCGGTCGAGGTTCGTGCGGAACCGCGGATCCTCGACGAGCTCCGGCAGCTCGAGCGCGGCACAGAAGCGGGCGAACAGCCGGTCGTTCAACGCGCACACCATCAGCCTGCCGTCGGCCGTCTCGAATGCTTCGTTCGGCGCGATGATCGGCGACTGCGTCCCCGTCGGCTCGGGCACGCGGCCCGTGCCGAGGAAGTCGGTGTAGAGGTAGTCGAGGTAGCCGACCGCGGTATCGAAGAGCGCGGCGTCGACTGTGCGGCCGCGACCCGTCTGCGTCCGCTCGAGCAGCGCCGAGACGATCGCGAGTCCGCACCACATGCCCGTGCCGATGTCGATCAGCGCGACGCCGACGCGCTGGCCCGGTCGGTCGCTTTCGCCCGTGACGCTGACGATTCCCGTGAACGACTGGAGGAGCGGGTCGTAGCCCGGTAGTGGCGCGAGCGGCCCTTCGGTTCCCCAGGCGCTGATCGATGCGTAGACCAGCCGCTCGTTCCGCGCGCGCAGCGTCTCCGCACCGAGGCCGAGTCGTTCGGCCGTGCCCGGTCGCATGCTCTGGATGACCACGTCGGCGCGGTCTGCAAGCTGCAGGACGATCTCGCGTCCGCGGTCCGACTTCAGGTCGAGCGCGAGCGAGCGTTTCGACGAGTTCACGGCGAAGAAGATCGGCGTCGCGTCCTGCCAAAAGCTTGGCCCCCAGGTTCGCGACTCGTCGCCGCTCTGCGGGTTCTCGACCTTGACGACGTCTGCGCCGAGTGCGGCGAGGAGCTCGGTGCAGGTGGGGCCCGCGACCGAGGAGGTGAGGTCGACGACGCGAACACCGGCGAGCGGTTGGAAGCTCATCTCGACGGACACTAGCGTGCGCCTGCGACGCTCATCGACGTGACGCTCCGGCGTCCTCCGAAGGAGGTGCTCGCCGTCGGCGCGCTCTACGCGGCAGCGGCGGTCGCGATCGCTGTGACGTACACGCGGCTGCCGGCCCGCGATCTGTACCACGTCAGCGGCACGGGGCTTCGCTCCGGGTTCGGCCGGGCGCTCGTCTTCCTCAACTTCTCGACGGCGCTTGCCGCAATCGCTGTCGTCCTCTTGATGGTGCGCAGGCTCTCGCGCACGCTCGTGCCGGTTGCGGGTGTCGCCATTGCCCTCTGCGCAGTCGTCGCGTGGCCCGGCGTCGTGAACCAGGCGGATCTCGACGCAACGCTCCCGAATGCACTGCCTGCGCTCGGCGTTGCGCTCGTCGTTTGGCTCACGCTCGTCGTATCCGTTCCACGAGCGCCGGCGCGCGTCCGCGGTGATGCGCTCCGGATCGTGCTCGCGGCAGTCGCACTCGTCGTTGCAACCCCGTGGATCGCCGCCGAGCTCGGCTTCTACCTCGACGGCGTGCCGCTCTTCGGCTGGGTCTTCCAAACCGCACGAGCCGTCGACGGTCATGCGGCGGTCCATCACGGCCACCACCACGGGATGGACGGCTTGCTGCTCGCGCTGTCGGCGTTGCTCCTCTCGCGAGTGCTGCCCGTCGCCGGCAGCCAAGTCGCCGAGGCGTATCTCTCGCTGATGCTCGCCTACGGTCTCGCGAACCTTGCGAACGACTTCTGGGGCGAGCAGATCGTCGAGCGCGGCTGGACGAGCCACAACTTTCCGAACGTCCTCCAACCGCACGCGAGCTTTGCGTGGCTCGGCGTCCTCGCTGCCGCGGCTCTCATCTGGTTCCTGTGGTTCCGCCGGTCAGCGAGTAAAGGAGCGTCGTCGTTCCGCGGCGGATGACATCTTCGCGGGCCGCCTCCGGCGCCAGCGGCTCGCCGCTTCCGATGTACGGCATGACCGCCGCGTCTGTCAGCCGCCCTTTTCGAGCCTCACTCTTCGAGTCTGCCAGCGCGGAAGTGTCGTCACCCGCGCCGCCGGTAACGTCGAGCTCATGCCGAACCGCCTTGCTGACGAGACGAGCCCGTACCTCCTCCAGCACGCGGACAACCCGGTCGACTGGTACGCGTGGGGTGACGACGCATTCGAGCGCGCGCGCACCGAGAGCAAGCCGATCCTCCTGTCGGTCGGGTACGCGGCGTGCCACTGGTGCCACGTGATGGCACATGAGTCGTTCGAAGACGATGCAACCGCCGCGTTGATGAACGAGCTCTATGTGAACGTCAAGGTCGATCGCGAGGAACGCCCCGACGTCGACGCCGTGTACATGGACGCGGTTGTCGCGCTGACCGGGCAAGGCGGCTGGCCGATGACGGTCTTCCTCACGCCCGCCGGCGAGCCGTTCTTCGGCGGCACGTATTACCCGCCCGAGCCGCGGCACGGGCTGCCGAGCTTCCGACAAGTTCTGCTGGCAGTTGCCGACGCCTATCGCGAACGACCCGATGACATTCGGCGGCAATCGGATCAGCTCGTCGAGATCCTCCAGCACTCGGCGCGCATCCATCCGTCGTCCGATCCGCTCGACGAGACGATCCTCCGCAACGCGGTCGACAACTTGGAGGCGCTCCTTGACCAACGGTTTGGCGGCTTCGGTACGCAGCCGAAGTTCCCACCCGCATCCGCCCTCGAGCTGCTCCTCCGTCGTGGCGAGCTCGACCCTGTGACGCTGACGCTCGACGGCATGGCGGCTGGCGGGATGTACGACCTCGTTGGCGGCGGCTTCCATCGTTACTCCGTCGACGCCGCCTGGCTCGTGCCGCACTTCGAGAAGATGCTCTACGACAACGCCCTCCTCGCACCGGTGTACCTGCACGGATGGCTCGTGACCGGCCGCGAGCGGTACCGCGAGATCGCCGAGGAGACGCTCGACTACATGCTGCGCGAGCTCCGGTTGCCGGCAGGCGGGTTCGCGTCGTCCCAAGACGCCGATACCGAGGGCGTCGAAGGCCTTACCTACACATGGACGGCGGACGAGGGCGTGCCCGCCGATCTTCTCCAGCCGTTCGAGCACGGCCGCTCGATCATCCGCGGCGAGCTCGACTTCGAGACACGCACGCGGCTCTTCGAGCTCCGTCGCGGACGTGTGCAGCCCGCACGCGACGACAAGGTGATCGCGGGCTGGAACGGCCTTGCGCTTGCTGCGCTCGCCGAAGCCGTTCGTTATCTCCAGCGCGCCGACTACCGCGACGCCGCCGTCGAGCTCGCGGAGTTCCTGCTCGGGACGCTCTCCGACTCCGACGGGCGGCTACACAGGACGTTCAACGCCGGGCGAGCCAAAGGCACCGGCTATCTCGAGGACTACGCGAACGTCGCGAACGGGCTCTACGAGCTTCACGTCGCGACCGGCGAGCTCCGCTGGCTCGACGAATCGCTTCGGCTTGCGCGACTCGCCGTCGAGCTCTTCCGCGACGACGAGCGCGGCGGTTTCTTCCTGGCTCCGGCCGACGGAGAGCACCTCGTCGCGCGGCAGAAGCAGTTCGACGACCACCCGACTCCGTCCGGTAACTCGATGCTCGCGTACGTCCTACTTCGTCTCGGCCGCGTCTTCGGCGACGACGAGCTCGAGCAACACGCCGCTGGCGTCCTCCGCCTCGTCCGCGATCAGCTCGAGAGAATCCCCACCTCGCTGGGACACGCGCTCTGCGCGCTCGACCTGTACCTCGCGCCGCCGCGCGAGCTCGCGATCGTCGGCCCTGCGGAGAGCGAGGTGGCGCGAGCCGCGCTCGGCCGATACGACCCGAACACGGTCGTCGCCTTCGGGCCGTCCGACGACGTGCCGCTCCTCGCCGGAAAGGGGCTCGTCGACGGCCGCCCGGCCGTGTACGTCTGCGAGCGCTTCGCCTGCCGAGCGCCCCAGACCGATCCGGTCGAGGTCGCCCGGACTCGGGGTTGAGTCCAGCCGCCTCGCCGCCGATGAAGCGGCAGTGCGGCTGAAGATCGTCATGTTCGTTCTGCTGCTCGCAGCCTTCGGTGCGGGCGTCGCAACCGCATCGATTCGACCGCTGCGCGCCTCGGACGAGGCTCTGCTCAAGCGCGCGCCGACGGCCGAGGAGCGGGTCGCCGAGGAGGTCGCGCAACGCCTCACGCGAAAGCAAGTGAAGATCCGCTGCGGGCCGCTCGGCATTCCCGGCGCCGGCTGGACGACCGGCGGCGTCGCCGGAATCACGCTCTTCGGCGCCGACGGCAAGCCGGCCGGGTACGCCGTCCTCCTTCGACAGGTATGCGCGGAGCTCGTGGCATTCCACCGCGACCCGAACGCGTGGGATCCGTCCCGCTGCGTCGACAGCTCGAGCTGTGAGGCGATCGCCGACGCGGCGCTCGCGCTCTCGACGGTGACGCACGAGAGCTATCACCTGCTGGGCTACAAGGACGAGGGCCAGGTCGAGTGTTACGGAATGCAATCGATCTGGTACGCAGCCGCGAAGCTCGGCGCGTCGACGGCGGAAGCGCAGCGCCTCGCGCGCTTCTACGCCCAGCGGCTCTACCCGCTCCGGAAGAAGGACACCCCGGCCTACTGGTCGTCCGAGTGCCGGGACGGAGGGAAGTTCGACTTGCGACCGAACTCGCACGGGTGGCCGAGTTGACTCGGGCGCCGTTGCAGGGGACCTGCGAAATCGTTCTCGTGACAGCAACTCGACACCCAAGTAGACTTCCGCGCCCATGAGCCTGCTCTCGCTGCGGAACGTCGGGCTGCGCTTCGGCGGCATCGTCGCGCTCGACGATTTCAACATCAACGTCAACGAGGGACAGATCGTCGGCCTCATCGGGCCGAACGGCGCCGGCAAGACCACCGCGTTCAACGTCATCACGCGCATTTACGAGCCTGACCGAGGCGAGGTCGAGTTCGAGGGCAAGAGCCTTTTGAAGACGAATGCGCCGGGGATCGTCCGCGCCGGCATCGCGCGGACGTTCCAAAACCTCGAGCTCTTCCCGACGATGAGCGTGCTCGAGAACGTGCTCGTCGGTGCACACACGGTCACGAAGTTCAAGCCGGAACGGAAGGCTCGCCAGCTCGCGATGGAGACGATCGACTACGTCGGTCTCGGCCCGATCGCGCGGCGGCCGGCCATCGGTCTGCCGTTTGCAACGCTGAAGCGCGTCGAGCTCGCGCGTGCGCTCGCTTCGAAGCCGCGCCTGCTGCTCCTCGACGAGCCCGCCGGCGGACTTAACCACGAAGAGCTCTCGGATCTCGGCAGCTTCATCCGACAACTCCGTGACGACCACAAGATCACGGTGCTCCTCGTCGAGCATCACATGAGCCTCGTGATGAACGTGTCCGACTACGTCTACGTCTTGAACTTCGGCCGCATGCTCTCGGAGGGTCCGCCCGGCGAGGTTCAGCGCGACCCGAAGGTGATCGAGGCCTATCTCGGCGGCGAGGTGGACGAGAACCAGTCGGTTGAAGAAGCAGCGAGGGCCGTCGAGAAGCTTGCGCAGGAGCTCGAGGGGGCCGGCGAGTGAGCACGCTCCTCGAGCTGGAAAACGTCGAAGCGCGCTACGGCATCGTCAAAGCGCTGCACGGCGTCTCGCTGCAGGTTGAAGAGGGCAAGATCGCGGCAGTGCTCGGTGCGAACGGCGCTGGGAAGACGACGACGCTGCGCGCAGTTTCCGGAACGGTCAAGCGGTCCGGGCGGATCGTCTTCGCCGGACGCACGCTCGGACGGCGCGGCCCGGAGGCCATTGCCCGGCTCGGGATCGCGCACGTTCCCGAGGGCCGGGGAACTTTTGCGGAGCTGACCGTCCTCGAGAACCTGCGACTCGGTGCGTACACGAGCCGTGGCTCCCTGAAGGACGACCTCAAGCGGGTCGAGTCCTATTTCCCTTGGATCGAGGAGCGGATCGAACAGCAGGCCGGAACTCTCAGCGGCGGCGAGCAGCAGATGCTCGCGCTCGCGCGCGCCTTCATGCAGCGCCCGCGGTTGATGATTCTCGACGAGCCGTCTCTCGGCCTCGCACCGCTGATTACCGCGGAGATCTTCACGATCATCAAGGACCTGAACGAGCGAGAGGGAATGACCGTGCTCGTCGTCGAACAGAACGCGAACATCGCTCTGCAGGTCGCAAACTTCGGCTACGTTCTCGAAGTGGGCCGGATCGCTTTGTCGGGCCCGAGCCCCGAACTGCGCGAGAGCGAATCCGTTCGAAAGAGCTACTTGGGGTATTGATGGAGCTTCTCGACCGCATCCGCCCAGCAGGAAAGGCATCCGAGGGTGCGCCGCCCGCCCGCCGTCGTCGCATGCGCTCGCCCGTCGAGCTTCCGGTCCTGCTCGCGATCGCCGGCTACTTCCTGTTCCTTCTGATCGGCTCGATCGTCGACAGTGACTTCGGCCAGCAGGCCGTCTCGGGTCTTTCGCAGGGCGCGACCTTCGGCAGCCTCGGCCTCGCGCTCGTGCGCATCTATCGCGCGACCGAAGTGCTGAATCTCGCGCAGGGTGAGATGGCGATGTTCAGCACGTTCGTCGCGTACCAATTCAACGTGCTCTGGGGCTGGAACTACTGGCTGTCGTTCTTCCTCACGCTGATCTTGTCGTTCGTCGGCGGCTTGCTCGTACAGCGGCTGATCATCCGGCCCGTCGAGAACGCGAGCGTCCTCACGGTCGTGATCGTCACCGTCGGTCTCTTCCTACTCTTCGGCGGTCTCGCGCTTCGCATCTGGGGCGGCGTTCCGCATACGTTCCGGGGGCCGCTCGGAGCCGATGCGACGAGAGTCGTGCATTTGGGCGACGTGATCATTCCGCGGCAGGACCTCGTGACCCTCGCTGTCTCACTCGGATCGGTGCTAATCCTCTGGGTCTTCTTCCAGTTCACGAAGGTCGGGCTCGCAATGCGCGCGTCCGCGCTCCGTCCCGTTGCCGCTCGGCTCGTCGG
>JBKPRX010000151.1:0-26374 GCA_046734795.1 Actinomycetota bacterium
GGAAGCGGTGCGCCTCGCGCTACCCGGCTTCGCCGACGGCGTGGCCTGTGACGGCTGTCCGCCGCTCGCGACCCTCTTCAGTCAGTACGCGGAGGCGGGCGGCCGATTGCTCGTGTGCCCGATCTGCTTCACGGCGAAGAAGCTCGACGGCAGCACGCTCGTCGAGAACGCGGCGCTCGGCGGCGCGACACCGCTCTGGGAATGGATCGGCGACGGCGCGACGGTGTTCAGCTACTGACGCGAGGTAGTACCCTCGAAGCATGCCGCGGCCGATTCGGATCGTGATCGCGAAGGCGGGCCTCGACGGTCACGACCGCGGTGCGAAGATCATCGCCCGCGCGTTGCGCGACGCAGGGATGGAGGTCATCTACACCGGCCTGCATCAAACGCCTGAGCAGATCGTCGAGACCGCCATCCAAGAGGACGCCGACGCGATCGGCATCTCGATCCTCTCCGGCGCGCACATGACGCTCGTGCCGCGCGTCGTCGACGGTCTGCAGGCCGAAGGCGCGGACGACGTGCTCGTGATTGTCGGCGGCACGATCCCGACGGAGGACGCCGAAGAGCTTCGAAGTCGCGGCGTCGCGGGTGTCTTCACGCCGGGCGCCCCGACGAGCGAGATCGTCGACTTCGTGCGCGGCGCGGTGACGGTCTCATAGCCGCAGCGACACGACCGTCACGCGCGGCGACTCCGACTCGAGCACCGTCTCGATACGCCAACCGGCAGTAGCAACGGCGTCGAGAAACGGCCGGGCGTACGGTCGCGCCGGGTCGGCGAGCAGTACCTCGCGCGGCTCGAGCCGCGCGAGGAGCGCGAGCAGCAGCTCTGGGTGCGTGCGCTCGTAGAGGACATCGGCCGCGAGCACGAGATCCCACTTCCGGTCGAGTGACGGGGCGCGCCAGTCCACGAACGCCGTCTCGACTCGAGCGCCGTTTCGCTCCGCGTTGCGCTCGACGAGAGCAAGCGCGTCGGGAGACCAGTCGGTCGCGAGGACCTCCGCGCCGGCGAGCGCCGCGACGAGGCTCGGCAGTGCAAGACCGCAGCCGAGCTCGAGCACGCGCTTCCCGCGAAGGTCGCGGCCGGCGACGACGCGCGCGAGCTCGAGCCCGGCGGGCCAGAGCTCAGCCCAATACGGCAGGAACTCGTCGCGCTCGAACGCGGCTTCGTCGATCAGCTCGTACGCGTCCGGCGGCCGCTCGATCGCGAGCGTTCGCTCGCCGACCGTGACCTGCGCGAGCACCGTCTCCATCTGCAGAGCGAAGCGGACCTAGCCGAGCTGGACGAGCGCAGCGACGAGCGCACCGTCCTCGCCGCGCTGCGCCTTGAGCGTCGCAAGCGCCGGCTGCGTCCACACGACGACGGGCTGACCCTCGTAGGCTGCCGCGAGGCGCGACGCAGTCGCTGTCGCGTCCGCCCCCTGAACGAGCGCACCGGTGGGAACGGTGACCGTGAGCGTGCGCGTCATCTTCTGGCGCACCGCGCTCGGAAACGCTTGCAGCTGGCGAACCTGCAGCTTGAGACGATCGGCCGTTGCAGTCTCGACGGTCCCCGTGAGGGTGAGCGAGAACGGGGTGCCTGCCTTCGCAGCGAAGAGGAGCGGCGTTGCGGACTGCAAGGCCGGGTACGGGTCGACTGCCTTGCCGTCGTTCGGATGCACCTCGAAGTGCAAGTGCGGATGGATCCCGTTCGCATCGCCCGAGTCGCCGACGAACCCGATCTGCTGTCCGGCCTGCACCTTCGCGCCGTTCTTCAGCCCAGGTGCGTACGCGGTCCCGGCGACGCACGAGCCGCGGTTGTCGTTGCCGCTGCCGACGTCGTTGTTCAAGTGGATGTACAGGTAGGTCGTGCCGCTCTCACCGTAGAGGTAGAGCATGCACCCCGCCGCTTGTGAGGTCGTCCAGAACTTCACCTTGCCCGCCTCGGCCGCGACGGCCGCCGCCTTCCGCGGTGCGAGGATGTCGATGCCCTCGTGCTTGCCCTGGCCGCGCGGGGCGCCGAAGTCGTCCGTGTACGTCACCGGGCCGACCACGGGAAAGACGATCGGCTGCTTCGTGGCGGCACCGGCGAGCGCGACGGCCGTGAGGCCGCCGACAACGCAGAGAAGAAGGACTCCCCGGCCTCGAGTCAGCTGACGTCGCATAGCGGTCGTTTCGCCCTCGAAGGGCCCAACCCTAGCCCATGGGAAGGAGAGCGGCCGCGCGCCGTCGTATGGATCCGCATGGCCAGATACGTCTTCGCCGTGCTCTTCGCGTGGCTCGCGCTCGCCGGTGCGGCCCAAGCGGCGAATCCGCAATCGGCCGGGCTCCAGGTCGCTCTTCGCGCGCAAGGCCTGTACAGGGGCGCGATCGACGCGATCGCCGGCCCGCAGACGGTCGCCGCGGTCCGCTCGTTCCAGCGCCAGCAGGGCCTGCCTGCAACCGGTCGCGCCGACGCGCGCACGAGGCGCGCCCTCGGGCCGCTCGGCCGGCCGCTCTTCGGTGCGCGGACGCTCGTTCGCGGCTCGTTCGGCTGGGACGTGGCCGTGCTCCAGTTCCTGCTCGTCCGCCAGGGGCTTTCGTCGCCGATCAACGCGTACTTCGACAAGCCGACGCTCCACGCGGTTCGCACCTTGCAGCGCCGCTTGAACCTCGTACCGGACGGCGTCGTCGGGACGGCGACGCTCGCCGCGCTCGGGCTGCAGTCGCGCGTTCCGGCGCGAACGCCGCTCGTCGTCAGCAAGCGCACGTACAAGGTGCGTCGCGGAGACACGCTGACCGCGATCGCGAAGTCGCACGGAACGACCGTCGCTGCACTCGCACGGCTGAACCACCTCGACCCGCAGCGCTTCTTGATCGAAGGCCGCCGGTTGCGCCTCCCGGCCGCCGCGCCGCCGCGCAGCGACTACGTGCGCGTGTCCAACACGTCGGATGCCTTCGCGATTCGCGCCTCGCTCGGGCGCTGGGCGGCGCATTACGGCGTCGACCCGCACCTCGCGCGGGCGCTCGCGTGGATGGAGTCCGGGTTCCAGCAGCACGTCCGCTCGTCGGTCGGCGCGGAAGGCGTGATGCAGCTTCTGCCGAGCACGTGGCAGTACGTGGAGGACTCCTTGATCCACCAACGCGTTCCGCACACCGCCGACGGCAACGTTCGCATCGGACTCGCATACCTGTCGCACCTGCTGAAGGCATTCAACGGCGACGAGCGGCTCGCGCTCGCAGGCTGGTACCAGGGCGAGCGCGCGGTCCGAAAGCACGGGCTGTACAAGGTGACGAAGCCGTTCGTTTCGGACGTCCTCGCGCTCCGCACGCGCATGTGAATCAGACACTCCGCGTGACAAGTAGAGTGCGCCGTCGATGAAGATCGCAGTCTGCGTCAAGCAGGTGCCGGAGGCAGCCGGCAAGCGAATCGACCCGTCGACGAAGCGCCTCGACCGGGCCGGCGAGGGTGCGCTGAACCCGTTCGACGCAAACGCGGTCGAGGAGGCCCTCCGGCTGAAGGACTCCGGCGGCGAGCACGAGGTCGTCGTCGTGTCGCTCGGGCCCGACAAGGCAACCGACGCGCTGCGCAAGGCGCTCGCGATGGGTGCCGACCGCGCCGTCCTCGTCAGCGACGAGGCGGCTGCGGGGTCGGACCTCGTCGCCACGAGCCGCGCGCTGGCCGCCGCGCTCGAGCGTGAGAACGCAGACCTCGTTTTGTTCGGGCAGCAATCCTCGGACTCCGACGGAGCAGTGATGTGGGCCGCAGTCGCGGACCGTCTTCGCCGTCCGGTCGTGTCGCAAGCGGCGGAACTCACGGTCAGCGGCGAGACGCTGCGCGTGAAGCGCCAGACTGAGTTCGGCTACGACGTGATCGAGGCGTCGCTGCCGGCAGTGGTCGCGGTCTCGGACGCGATCAACGAGCCGCGCTACCCGTCGCTGAAGGGGATCATGAGCGCGAAGAAGAAGCCGCAAGAGAGCGTCAGTGCGGCAGACCTCGGTCTCGACGCCTCGCAGCTCGGCGAGGGCGGCTCGAAGACTGTCGTGCTCGCGCTCAACGACCCGCCGGCACGCGGCGAATCGCGCAAGGTCGAAGACGAGGGCGGTAACTCGGCCGACCAGATCGTCGAGTTCCTCGCGGAGAAGCGGCTGCTATGAGCGTACTCGTCTTCCTCGAGCACCACGGCGACACAATCCAGAAGGGTTCGCTCGGCGTCCTCTCGAAGGCGGCGACGCTCGGCGACGGCGACGTCGCGGGCGTCCTGATCGGCACCGGCGTGCAGGCCCTTGCTTCCGAGGCGGGAAAGTTCGGTGCCTCCAAGATCTTCGTCGCCGAGGATGCGTCCGTCGAGGCGCCCTTGCCGCAGCCGCGCGTCGACGTGATGGCGAAGATCGTGCGCGACGGCGGCTACGAGAGCGTGTTCTTCGCGAACTCGGTGCTCGCGGCCGATGTCGCTGCCGGTCTTGCCGCGCGACTCGACGGCGGATTGAACTGGGACCTCACGGACGTCGTCGTGCAGGACGGCGGCCTTGTCGGCAAGCGCCCCGCGCTCCAGGACTCGGTCTTCGTGGACGTCGGCTGGAAGGACACGCCGCGGCTCGCGCTCTTCCGGGCCGGCTCGTTCGACCCGAACGCAAGCGGCGGGGGCGAGCCGCAGATCGAGAACGTGAGCGTCGAGCTCGAGGATTTCTCGCAAGCGGCGACGATGGTCGAGCAAGCGCACGAGGAAGAGAGCGGTGCCTCGCTCGACGACGCAGACATCATCGTCGCCGGCGGTCGCGGTCTCGGGGCGCCGGAGAACTTCTCGATCGCGGAGGAGCTCGCGAAGGCGCTCGGCGGCGCCGTCGGCGCGACGCGTGCCGTCGTCGACGCAGGTTGGTATCCGTACGCGAGCCAGATCGGCCAGACGGGCAAGATCGTGTCGCCGAAGCTCTACATCGCGCTCGGAATCTCCGGCGCGATCCAGCACAAGGTCGGCATGCAGAGCTCGAACGTGATCGTCGCGATCAACAAAGACGGGAACGCGCCGATCTTCGAGTTTTGCGACCTGGGCGTCGTCGGCGACGTGCACGAGATCGTGCCGAAGCTGACGGAGCTCGTGAAGCAGCGCAAGGGGTCCTAGACGGTGGGTCGTCGGGCGTCGGAGTATCCGCCGCCGTTCTCTGTAGCGGACTACGTCACCGAACCGACAGATCCCGAGGACGAGCGCATCGACGTCGGCGTGCTCGTCGTCGGCGGCGGTCCGGGCGGGCTCGCGTGCGCGATTCGGTTCGGGCAGCTGCTCGAAGAGCATCCCGACGTCGCAGAGAAGCTCGGCGAGGTTCCGCTCGCGCTCGTGGAGAAGGGCAAGCAGCCCGGTTCGCATCTGCTTTCCGGCGCCGTCGTCAACCCGCGCGCGCTGCGCACGCTCTTCAAAGGCCGCTACAAGATGGAAGACCTGCCGTCGTTCGGCCGGATCGAGCATGAGGCCGTGTACGTGCTGACGAAGCGAGCGGCGCTGCGAATCCCGCCGCCGCCGCCGATGCGAAACCACGGCAACTTCGTCTTCTCGTTGTCGCAACTGGGACGCTGGCTCGCCGAACGAGCAGAAGAAGCGGGCGCGTACGTCCTGCCGGAGACGACCGCCGAGAAGCTGCTCGTCTCGCACGGGCGCGTCGTCGGTGTGCGCACCGGCGACAAGGGCCGCGGTCGCGAAGGGCAAGAGCTCGGCAACTTCGAGCCGGGCAGCGACCTCGTCGCGAAGGTGACGGTGCTCGCAGAAGGAACGCAAGGCCATCTCACGGGTGTCGCGCTCGAGCAGTTCGGCTTGCACGGCGAGGACCCGCAGGTCTGGGAGCTCGGCGTGAAAGAGGTCTGGAAGGTCGCGAAGCCGCTCCACGGGATCATCCACACGATGGGCTGGCCGCTTCGCACGTCGGCGAAGTACCGCGAGTTCGGCGGCTCGTTCATCTACCCGATGGGCGAAGACCGGATCTGCGTCGGCTTCGTCGCGGGTCTCGACTATCGCGACGCGGAGTTCTCCGTGCACGACGTGTTGCAGGAGTTCAAGACGCATCCGAAGATCGCGAAGATCCTCGAGGGCGGCGAGCGTGTCGAGTGGGGCGCGAAGACGATCCCGAGCGGCGGTTTCTATTCGCTGCCGTCGCGCCTGCACGCGCCGGGTCTGCTGCTCGTCGGCGACGGTGTCGGGATGGTGAACATCCCGCGGCTCAAGGGCGTCCACTATGCGATCGAGTCGGGACGGCTCGCGGCGGAGGCAGCGTTCCGCGCGCTGCAGCCGGGCGAGACGCCGGCGACCTCGCTCTCGTCGTACGACGACGCGATCCGCGAGAGCTTCATCTGGAAGGACCTGCAGGAAGTCCGCGACATGCGGCAGGTGTTCGGCCGCGGGTTCTTCATCGGCGGCGCGCTCGCGAGCGCGATGACCGTCTCGAAGGGTCGCCTCTCGATCGGTGCGATGCGAGCCGAGCCGGATGCGGAGCAAGAGCTCCTGAAGACCGACCGCGCGTCGAGCTATCCGACACCGGACGGGAAGCTCACGTTCGACAAGCTCTCGTCCGTCTTTGCGTCCGGCAACAAGACGCGCGACGACCAGCCGAACCACATCCGCATCGAGCGCAACGTGCCGCGCGAGGTGGCCGAGATGTGGGTGCGCCTGTGCCCTGCGCAGGTGTACGAGATCGGCGAGGCAGACGGCGAGGGCACCGTGACGGTCGAGCTATCGCCGTCGAACTGCGTGCAATGCGGCGCGATCACTGCCAAGGGCGGTCGGCTGACTCCGCCCGAAGGCGGCTCCGGCCCCGAGTACACGCTGACTTAGTCGCGCCGGATCTCGAAGGCGACGTAGTCCTTGCGCGTCTCGTCGGAGCGCGTGCCGATTCGCGTCCCGCCGATCTTCTCCACCGCGCGTTGCGACCGAAGGTTGTCCGGGTGGACGAGGAAGACGACGCTCTCGACGTACCGAAACGCGTGCGCGAGCATCAGCGCCTTGAGCTCGGCGTTGTACGCGCCGCCCCAGTGCGAACGCGCAAGAAACGTCCAGCCGATCTCGACCTCGCTTCGCTCTGCGTCGTAGCCGTGGTAGCGCGACGTGCCGACGATGCGCTCGCTCTCACGATCGATCACGACAACCGCACCGCCGGAGGCGAGATGTTCGGCGAAGTACTCGCGGAAGACGTCCTCGCGATATCGGTCGGCGGGATGCTGCTCCCAGATCAGCGGATCCGACGCGGCCGCGTAGAGGCCGTCGTAGTCGCTCTCGCGCAGCGGCCGAACCTCGAGCACCGCGCCGACGAGGTGCGGCTGAAAGTCGAACTCGGTCATCGTGCGGGAACGGTACTGACGGTTAGCATCGCCTCATGGTGACGACGGCCGGCGTGACGCCCGACGACGTGCGGCGCGCGCGCGAGCGGATCGGCAACCGGCTCGTTCGCACACCGCTCGTCGAGTCGCCGCAGCTCTCGGAGCTCACCCGCGCGCGCGTGATCCTGAAGGCCGAGCTCTTCCAGCGCACAGGCTCGTTCAAGCCGCGCGGCGTGCTCTCGAAGCTCGCGACGCTTTCGGACGACGAGCGGCGGCGCGGCGTGATCTCGATCTCCGCCGGCAACCACGCGCAGGCGGTTGCGTTCGGAGCGGCGGCCGCGGGCATCGACGCGCTCCTCGTCATGTGGCGCGGCGCGAACCAGTTCAAGGTCGACGCGACGCGCAGCTACGGCGCCACCGTCGACCAGGAAACGGCCAATCCGACGGAAGCTCTCGAACGGCTTGCCGAGCTTCAAGAGACGACAGGCCGCGTGCTCGTCCATCCATTCGAGGACCCCCTCGTCGTGGCCGGCGCCGGCACCGTCGGACTCGAGCTCGTGGAGGACGCGCCGCAAGCCCCGGATGTCGTCGTCGTCGGCACCGGCGGCGGCGGTCTTGTCACCGGCGTCGCAGTGGCGGTGAAGGGTGCGCACCCGGCTGCGCGCATCGTCGCGGTCGAGCCCGAGGGCTCGCCGGCGCTCCGCGAAGGTCTTCGCGCCGGTGAGCCGGTCCGCGTGCCGACGGCTTCGATCGCCGACGGGCTCAGTCCCCCGCACGCGGGTCAGATCTGCATCGACATGTGCGCCGCGCTCGGTGTCGAGTCCGTGCTCGTCAGCGACGCCGAGATCGAAGACGCATTTCGCTTCCTCTACTCGCAGGCGAAGCTCGCGTGCGAGCCCGCCGGCGCCGGCGCGACCGCCGCGCTCCTTGCAGGCAAGATCGAGCTCGAACCTGAGAGCACCGTCGCGGTGATCGTCTCCGGCGGCAACGTAGAGGCCGAAAGGGCCGTTGCTATCCTGGGAAAGCGATGAAGACCGACATCCATCCGGAATACGTGCTCGCAACGGTGACCTGCGCCTGCGGGAACACGTTCCAGACGCGTTCGACGAAGCCCGAGCTGCACGTCGAGATCTGCTCGGAATGCCATCCCTTCTACACGGGCAAGCAGAAGCTCGTCGATACGGGCGGCCGGGTGGAGCGCTTCCAGCGCCGGCTCGAAAAGGCCGGCGGCGCGCGCCGCGGCTAGCGGCACGCCTATGACTCAGCTGCTCGCGTTCCTCGGGCGCCGCTCGCGGTGCGGGGCCGGAGGGCACAGTGACCTGTGCACGGGCCCGGAGAGCACCGGGCCGGAAGCGGCGTCAGGCGGCGGCGGAGCCGGGCTTCGTTCGGCGCGAGCCGCAGCCGGCGAGGGGCGCGGGTGACGACGGTCGGAGGCCAGGCGGTCCTCGAGGGCGTGATGATGCGCGGCCCCTCGAACTGGGCCGTCGCAGTCCGAAAGCCGAACGGGCACATCGCGCAGGTCTGCCGGCCGATCGAATCCGCGATGGCGCGACACCGCCTGCTGCGGCTGCCGATCATCCGCGGCGTGATCGCGCTCGGCGAGTCGCTCGCGATCGGCTTCCGCGCGCTCGCGATCTCCGCGAACTACGCGGCGCAGGAGGAGAACGGGACCGAGAACGAAGAGGTCGAGACGGAGATCTCGCGCGGCACGATCATCTTCGCGTTCCTCGTCGCGATCGGTTTCGCGCTGATGCTGTTCAAGATCGGCCCGGGCCTCCTTGCCGAGCTGCTGCCCGTGGACGGCTTTTCGTTCGTGCTCGTCGAAGGTGCGATTCGTGTCGCGGTGTTCGTCGCGTACCTCGCACTGATCTCGCTGCTGCCGGACCTGCGACGCGTCTTCCAGTACCACGGCGCCGAGCACAAGGCGATCAACGCGTACGAAGCGGGCGAAGAGCTCGACCCGCAAACCGTGCAGCGCTACAGCCTCATCCATCCGCGCTGCGGAACCGCGTTTCTCCTCTGGGTGATGGTGATCGCGATCTTCGTCTTTGCGTTCTTCGGCCGGCCGGCGATCCACTGGCTGATCCTCGAACGGATCCTCTTGCTGCCGCTGATCGCGGGGCTCGCGTACGAGCTGATCCGCTTCGCGGGGAAGCACACGGACAGCCGCGTCGTCCGCACGCTGCTCGCGCCGGGTCTTTGGCTTCAGAGGCTCACGACGCGTGAGCCGTCGCTCGAGCAGCTCGAGGTCTCGGTCCGCGCGCTTCGCGAGGTCCTCGCGCTCGAGGCCGAGCGGAGCGAGCTCGGCGACACCGCCCGCGTCGAAGTAATGGCGTAACGCGCGTCGGTCTGAACTATAGGTTTGTCTTTATGGCCGACTGACCGGCGCGCCTCGAGACCCCTATGGCGCGTGGTACCGCAGGTCGAGGGTGTCGGTGCGTCCAGCCCAGGTCAGTCTGAGCCGCCAGCAACCGGCGGCGGGCAGGTTGATGATCGATGGGCCCGGTCCGCCTTGTACCAGTCTCGTGACCGGCCGACCGACGGCCCGACCGACGACCATTCGTTGCGCGCGTATCCACAAGGATGTTGGGTGCGCGGGAATGTGGCGGGAGACCCAGAGGATCTTGTTGTTTCGGCCCGTCGCAGGGGGTGAGGCAAGCGGGTAGCCGAAGAGGAGCGCCGCGATTTCCTTTCGTCGGCCGATCACATGAGGGAGGCGGGGCCGCGGCGAGGAGAAGCCTGCCCGCGCCCAGGTCGGAAGAACGCCGGAAGCGGTCGCCGCAACGCACTCCTGCTGCGTGCTGTTCGGGCCGACGGCCATGGCACCAGCGGCCCCCGCTGCCGCCGTCGCGAGGCCGCAGGCGAGGACGACGATCTGTGCGACACCGCGACGCACTGCCTAAGGGTCGCGTTTGCGACCCGATCCAGTCAAGAGACCGGCGCGATCCATGAAGTCCGGCGTGATCCACTCTGGAAGTTCTGCTTCGGCGCCGTTCGTGAGCGGATCGTTACGAGTAGGGTTTTCGTCGAGCCGAGGACGCCGCATTCGCGGGTTACGCTCGACGAGGGGGAGGACTTGCTCGCCGATTCGCTTTGCAGGGGTGAACCCCGGTGACTGAAAGGTCCGTTGCGTCGAGCGAGGCCATGGTTTCGGAGCGTGCCGGGGTGTCGCCGCGGAGGTTGATCCTTCCTCTCGCCCTTGCGCAATTCATCTGCAGCTTCGCCGGCTCGAACATGAACGTGATGATCACGGACATCAGCGACGACCTGGACACGACCGTCAAGGGCGTGCAGACCGCGATCACACTGTTCTTGCTGATCATGGCGATTCTGATGATCCCGTGCAGCAAGCTGACCGATCGGTGGGGTCGCAAGCGGTGTTTCATCGGGGGCCTGACGCTGTACGGGATCGGCGCGCTGCTGAGCGCGGTTTCCCCCGGGCTCGGCGTTCTGATCCTCGGAAACTCCGTCTTCGAGGGCGTCGGTACGGCGCTGTTGATCCCGCCCGTCTACATCCTTGCGACTCTGTGGTTCAGCGATCTCACCTCGCGGGCCTGGGCGTTTGGTGCGATCAGCGGGTTGGGAGGCATCGGCGCTGCGGCGGGACCGCTAATCGGCGGTGTGATCACCACCGGAATCAGTTGGCGCGCTGCGTTCGTGTTCCAGGCCGTGGTCGTCGCGACAATCATCTTTCTCAGCCGTCGTCTCGTCGATCCGCTCCCACCCGACCCAACCCGACCGTTCGACGCCGTCGGGGCGATCCTCTCGGCAGTCGGAATGTTCTTCGTTGTCCTCGGAATCCTGCAGGCGGGAACCAACAACGTGCTGTTCGCCGTGTTCCTCGTGCTCGGACTCGTGTTCCTAATCGGGTTCTACTTCTACATCCGCGCTCGGGAACGCGCGGGGAAGGAACCGCTTCTCTCGACGGGCCTCTTTAGGAACCGCACGTCCAATCTCGCCCTCGTCACGCAGAACATGCAGTGGCTTCTGCTGATGGGCGTGTCGTTCGTCGTCTCCGTCTTCCTGCAGACCGTACGGGGGTACAGCGCGATCGGGACAGGGGTCGTCTTCACCGCAGCGACCGTCGGGGTGCTGGTCTCGTCGTTCGCTGCGGCGCGACTCGCCAAGAAGTTCTCGCAGCGGACACTGATTGTGGCCGGTTTCATCGTCACCCTGGCCGGAATCGCACTCTTGCTCGGCTTCGTCCACGCCTCGTCGAAGGTCGTCGCATTTGTGCCCGGTCTTCTACTCATCGGCCTCGGCCTGGGAGCGATGCTGACCCCCTCGGTAAACGTCGTGCAGTCCAGCTTCCCCGAGGCGCTACAGGGCGAGATCTCGGGCCTCTCGCGCAGCATCTCCAACCTGGGCTCAACGTTCGGCACCGCGATCGCCGGCACGATCCTGGTGTCCGCGGTCGCTCTCGGAACCCGGTCTTACGCGGTCGCGCTGATCGCCCTCGCGGTGTTCGGGCTCATCGGCCTCGTCGCAGCGCTGCGCCTACCCGACAGAATCGTGAGGGCATAGACCGCACCTCATCTGATCATGCGGAAGCTGATAGCGACGGTCTTCAACTACTCGCTCGATGGCCTTCTCGCCGACGAGGGCACCGAGTTTTGGAAGTTCTGCTTCGACCTGCCTGAAAACCGTGAGCCCGACGACTCGGCGCAACTCGAGTTTCTCCGGAGCGCGTATGCACACATCATGGGCCGCACCGCCTACGAGGGCATCGCGGAAGCGATGACAACAGCCACCGATCACCCTTTCGCCGACATCCTGAACACCGGGCGAAAGGTCGTCTTCACTCGAACGCTGAGGACGGCCGACTGGGCCAACACCACCATCGCTGCTGGTGACACGGCAGAAGAGATCGACAAGCTCAGGCTGGGCGGCGACGACCACATCGTGGTCTGGGGCGGCGTCAGCCTCTGGCGGTCGCTCATGCAGCTCGACCTGATCGACGAGCTCCGGCTGAGCTTGTTTCCCTACGTTGCGGGTGAGGGCACCCGGTTGTTCGACGGCGTTCCCAAGTCGTACCGGCTCGACCTCGTCTCGAGCACTGACTCGAGCAGCGGAATCCTCGAGCTGCGGTACCGCCGGCGCCGCTGACCCAGCAGTCCAATCGTCCGTCGACGGCCGGACCCAGCGGAGGTCGGCAAACGCCGAGGAACACCGTCGCGCCCAAGCATCCTTCCCTTTAGGCTGCACGCTTCCCAACAAGAGGAGAGAACCGTGGCGACGGATCGCACTGCAGACGTGACGTGGCAAGGGTCGTTGATGGAGGGGAGCGGCACGATCGCTTCGACAACGAGCGGCGCGATCGGCGAGCAGCAGGTGAGCTGGCCCGCACGTGCCGAAGACGCGCAGAGCGGCAAGACGAGCCCGGAGGAGCTGATCGCGGCCGCACACGCGGCGTGCTTTTCGATGGCGCTCGCGCACGGGCTCGCAAGCGAAGGTCATGCGCCCGATGAGCTGCACACGTCCGCGACGGTGACCTTCCAGCCGGGCGCGGGGATCACGAAGATCGCGCTGTCGGTCGAAGGCCGCGTCGAAGGCCTCGACGACGCCGCGTTCCAGCAGGCCGCCGAAGGCGCGAAGGCCGGCTGCCCGGTGTCGAAGGCGCTCGCCGGCGTGCCGGAGATCACGCTCGACGCGCGGCTCGCGAGCTAGCGGCCGACCTCGGCCGCGCGCTTTCGCGCGGGTCGCTCGTTCAAGCTCTGCGCATACGCGACGCACTTCGGGAAGTCGTCGATGAGACCGCCGCGGGCGGCGAAGCCGAGGACGCCGCCAACGACGACGTCCGCTGCCGTGAAGCGATCGCCGACGAGGAACTCCTTGCCGTCGAGCGCCTGCTCGAGTGCGGGCAGTGCGGCGGCGAGCCGCTCGCGGCCGCGCGTCTTCAGCTGCTCGTCGTCGGAATACGCCTGGACGACCGCGCTCTCGAGCTCGACCATCCCGAACAGCACCCACTGGTAGACGAGCCCGCGCTCGTACGTGCCTACCGGTGGCATCAGGCCCGAGTCGGGATAGAGGTCGCCGAGCTGGAGCACGAGCGCAGCCGATTCGAAGAGCGGGCCCTCCTCCGTCGTGACCACGGGCGAACGGCCGAGCGGATGGAGCGCGCGGTATTCGGGCTTCGCCTTGTCCTCGCGCTGGATGATCTCGACGTCGTACGGCTCGCCGATCTCCTCGAGCGCCCAGACGACGCGACCCGAGCGCGAGCCCGGCTGGTGGTAGAGCGTGAAGCTCATACCGCTTCGAGCCGGCCGGAGGTCACGTCGTAGACGAATCCGGTCGCCTTGAACGAGTCCGGCAGGAGCGGCGATGCCTGGATCGTCTGCATGCTCTCGCGCACGCGCTGCGCCACGTCGCGGAACGGAAGGAAGTCGATCGACTCCGACTCCGACCCGAGCTTCGCGTGGATGTCGTCGTTCGTGAACGTGAGCATTCCGCAGTCGGTGTGGCCGATCACGATCGCCTCCTGCGTCCCGAGCAGGTTGTGCGAGATGATCAGCGAGCGGAGTGCATCGTCCGAGACGACGCCGCCCGCGTTTCGGATCACGTGTGCGTCGCCCTCTTGGAGCCCGAGGAACTTCGCCGGGTCGAGGCGCGCGTCCATGCACGTGACCACTGCGAATGCGCGGCCCGGCGGCATCGGCAGCGATCCCTTCTCGAAGCTCGATGCGTATTTCTCGTTCGCGCTCTTGACCTCGTCCACGATCCCCACGTTTGCCTCCTCGAGTCGGATACGCCGCAGTAATACCGCGCGGACGTCGCGCTACGCTTGCTCGAAGTGGCTGCGACGTTCGACAACCTGGTCGAAGACCTCGAGCGTTCCTATCGCGAGACGCAGGAGCGCATGTCCGACCCGTCGGTCTTCAACGACCGCCGCGAAGCGGCGGAGGTCGGGCGGAGGCTCAAGGATCTCGAGGGTGCCGCGCGGCTCGCGCAGGCGTGGCGCGAGGCGCGTGCCGATCTCGACGCAGCGCGCGACGACGGTGACCTCAGCGAGCTCGTGCCCGAGCTCGAGCAACGCGTTGCGCAGCTCGAGGAAGAGCTCCGGCTCGCGATGGTTCCGTCGGATCCAGCCGACCACAAGGATGTGATCCTCGAGATCCGCCAGGGCGTCGGCGGCGACGAGGCCGCGCTCTGGGCCGGCGACCTCTACCGGATGCTGAGCCGCTATGCCGAGCGGCGCGGCTTCAAAGTCGAGGAGCTCGGCGCGAGCCCGAGTGACGGCGGCGGCTACAAGGAGGTCACGTTCGCCGTGAAAGGCGACGGCGCGTACTCGGTCTTCAAGTGGGAGGGCGGCACGCATCGCGTGCAGCGCGTTCCGGAGACCGAGTCGCAGGGACGCATCCACACCTCGACGGCAACGGTCGCCGTGATGCCGGAGGCGGAGGAGGTCGAGATCGAGATCGACCAGAACGACCTGAAGGTCGACGTCTACCGCTCGACCGGCCCCGGCGGCCAGTCGGTGAATACGACCGATTCTGCGGTCCGCATCACGCACATGCCGACGGGCCTCGTCGTCTCGATGCAGGACGAGAAGTCGCAGCTTCAGAACAAGGAGAAGGCGATGCGCGTGCTGCGCGCGCGCTTGTACGAGCGCGAGCTCGAGCGTCAGCGCGCGGAGCTCGACGCGACGCGCCGTTCACAGATCGGAAGCGGCGAGCGCGCGGAGAAGATCCGCACCTACAACTTTCCCGAGAACCGGCTCACGGATCACCGCATCAAGCTGACGGTGAAGCAGCTCGACCGGATCCTCCAAGGCGAGCTCGACGAGTTCACGGAGGCGCTCGCCGCCGAAGATCGGCGCCTCGCGCTCGCGTGACCGCTCGCGAAGCGCTCGCGCTCGCGGAGGAGCGACTCGCGGCGGCCGGTGTCGAGACGCCGCGCGTCGATGCGGAGCTGCTCGTCGCGCACGTGCTCCGCACCACGCGGAGCGGCGTGCATGGCGAGCTGTCTCGCGAGGTCGACGGTTCCTTCGAGGGGCTTTTGGCGCGACGCGAGTCGCGCGAGCCGCTCGCGTACGTGCTCGGCGAGTGGGGCTTCCGGCGACTCGTGTTGAAGACGGATGCGCGTGCGCTCGTGCCGCGACCGGAGACAGAGGTCGTCGTCGAGCGTGCGCTCGCGTCGATACGCGGCGTGCGCGAGGCGCGCGTCCTCGACGTCGGAGTCGGCTCGGGCGCGATCGCGCTCGCGATCGCCGACGAGCATCGGGGCGCGCGCGTCACCGGCGTCGACGTTTCGCGCGACGCGCTGTCGCTCGCACGCGAGAACGCAGAGCAGCTCGGGCTCGAAGTCGAGCTGCGCCAAGGCGGCGTGGAGGTGGCCGCCGAGGGGTGGGACCTCGTCGTCGCGAACCCGCCTTACGTCGCATCGCTCGAAGAGCTGCAGCCGGAACTTCGCTTCGAACCGGGTGAGGCGCTGACGGCGCCGCCCTTCCATGGAGAGCTCGCGCGCGTCGCGCACACGACGTGGCTCGTCCTCGAGGTCGGCGACGGACAGGCGCGCGAGGTTGCGGACGAGCTGCGCGCCGCGTCGTTCGCCGATGTCGTGATTACGCGCGACCTCTCGGGTCGCGAACGCGTCGTCGAAGGCCGCCGCGGGTGAGCGAGGTCGATGCCGCAGTCACCGCGTTGCGCGCGGGCGAGCCCGTGATCCTCCCGACGGACACGGTCTACGGGCTCTGCGCATCGCCGTATCGCGAAGAGGACGTGCGGCACATGTACGAGCTGAAGGGGCGCGAGGAGGCAAAGCCGACGGCGCTCCTTGCAGCCGACGTCGACGGGTTACTCGAAGCGCTCCCGGAGCTGCGCGGCGGGACCGAGCGCGTCCTTCGTGCACTGCTGCCGGGCGCGTACACGCTTGTGCTGCCGAACGCCGCACGGCGGTTTGCGTGGCTCGCCGGTGCGAACCCGGACGCAATCGGCGTGCGCGTGCCGGCGCTGCCCGCGAACGCCGCTGCCGTGCTCGACGAGGTGCGCGTCGTGGCCGCGACGAGCGCGAACCTGAGCGGCGGAGCGGACCCGCGGCGCGTCGTCGACGTGGCAGAGGAGCTCCGCGCACGCGTCGGCGCGCTCGTCGACGGCGGCGAGCTTCCGGGAACGCCGTCGACAGTCGTCGATCTCACCGGTGTCGAGCCGCGCGTCCTGCGAGAAGGCGCAGTCGCGGCCGCCGAGGCGCTCGAGCGCGTTGCGGCGGCGTTGAGAGCTTGTTGAGCGGGCGCCTCGACGCTCACCTCGTCATGGAGTTCTCGGGCAGCGTTTCTTGCCCGACGGGCACGGCGCCGTCTCGGCCGGGTGGGACCTCAACGTCGACGACAACGTCATCCATCCCGACGGATAAGAGGATCAACGCCTCGACGTTCGGGCCGAAGTCCTGGTTCGTCTCCGGGCACATGCGCCAGCACGGTGGCGACCGCGATCTCTCCGGCGCACGCTCGCCATGCAGGTCGTGTGTGCGAGCGTCTCGTGAGCGATCGTGGCCGGGCGGCAGTGCCCGCCCGCCCCACGGTCTACCATCAGCTGCGACCGCCGAGAGGAGTAGCCGATGCACGTTGCCGCCGAGACCTTCCAGCACCTGAAGAGCGCAGGGCTCAGCGAGATCGACCCCGAGATCGCCGACCTCCTCGGCAAAGAGCTGGAACGGCAGCGCGGGCAGATCGAGCTGATCGCGTCGGAGAACTTCACGTGGCCGTCGGTTCTCGAAGCGGTCGGTTCTGTGCCGACGAACAAATACGCCGAGGGCTATCCGGGGCGGCGCTACTACGGCGGCTGCGAGGTCGTCGACGAGATCGAGGTCCTGGCGATCGAGCGCGCGAAGGAGCTCTTCGGCGCCGAGCATGCGAACGTCCAGCCGCACGCCGGCTCGCAGACGAACGCCGCCGTCTACATGGCGGCGCTCGATCCCGGCGACACGGTGCTTGCCCTGCGGCTCGACCACGGCGGCCACCTGACGCACGGACACAAGGTCAACTTCTCGGGGCAGCTCTACACCTTCGTGCACTACGGCGTCTCGCGCGAGACGATGCGCGTCGACTACGACGAAGTGCTCGCGCTCGCGAAAGAGCACAAGCCGAAGGTGATCGTCTGCGGCGGCTCGGCGTATCCGCGGACCGTCGAGACCGACAAGTTCCGCGAGATCGCCGACGCAGTCGGCGCGCTCCTTGTCTGCGACATGGCGCACTTCGCAGGTCTCGTCGCCGCGGGTCTGCATCCGAACCCCGTCGAGCACTGCGACTTCGTCACCTCGACGACGCACAAGACGCTCGCCGGCCCGCGTTCGGGCTTCATCCTTTGCCGCGAAGAGCATGCGCAGGCGGTGGACAAGGCCGTCTTCCCAGGCTTGCAGGGCGGTCCGCTCATGCACACCGTCGCCGCGAAGGCGTCGTGCTTCCGCATCGCCGCGACGCAAGCGTTCCGCGACTACCAATCGCAGATCCGCCGGAACGCCGACGCGCTCTCCGAGGCGTTGATGGAGCGCGGCCTCGATGTGCTCACCGGCGGCACCGACACGCATCTCCTGCAGCTCGATCTCCGGAACTCGGATTGGACAGGCAAGGACGCGGAGGAACGGTTGCACGAAGTGCGCATCACCGCGAACCGGAATACGGTGCCGTTCGACGAGCGCCCGCCGACGGTTGCCTCCGGTGTGCGGCTCGGGACGCCCGCGATGACGATGCGCGGCTTCGACGACGACGACTTCCGCGAGGTCGGCGAGATCATCGCGGACGCGCTCACCGAGTCACCGGATCTCGAAGCACTGCGCACGCGCGTCGCCGCGCTCTGCGAGAAGCGTCCGCTCTATCCCGGCTTCCGAGGCTTCACGACCTACGAGACGTAGGCTCGTTCGATGCTCGCGCTCATCCCGGACCCGAGCATCCACCACGACAGCGTCGTCCGCTCGCTGCTCGACACGCCGGAGGTGATCTGGGGCGGCCTCGCCGCGCTCGGCATCGTGATCCTGCTGACGCCGGCGGTCGGTGGGATGGCGCGCATCCTCGGCGTCGTCGACACGGTCGGCGGGCGTCGAATCAACAGGCGCGCCGTGCCGAGGCTCGGCGGCATTGCTCTTTTCCTCGGCATCTTCGTGCCGGCGCTCGCGTTCCTCGACCCCGGGCCTGAGACGCGCGGACTCCTTGTCGGCGCCGCAGCAGTCACGGTCGTCGGTGCGATCGACGACTTCCGCGGCCTCACGTGGTGGGAAAAGCTCGTCGGCCAGATCGCCGCCGCCTCGATTCCGGTCTTCGCCTTCGGCGTGTGGGTCGACCGGTTCACGTTCCCGTTCCTCGGCGTGCACACGCTGCCGGAGTGGGCGGGTAAGCCGCTGACCGTGATCTGGATCGTCGCGATCATGAACATGTTCAACTTCCTCGACGGCATGGACGGGCTCGCCGCCGGCGTCGCCGGGATCGCATCCGCGACGTTCTGCGTGATCGCCCTCTCGCTCGGGAAGCCCGACGCCGCGATCCTCTCGGCGATCATCCTCGGCGCGACGCTCGGCTTCCTGCGGCACAACTTCTATCCCGCGCGCATCTTCATGGGCGACTCGGGCGCGCTCCTGCTCGGCTTCATGCTCGCAGCCGTCTCCGTGCAAGGACTTCTGAAGACTGCCGCGACCGTTGCGCTCTTCTTCCCGCTGCTCGTGCTCGCGGTGCCGATCCTCGACACGTCGTTCGTCGTCGCGCGCAGGCTCAAGCATGGCGAGAAGGTCTTCGAAGGCGACCAGGCGCACTTGCACCACCGGTTCCTGCGTCGCGGCTTCACGCAGCGCACGGCCGCGCTCTACATGTACGCGTGGTGCCTCAGCCTCGCCGCCGCTGCGCTCGCGACACGGTTCATTCCGTTCCGCGCGCACGGCACCTGGCATCTGTGGCCGACGCTTCTTGCCGGTGCGATCGGCCTGCTCGCGCTCGGCATGTCGATCTACACCGTCTACCTCCTCGAGATCGTCAAGGTCGCGAGCCCGCGCGCGCGTCGCCGTGATCGTCGCGCCGCGGCGTAGACGACGACGCATGACGGCTCTCACGCCGATCCTCGACGGTGCCGGCTCGTTCGCGACCTTCCGCCGGGTGTTTGCGCAAGCATCGCCCGAGCTCGAAGCACGCGCACGCGAGGTCGCGCCGGAAACGTTCCGCGGCGATGCCTGGTGGTTGCCCGTCCGCAGCTACCTCGTCGAGACCGAAGACGCGCGTGTCCTCGTCGACACCGGCCTCGGCCCTCAGCCGCGCGACTTCATGGCGGAGACGCGGTCCGCGTTACTCGAAGAAATCGACGCGGAGTCGATCGACGTCGTCACGTTCACGCATCTGCACGTCGACCACATCGGCTGGAATGCCGCGTTTCCCAAAGCGCGCTTCGTCGTCGCCGACGACGAGTGGCAGTGGACTCTCGGCGACGAAGAGCGCCGTACCTACCACGCAAGCCGCCTCGAGCCGATGAAGGAGAGACTGGATCTCGTCACCGGCGAAGCGTCCGTCGTACCGGGTGTGCGGCTCGTGCCGACGCCCGGTCACACGCCCGGTCACAGAAGCGTCGTCGTCGACACCGACGCCGGCACTGTGGTCTTGCTCGGCGATGCCTGCCTTCATCCCGTCCAGCTGCTCGATCCCGACCTTCCCTACATCGGCGACGACGACCCTGCTTTGGCCGCGCGGAGTCGGCGGCGCATCCTCGAGTGGCTGGCCGACGACGAGCTGCTCGTGAGCGTCTCGCATTTCCCGGACGACTTCGGAACCGTCACCCGCGCGGGCGACGGCTTCACGTGGCGTCGGCATCAGCGGTAGCGCGCCCGAACCGCACAGCGTGCGGCGATCGCTCCCGGTCCTCCGTGGACGCCGCCGCCGGGATGCGCCGACGCGGAAGCGAGGTAGAGACCGCCGATTCCCGTCTCCGGCCGGCCGAAGCTGCCGGGCGGACGCCAGATGAGCTGCTGGCGGAGCTTCGCCGTGCCGCCGTTCGTTGCGCCGCCGACGAGGTTCTCGTTCGCGCGCTCGAGATCTTCGGGACCCGCGACGCGCCGTGCGAGGACGAGCGCGCCGAAACCCGGCGCGAGCTCCTCGACGCGCGCTTCGATCCGCGCCGCGATCTCGGTCGTGTCGATCCTCGCGCGTTGCGGCACGTGCGTGTACGCCCACGCAGTCTCCTTGCCGGCAGGCGCGCGCGTCGCGTCACCCATCGCGTACTGGCCGAAGACGACGAACGGCTCGCGCGGGATCGTGCCGCGCTCGAGCGCATCGGACCACGCGCTGAGCTCGTCGATGCTTTCCGCGATGTGGATCACCGGCGCCGAGCGAGCCTCGGGCGCGTTCCACGGAATCGGTGCGTCGAGCGCCCAATCGACCTTGACCGTCGCCCAATCCCACGCGAACCGGCGCAGGCCGCGCAGGAACCGCGTCGGCACAGTGTCGCGCTCGAGCAGCTCGCCGAACAACCTCGGCGCCGAGACGTCCGCGAGCACCGCGCGGCGCACGCCGAGCTCGCGGCCGTCGTGGGTGCGGACCGCAACGGCGCGCCCGCGACGGACGACGATCTTCGCGACGCGCGTGTTGCACATGACCGTGCCTCCGCGCGCTTCGAGCCGCCGCACGAGTGCTGCCGTCAGCGCGCCCGCGCCTCCGCGCGGAAACGCATAGCCGACGTCTTGGCCCAGCGAGCAGAGAAGCCAGCCGAAGAAGCCGCTCAGGGGCGACTCCGGACGGAAGTCCGCGTGGAGCGCGTTGCCCGCGAGGAGCCGCCGAGCGCCTTCGCCGCGAAAGCGTGTCTCCGCGAGCCGGCGGACAGGGTCGAGCGCAACGCGGAGAAACAACGGTAGGTCGCGGCCGAGGGCAGCGATCCCGAGCGCTGAACGAGCTGCGGGTAGCGGCGTCACGAGTCCGCGCAGAAGCGGCTCGCGCGCGCGACGCCAGAGCGCCGTGAGCTCGCGCCACGCTGCTCCGTCGCCGCGGGCGAACGAGTCGAGCGACGCGCAGGTCGCGTCGAGGTCGCGCGAGAGAACGACGCAGCTTCCGTCGCGCGCAGGATGCGCAAGCACGAGCGGCCCGTGTCGCCACTCGATCCCCCAGTGCTCCAGCTCGAGCCCGCGGATGGCCGGCGAGGCAACGGCGAGCGGATAGAACGCACTGAAGAGGTCGTGACGGAAGCCCGGCAGCGTCAGCTCGGCGGTCTTGACCGCGCCGCCGGGCTCTGGCTGGGCTTCGAGAACCTGCACCGACCAGCCCGCGTCGCCGAGGACGTTCGCTGCGACGAGACCGTTGGGTCCCGCGCCGATCACGACCGCGTCGGGCAAGCGCGCTACCGCGCCGACTGCATCAACGCACGCGCGAGCGAGTCGCGGTCGAGCTCACGCTTGAGGATCTTCCCGCTCGGTCCCTTCGGCAAGTTGTCGACGAGCACGACGTGCCGTGGGTACTTGTAGGCGGCGACGCGCTCGCGCACGAACGCCTTCACGTCCTCGGGGTCGCACTCGTGCCCGGGTTGCGCGACGACGACTGCCACGACCTCTTCGCCGTAGGTCTCGTCCGGCACGCCGATCACGGCAGCTTCGTAGACGCCGGGGTGCTCGTACAACACCTCCTCGACCTCCCGTGGATAGACGTTGTAGCCGCCGCGGATGATCATGTCCTTCTTCCGATCGACGAGGAAGAGGTAGCCGTCGTCGTCGACGTAGCCGACGTCGCCGGTCGAGAGCCAGCCGTCGTCGTCCGTCGCAGCGACGACGTCTTCGCCGATTCTGTACTCGCTGATGACACTCGCCCCGCGCAGCTGCACCTCGCCGCGCTCGCCGCTCGCGACGACGTCGCCGTCGAGCGAGACGATCCGCAGCTCGGTTCCCGGCACCGGAGTTCCTGCTGAACCGGGCTTCTGCGGTCGGCCGACGCGATGCGTCGTCGCGACGCCCGAGATCTCGGTGAGTCCGTAGCCCTCGAGGACCGGGCAGCGGAACCGCTCTTCGAATGCGCGCAGCGTCTCGAGCGGAAGCGGCGCGCCGCCGGCGTGAGCGAGCCGAAGCGGTGGCAGCGCGCGTGCATCGCCGGCTGCGGCGAGGAGGGCGCCGAACATCGTCGGCACACCGCCGAAGACCGTGACGCCGTGCTCCACCATCGCGGCGAGCGCAGCGGCCGGCTCGAACCGTCCAATCAGCACGACCTTCGCGCGCGAGAGAAGGGTCGCGTTCATGAGGAACGACATTCCGAAGACGTGCGAAAACGGCGCCGCGCCGAGCAGCACGTCGGCGTCGGTGAGCTCGAACGCCTGCCGGCAGGACTCGGCGTTTGCACGAAGGCCGCCGTGTGTGAGGAGCGCACCCTTCGGGCCGCCGGTCGTACCGGAGGTGTAGAGGATCACCGCAGTGTCGTCGTCGGCGCGCTCGACGAGCTCGGGCGTCGGCGAATCGCCAACGGACGCGAGCGGTGACTCAACCTCGGCCGCCGTTGTGTCCAAGCCTTCGAGTGCGGCCGCGCGCTCGCGATCCGTCACGACGAGCTTCACGTCCGCGCTCGCGAGCCGAGCCTCGATCTCGTTCCGGCTGAGGAGGACGTTCAGCGGGACGACGACCGCGCCGACACGGAGCGACGCGTAGTACGCAGCGACGAACGCGTCGGAGTTCGGAAGGAGGAGCGCGACGCGCGCGGCCGCTCCGACGCCCCGCTCGCGGAGCGATGCCGCGAGCGACGCCGTCGCTTCCGCGAGCGCGCCGTAGGTGACCGGCTCGCCGCCCTCGACGAGTGCCGTTGCGTTTGCGTCCCGCGCCGCAGTGTCGTCCAGCAGCCGCGCGAGGTTCACGCTGTCAGAAGCCGGCGCCGAGGTTGTGGACGCAGCCGAGCAGGTCTGCCGCGAGACGTTGCTGCGCGGCGGGCGAGAGCGGCGCCACCATGGTGCGCTCCATCTCGGCGACCGCCTCGTCGCAGGACGCGAGAACTTCCTCGCCGCGCGGCGTCAACACGGTCCGCAGGATTCGGCGGTTCAAGCGATCCGGCGCGCGGCGGATGTACCCGCCGCTCTCGAGGGCGAGGATCACCTCGCTCATCGACTGCGGCGCGACGAGGCACCGGCGAGCGAGCTGCGCGTTCGAGAGTCCTTCGCGTTCGCGAAGAAACCAGAGGGCAACGTACTGCGGGATCGTCAGCCCGAATGCTTTCAGCTGCTCGTCCATCGTCCGGCGGATGGCGCGCTCGAGGCGGGCGACGAGGTAGCTTAGGCGCGGCTCGAACGGCGCGTCGGGTTCGGCCTGCTCGTTCGCCTGGGCAGGGACGGACATCGCCGCGCGAGCCTACCAGGCTGCCTCGCCGCCGTTGATACGGCCATCTCAGGTAGCCAAAATGGGATAACAAAGACGGCGGAATCTCCCTATTTAGTGGGGACGGCGGTGTCACAAAGTCTGGTATGTTGCGGGTGCATGCAGGCTGCGTCTCGCCGGACGGTCGATCCCGCAGGGGCGGGCGGGGTCCTTCTTCTCGGAATCCTCGTCGGCATCGGTATCGGCGGTCTCGTCGGCTGGGCGGCCGGCTCCGTCGGCCTCGGAATCCTCGTCGGCGCGATCCTCGGGATCCCGGGCGGGGTCTTCGCCGTCTACCGGCGCTATCGCGGAGCGTTCTCCTGAGAACGGCCATCTTCTCGACGCCGAGGCCGGTTCCAAGCCGCCTCTTGCCCGCCCTCGGGAGCGCGCTCGTCGTCGTGGCGGCGCTGCCGATCTTCGTGCTCGCCGACTGGCCGATCGACGGCTGGGCGCTCGCTGCGGTTCTCTGGGTCGGGCTTCATCTCTTCGATCTGCTCCTCACCCACATCCAGTCGCGGGTGGGTAACGTCGCGGCCTCGGGCGTGCAGGTCTTCGGTCTCTTCTTCAAAGCAGTGCTCTTGCTCGCGGTGCTTCTCGCAGTCGCGGTCTCGAATCCGCACCTCGCAGCCGGCGCCGCGGTCGTCTACGCGCTCGCATACACGTGCGAGCTGGGGCTTCTCCTCCTCGTCTACTTCGACGGTGAGCGATGAGGCGCGCGCTCTCTCTCGCGACCGCGGTCGCGCTCGCGCTTCCCGCGGGCGCGTTCGCGCGCGGTGACTTCGATCCGTCCGAGGAGTTCCAGCAGCACGTCTTCGTCTCGATCCACATCGGTGGGCTCGATCTCTCGATCACGAAGGCCGTCTTGTACTTGCTGATTGGCGCAGCGCTCACGATCGTGCTCGGCATCGTCCTGATGCGCGTCCGTGTCGCCGGCCGGCGCCAAGCGGTCGGCGAGATGGTCTACGAGGTTGCGCAAGAGCAGGTCGCTGAGCAAGGGCTGCCGCACAAGGCGATCGGCCTCTGGTTCCCGTACGTCGCGACGCTGATGCTCTTCATCTGGGTCGTGAACATGCTCGGCTTCATCCCGCTGCCGCTGACCGGCGAGACCTACCACGGGATTCCGACGTGGGGGATCTACGCGGCGACCTCTTCGCTTGCGGTGACGCTTGCGCTTGCGCTTCTGACGTTCGTCTTCACGCACTTCGAAGGCATTCGTTGGAACGGGCCGACGAGATACTTCAAAAGCTGGATCCCGGAGGTGCCGAAGGCGCTCCTGCCGCTGATCGTTCCGCTCGAGATCCTCGGTCAGTTCATGCGGCTGATCTCACTGAGCGTCCGTCTCTTCGCGAACATGCTCGCCGGCCACATGTTGATCCTGACGTTCATCGGGCTGATCTTCGTGCTCGAGAACCTCGTGGTCGCGGTCTTTGCGGTGCCGTTCGCGACACTCTTCTACATCTTCGAGGTAGTGATCGTCGTTTCGATCCAGGCCTTCATCTTTGCTGCGCTCTCTGCCATCTACATCGGCTCGGCGATCGAGCCGGAGCACTAGGAGGAGAACCATGACCACCGTTCTTGCAGCCCTCGCCTCGGACGACGTTTCGAAGGCGGGGAAGGCGATCGCGCTCGCGCTCGGTATCGGCCTCGGTGCGCTCGGCGCCGGCGTCGGCATCGGCACGATCTTCGCCTCGATGATCCAGTCCGTCGCGCGTCAGCCCGAGCTGCGCGGCGAGCTGCAGGGCATCCAGTGGCTCGGCTTCGCGCTGACCGAGGCAGTCGTGTTCTACGGCCTCATCGGCGGTCTCCTGGCCTACGTCCTCGTCTAGCGGTTCAGCACTGATGCTCGCGACCAACCCACTCATCCAGGTCACGCCGGGTCTGATGATCTGGACGATCGTGGCGTTCTTGATCACGCTCTTCGTGCTCAAACGCTATGCGTTCGGCCCGATTCAGAAGGCGATCGACGAGCGACGTGAACGCATCCGCCGCTCGATCGAGGAAGCCGACGAGGCGCGTGCCGAAGCGCGGAGGCTCCTCGAGGAGCACAAGGCGCTGATCGGTCAGGCCCGGGGCCAGGCCGAAGAGATCCTCGCGGAGGCGCGGAAGACCCGCGAGTCGATGGAGCGCCGCATGAAGGACGAGACCGAGACGGAGCGGCAGCGCCGGCTCGAGGAGACGCGGCGCGAGATCCAGGCCGAGACGCAGCGCGCGCTCGCGCAGATCCGCACGGAGGTCGCCGAGCTCACGCTCGTCGCGACGCAGAAGGTGATCGGCCGCTCGCTCGACGAGTCCGACGATCGCCGGCTGATCGAGGAAGCGATCAAGGACCTCGACTTCTCGCAGCTCGAGGAGCGCGTCTAGCACGTGGCCTCGGCGCAGCGCATCTACGCCGAAGCGCTCTTCGGCGCGGCGAAAGAGCAGGGCCGGCTCGATCGCGTGGCGGAGGAGCTCGGCGACTTCGTGAACGCCGTCTCGTCCGTCGACGAGCTTCGCTCGCTGCTTCGGAACCCGCAGCTCGACCCGCGCGCCAAAGCCGCGGTGCTCGAGGACCTGCTTGGCGAGAGCGACGAGCTGCTCCGCAACTTCCTGCTTCTCCTCGCGGAAAAAGGGCGGATCGGCGAGATCGAGGAGATCGGTCGTGAGTTCGAGCGGCTGCGCGCACGCGAAGAGCGCCGGCTGTCGGTCGAGCTGACGACTGCGCGCGAGCTTTCGGACGACGAGGCGCGCGCGATTCTCGGGCAGATCGAAGATGCGGCCGGGCGGACGGTCGAGGCGACGCGCAGCGTCGATCCCGCGCTGATCGGGGGGCTCGTGTTGCGCGCGGGCTCGCTTCAGGTG
>JBKPRX010000152.1:0-17074 GCA_046734795.1 Actinomycetota bacterium
CGCGTAGCGGTACGGCTCACACCAGGCGACGACGCCCTGATGGTCACGCGTGCCCGCGGCTTCGGTCAGCTCGCGCTCGAGCTTCGTCTGAAGGCGCGCGCCGTTCCGCTCGCGCAGCCATGGCTCCGCCTTGATCGCGCGCTCTGTCGCCCAGAGCTCGAGCACCTCGCGCGGGCCGCGCAAGGCCTCGCGAACCGGTCGCCGGCCGTAGACCTGCTCGCGGGTCACTGCTTAGTAGTAGGCCACACGACTGTTCCGCCGGAGTAGTCGGTCGTGGCCCAGCCAAGCTCCTCGAGCCGCTCTCTCAACTCGTCGGCGTGTGCATAGTCGCCTGCCTTACGCGCAGCGTCCCGCTCGTCTCGAAGTACTGCGATGTCGGCCGGCGGGGCAGCGCCGAGCGAGGCCAATCCGAAGACGTCGAGGGCCCGCCGCAAGGTGTCGAGAGCCCCGGACGCTCGCCACTCGTGCATGACCGCAAGCGCCGACGGCGTATTGAAATCCTCGTTCAGAGCATCCTCGAAGCGATCCCATGAGCCTTCCGTGCGCTCCGGGAGGGCAAGAGCCTCACGAAACGCGTCACGTTGTGCCTTCGCCTGCGCCAGTGTCTCCTCCGAGAAATCCATCGGCTTGCGCCAGTGCGAGCCCATGAACAAGAGCAACAACGTCTCTCGCCCCCACTCGTCGATTGCGTCGCGGAGCGTGACGATGTTCCCGACCGATTTCGACATCTTGTCGCCGGTGAACTCGAGCAGGCCGTTGTGCATCCAGATGCGCGCGAACTCGTGACCAAGGGCGCTCGATTGCGCGAGCTCGTTCTCGTGGTGCGGGAAGACGAGGTCGATGCCGCCGCCGTGGATCTCGAACACCGGACCGAACGCGTCCTCGGCCATCACCGAGCACTCGATGTGCCAGCCGGGCCGGCCGCGCCCCCACGGCGACTCCCACGACGTGTCCTCGCCGGGCTTCGTGGCCTTCCAGAGCGCGAAGTCGTGCGGATCCTCCTTGAGCGGATTCGGCTCGTCGTCGCGCAGCTCGTCGAGCTTCCGATTCGAGAGCCGCCCGTACTGCGGATCGCACGCGACTCGGAAGTAGACGTCGCCTTCGACGGCGTAGGCGTAGTCGCGGTCGACGAGCTGCTCGATGAACCGCACGATCTGCGGCACCGACTCCGTCGCTTTCGGCCAGAAATCCGGCGCCCCGAGACCGAGGTCGCCGGTGTCCTGCACGTACCACTCCGTAGCGCGGGCCGCGAGCTCGGCACTCGCGCCAGGAGCAGCGTCATAGATCTTGTCGTTCACGTCGGTGATGTTGTGGACGAGCCTCGCGTCGTAGCCGCGGTGACGCAGCCAGTTGCGAAGCCACATGCCGAGCACGAACGGCCGCGCGTTGCCGACGTGCGCGCGCGCGTAGACAGTCGGGCCGCAGAAGTACATCCGCACCGGTCCCGGCGGCTCGGGCAGCTCCACGAGCTCGCGCTGCAGGGTGCTATAGAGCCGCATCGATCCTCCGGAGCGCCTCCTCCGGAGGCAGCGCAGCGATCACGGCGGCAAGCTCCGGTCCGCGCTCACGCCCGGTAAGTGCCATCCGCAAGGCCTTGAGGTTCGCGCCGACGGCCTTCAGCTCACGGACGATCGCCTTGCCGTCGAGGCTGCCGTTCGTTCCCTGTAGTAGCTCGCGGAATCGCTCGAGCGTCTCGGGCGACTCGACGCGGACCGACTCCGGCGCGTTCAGGACGAGCTCGGCGAAGTCGCGGGCTTCGTGGAGGTCTCGCGCGCCGCGCATCACAGGCACCGCGGACACGGGCATCCCAACCTGAGCGGCAAGCTCGTCGTCCGACATGCGCTCGATCGCCTCGATCGCGTGTCTCCGGATTCGTGCGACGTCGTAGTGCACGTCGTGTCTCGGGATGCCGAGCTCTTCGAGATAGCGTCGGACCGCTTCACCTGGGATGCCGAGCTCGCGAAGCTCGGCAAGCGTCGTCGCACCCTCGCGCTTCGAGAGCTTGCGGCCGTCGTCGCCCACCAGGAGGCCGTAGTGGATGTACTCCGGCGGCGTCGCGCCGAGCGCTTCGATCAGCTCGACCTGGATCGGCGTGTTGTCGCGGTGCTCGGCCCCGCGAATCACGTGCGTGATGCCGAAGTCGACGTCGTCGACGGCGGTCGCGAGTAGGTACGTCGGCGAGCCGTCGGGTCGAAGCAGCGTGGTCCGGCCGAACCGCAACGCGCCTTCGGCGTCGGTCTGGCCGATCTCGCGCGCTGCGTCGCGATGGCGATGCGCGCGCTCGCTCTGGCGCACCGGCCCCTCGTTCCAGCCGACGCCGAGCCATTCGAGGTCGCGCACGATGCCGTCGATCGCGCCCTCCTCGTTCCGTGCGACGTCGGTGTCGTCGATGCGCAGGAGCATCGCACCACGGCGCTCGTCGGCGAAGTGTCGGTTGGCGACGGCGCCGAGGGCGTTGCCGACGTGGAGCGAGCCCGTCGGGCTCGGCGCAAAGCGGACGCGTACCGTCATGAGCAGGATCGTAGACTCGCCTACGTGGATGAGCTGCTCCTCTCGTGGTTCCGCGAGCACGGACGCGACCTGCCGTGGCGGCAAACGCGTGATCCGTACGCGATCCTCGTCAGCGAGGTGATGCTGCAGCAAACGCAGGTCGATCGCGTGGTTCCGAGATGGACGCACTGGCTCGAGCGCTGGCCGTCGGTGGAAACGCTCGCGGCCGCGTCGGCAGGCGACGTGATCCGCGAGTGGCAGGGCCTCGGCTACAACCGGCGCGGGCTCAACTTGCACCGCGCGGCGCAGCTCATTGCAGCCGAGGGCTGGCCGTCCGACCTGACCGAACTGCCGGGCGTGGGTCGCTACACGGCAGACGCGGTGCGCGCGTTTGCCTTCGCCGAAGACGTGCTGCCCGAGGACACGAACGTTCGGCGCGTGCAGGAGCGGACGGAGCACACTTTTTCGCCCTCACCTCGTTCAGCGCACGCGCTGATGGATCTCGGAGCCACCGTGTGTCTCGCACGCATCCCGCGTTGCGGCATCTGCCCGCTGGCCGAGCGCTGCCCGAGCCGCGGGCGCCGCTACGAGCCGCTGCGCAAGCAGTCGCGCTTCGAAGGCTCGTTCCGGCAGCGCCGTGCGGCGACGTTGCGCCTCGTGGCCCAGGGAGCCACGCCAGCTGTGGAACTCGACGATGAGGCGGTCGCTGCGCTTGCGCGCGACGGCCTCGTGGCGCTCGCGGACGGGGTCGTGTCGCTTCCGAACTGACCCGAGCGGGGCACGGCGGGCCGCGTAAGATGGCCGCCGATGCTCGCGCTCTGGCTGGAACTGACGCCCCTTTGGATCCTGCTCGGGATCCT
Organism: Actinomycetota bacterium; assembly: GCA_046734795.1. Classification (GTDB taxonomy): domain Bacteria; phylum Actinomycetota; class Thermoleophilia; order Gaiellales; family Gaiellaceae; genus JBKPRX01. Next base: position 3,351 of record JBKPRX010000152.1, read on the forward strand.
GCTTCTCTTCGCCGTCTTCGCGCTCCTCGCGCGGGTGGACAACGGCCGGTACGTCCGGCCCATCGTCGCGACCCTCGCACGCGTGCCGCTCTTCCGGAGGCTCATGACAAAGGCCTCGACGGCCGCGCTCGAACGCCAGAACCCGGATCTCGCGAGCGCGCTCAAGAAACTCCAGCGCTTCGGCAACCTGAACGACCCGCGGCGCGCACAGCAAGCGATGTCGACGCTCACTGCAGCCGAACGGCGCGCGTACATCGCGGCCTCGGGCGAGCAGCAGGATCAAGTCGGCGGCCAGACGCTGAATCGTGAGCAACGCCGCCGGCTCGAGAAAGCGCGCCGCGAAGCCGAGCGCGGCCGCTAGACCTTCGCCGCAGCCGCCCGGCGTTTTCCGCGCGTGTTCTCGTAGAGCCGAAGGTCGCCGATCGTGAGCTCGTCGCCGCACTCGGGGCAGTGGAGCGTCGGCTCGATCACGTTGCCGCAGCCGCGGTGCTCGAGCAGCATCGGCGGCCGCTTCGACACGTGCCGGTCGCCCCACTTCATCAGCATCGCGAGCGGCTCCCAAAGGTCCAGCCCACGCTCGGTCGGCCGGTACTCGTAGCGCGGCGGCCGCTCTTGGTAGAGCTCGCGCGTGAGGATCTCGTGCTCGACCAGCTTCTCCAGCCGGGCCGCGAGGATGTTGCGCGCGACGCCGAGGCTGCGCTGAAACTCGTCGAAGCGGCGAACACCTCGGAGCGCGTCCCGGATGATCAGGATCGACCAGTGATCGCCGACCACGTCGAGCGTACGAGCAACCGAACAGTCTTGTGATTCGTAGCGGGTCACTCGAAAGAGTATAGACGGTTGCGAAGCGAAACTCACTTCGTGTAGGGTCGGTTGCGATCCGCAACCGACTGACCCGGAGGGGCCATGGAGCACCGGCGCACGATCATTTTCGTCACTACCGTCGCGACCTTCCTGACGTTCCTGGACGTCACGATCGTGAACGTTGCCTTCCCCTCGATCCGGGCCGACTTCGACGACGCGACGCTGAGCACCCTCTCGTGGGTGTTGAACGCCTACAACGTCGTCTTCGCGGCGCTGCTCGTGATCGGCGGCCGCATTTCCGACCTCGTCGGACGCAGGCGCGTCTTCCTTTCGGGCCTCGGTCTCTTCACGGTCGCTTCGGCGGTGTGCGCGCTGGCGCCGAGCGCGGAGGTGCTGATTGCCGCGCGCGTCGTCCAAGCCATTGCAGGCGCCGCGCTGATCCCGAGCGCCCTCGCGTTGCTGCTCGGCGTCTTCCCACCCGAGCGGCGCGCGAGTGCAATCGGCATCTGGGGCGCTGCCGGCGGCGTCGCGGCTGCCGTCGGGCCGTCGATCGGCGGCCTGCTCGTCAGCGCCTCGAGCTGGCGGCTTGTCTTCGCGATCAACGTCCCGATCGGCATCCTCGGACTCGTCCTCGGTGCGCGGGCACTGCACGAGAGCCGCGAGGAGAACGCACGCGTTCCGGACGTGGTGGGGTCGGTACTGCTCGCCGGCTCGATGGGCTTGCTCGCGCTCGCGCTCGTCGAAGGGAACGACTGGGGCTGGACGAGCGCGCGCATTCTCGGCTCGTTTGCCGCGAGCGCCGTGCTCGGTGTGCTGCTCGTCCTTCGGAGCCGCACGCATCCCGCTCCGGCGATCGACCTCGAGCTCTTCGGGCGGCCGCGGTTCAGCCTCGCGAGCGTCGCGACGTTGCTGTTCGCGACTGCCTTCTACGGGATGGTCTTCGCGAGTGCGCTGTTCCTCACGTCTGTCTGGCACTACTCGGTGCTGCGTACCGGGTTTGCGATCTCGCCGGGACCGATGGCGGCGGCCGCAATCAGCGTGCCGGCCGGACGTATGGCCGACCGGATCGGGACGCGCGCCGTCAGCCTGTTCGGCATCGCGCTCTTCACGCTCGGCTTCGTCCTGCTGACGACGCGTGTCGGCAGCACGCCTGCCTATCTCACCGAATGGCTGCCGAGCTTCGTCGTCGTCGGCCTCGGCGTCGGCTGCGCATTCCCGATGCTCTCGGCGACCGCGATCCAAGCTGCAGATCCGCGTCGCTTCGGCATCGCGAGCGCGACGATCGCGAGCGCGCGACAGATCGGCGCAGTCCTTGGCGTTGCGCTCGTCGTCGTCATGCTGACGGGCGACCTCGACCCGCTGACCGCGTTCCACCACGTGTGGCTCGGTGCAGCGATCCTCGGAGGCGCGGCCGGCGCAGCCGTCTTGACGCTTGGACCTGCGCAGCGAGTACCGGACGCCGTCGAGCTCGGAGAAGCGGCATGAGCGCGCTGAGCGGCCTCGAACAGCTCCAACGGATTGCGAGCGGCGATGCGCAGCCGCCTCCGGCAGTCGCCCGCCTCGGCGTCGATCCACTGGAAATCGCGCCGGGTCGAGCGACGATCCCGCTCCAGCCGGCGAACATGCACGACAACGGAAGCGGCGTCGTCCACGGCGGCGTGCTCGCGGGTCTGCTCGACACCGCGATGGCATGTGCGGTTCAGAGCCTGCTGCTGCCGGGACAGCTCTGTACAACGGCTGAGTTCAAGACGACGTTCTTACGAGCTCTTCCGGTGGACGGCGATGCAGTGAAGTGCGCTGGAACCGTTCGTAAGCTCGGGACGCGTGTCGCCTTCGCCGAAGGCGAGGTCACCGATGCTGCAGGCCGCGTGTACGCAACCGCAAGCGCGACCTGTCTCGTACTCGACGCGAGGATGGAGCCCACCGTCTAGCGGTCTTCGCTCGCGATCACGGAAGCGGGTGCCGCATCCAGACATTCGGCTCGACGTACGAGCCGCGGTCGCCGCTGAACTCCACAGGCACGAGCGCCCCCGGGACGACGTAGGTGCCGTCGTCCGGAAACTCCATGCCCGTCCACCCACGCCAGGTACTGCGCGCTGCCTCGATCACCATCGACTCCGCTGCGACTCCGAGAATCGTCGCGCCGAGGCGCTCGTGCGTTCGCAGCCACGGGTCGAGGAGGTCGCCGTCGTCGCGACGCCATTCGATGAACCGCTCGATGGGTGTCAACGGATACCGGTGCTTCAGCGTCGGCCGGACCGGGGCGATCAGCGCATCGAAACCGTGCCGCGCCGCAAGCTCGGTCATGCGTTGCAGGAGCATCCGGCTGAAGCCGCGACCCTGCGCCGCGGATGCGATCATCACTTGAACCGCACACAGCGTCGTCGGAGTGCCCCCTTCCTCGAAGCACTGTCGCATCGCCCAGTCGACGCCGCCGACCTCGATCGTGCCGTCCCACCGAACCGGGACGGTGTTCGCTTCGGCGAGCAGGCGGTCCGCATCGGGGTCGTACAGAAAGACCTGCAGCTCCGGGAACTGCGTGCTCAGCTTCCCGATGTGCACATTGATCACCGGGTCGTGGAGCAGGAACTCCGGCCAAACGTCGGGAAGCGCGCGCCGCGTCGGGTGCTCGAGGAGCTCCGGACGCTCCGTGAACGTCACGAGCTCGAGAGTCACGGCCGCTCGAGCAGAGCGACAGCATGGGCGGCAAGCCCCTCGCCGCGACCTGTGAAGCCGAGCCGGTCTGTCGTCGTCGCGCGCACGGTGACGCGCTCGCGGTCCACACCGATGGCACCCGCCAGACGTTCGCTCATCTCGTCGCGGCGCGCAGCGATGCGCGGCTCTTCGCCGACGAGCACGCAATCCACGTTGACGACGCGCCAGCCGAGCTCGTGCACACGTCCACAGGCGTCGCGCAGGAGCTCGACCGAGTCGACGCCGGCGCGCGTCGAGTCATCCGACGGGAACAACGAGCCGATGTCGCCGAGACCCGCGGCCCCGAGGATCGCGTCCGTCAATGCGTGCGCGATCACGTCGCCGTCGGAGTGGCCGACAAGTCCGCGCGGATAATCGAAGCGAACGCCGCCGAGCACAAGCGGCACGCCCTCGGCAAGCGCGTGGGCGTCGACACCGATCGCCACGCGGAGCTCGGTCAACCGAGCGGCTCCTGCGTGCGCGCGCGCCCTTCGAACACGCTGACTGTCTCGCGTCCGCTGCGACGCGCAAGCTCGACGGCCTGCTGGATCTCATAGCCGACCGTCTGCGGCTCGTGCGCGTCCGAGGCGAGCGTGACCGGCGCGCGGGAAGCACGAAGAAGCCGTTCGTCCGGATAGAGCTCGCCGACCGGCTTACGCAAGCCTGCGGTCGAGATCTCGAGTGTGATGTCAGCCTCGTCGACTGCTGCTGCGATCTCGGCGTAACGCTCGTCGTCGCCACGCGTGCCGAAGATCTTCGCGAGATCGGGATGCGAGAGCACGTCGAAGAGCCCGCTTCGCGCCGCCTTCGCAAGCTCCTCCGCATAGCGTCGCCAAACCTCGGCGGGCGACCACCGCACCCACGCGCCGCGATCGGGCGTGCTGTCGACGCTCTCGCCGTCGATCCAGTGAACGGATCCGAGCAGGTAGTCCCACGGATACGGGGCGAGAAGCTCGGCCAGCCGCTCGTTCGCCGGCGGAAACCAGTCGACTTCGAGGCCGAGCTTGACGGGCAGGCCGCGTTTCTTCGCCTCGAGGATCGCGTCGACGTACGCGTCGAGGTCGTACACGCAACGCTCGATCTGGTACTCGCGCGTCCACAGCTCGCGTGTCGAGGCGAAGTAGTAGACGTGCTCGGTGAACCCGATCTCGTCGACGCCTTGCTCGACAGCGTGCTCGACGAATGGCTCGACAGCCTGCGCGCGATGCGCGATGTCGTTCCGCTCGTCGCGGAGATGCATGTGGTAGTCGACGATCAAAGCCAGCTCTCGACGAGCGCCAAGTCTTCCGGTGTCGTCACCTTGAGCAGGCGCCGATCACCTTCGACGACCTTCACCCGTCCGCCTGCCGCTTCGACAAGCCCGGCACAATCCGTCGCTTGTGACGCTTCGTCACTCGCTGCAAGCGCGGCGCGCAACGTGTCGACGGGGAACGCCTGCGGCGTCTGAACCGCAACGAGCTCGTCACGCGGAACGGTCTCGACCACGGCGTCGCCGCGGACGCGTTTCACGGTGTCGGGCAGACGCAACGCCGGCACCGCGCCGTCCCAGCCTTCCCCCAGCGGAGCAAGCACGCGCTCGACGACGTCGGCCGGAACTGCCGGGCGCGCGGCATCGTGGACGAGCACGGCGAGTGCATCACTCGCAACCGCATCCACGCCCGCCCGGACGGACTCGACGCGCGTTTCGCCGCCCGTCACGACCTCGCGCACCTTGTCGGCGCCGATCTCCTCGGCGAGAAGGATCGCAGGCTCCTCCCACTCAGCCGGCGCAACCACGACGATCGCGTCGATCCAAGGTACGTCGTCCAGACGCCTGAGCGGCTCAGCCAGGAGCGGAAGCTCACCGAGCCGAACGAAAGCTTTGGGCCGGTCCGCGCCGAACCGTTCGCCGCGACCGGCGGCGACGATCACAGCCCAGACTGACACCGGGCCGAGGCGGCCGCGCTAGGCCGTTGCGGCGACGGCCTTCTTCTTGCTCTTCGAAGCCGTCGTCTTCTTCTTTCCGTTATCGGCGTTCGCGAGGACGCTGTCGAGCCAATCCGCAGCCTCGTCTTCGTCCATGCCCTTCGCGTAGCGAAGCTCGGAGGCGAGGATCTTCTTCGCCTTGACGAACATCTGCTTCTCGCCGGTCGAGAGGCCCTTCTCGTGATCCCGCAGCGAGAGGTTCCGCACGACTTCCGCGAGCTCGAGAATGTCGCCGGTCTTCATCTTGTCGCGGTTGTGCTTGAAGCGCCGATTCCAGTTCTTCGGCATCTCGGTCGAGCCGCCGGTAAGCGCCTTCAGTACGGGCTGCAGCTCCTTCTCGCCGATCACGCGACGGAGTCCGACCTTCTCTGCGTTCTCGGCCGGCACCTGAACCGTCATGTCGTTGTGATCGATCTTGATCGTCAGGTACTCGCGCTTCTCGCCGAGGACCTCACGAACTTCCTTCTTGACCACGGAGCCTGCCCCATGGTGGGGATACACCACTTTGTCCCCGACTTTGTACAAGCCGCCTCCCCTTCTCTTCCGTCCTCTAGCGCCAAGAAAGCCGGCCCAAGACGGCGGCCGGCCAGTGAGGAGGCAGTGTAGCAAAACCGTCGCCAAAATGCAGCCTTTTCCAGCACTTTTCGCCGGATGGACAACAAAAGCCCTGCAAACGGGTGCGACCGGCTAGAGCTGGAGGTAGCGGTCGACGAGGTTGTGCTCTTGTAGGCGGCGAAGCCCTTCGCGGATCTCGCGGGCACGGACTGCGCCGACGCCCTCGACGGCCTCCAAATCGCGCTGTGAAGCGCGGAGGACGGCGTCGAGCGATCCGAGATCCTCGACCACGCGCTGGACGACGGTCTCGGGGAGGCGCGGAATGGCCGAGAGCACGCGGAAACCTCGCGGCGAGACCGAGAAGTCGAGCGGGTTCACGTTTCTCGGGTAGCCGAGCACTTCGGCGAGCCGCTCGAACTCGAGCAGCTCGCGATACGGAAGGGCTCGGAGCGCCTCGAGCGCAAGCGTCGCCTCGGCGCCCGAGCTGACGGCGTGGTAGTCGCGGACGACCGCCTCGCGCTCCTGCGGAACGTTGCTGACGAGCTCCGTGAGCTGAAGCGAGATCAGCCGGCCCTCCGTTCCGAGCTCTGCGCAGTCGCGCTCGACGCGCGCGGCCATCCGTGTGCTCATCTCGGCGCGCTGGATGACGACGAGCACGTCGTCGAGCACGACCGCGTTCTGGAACTCGAGCGCCGTCAGCCGCGTGAGCACCTGCTCGAGGCGCTGGCGGTACGTGTCGAGCGTCGAAAGCGCCTGGTTCGTCTTCGCCAGGACATCGGCGATGAGGTCGAGCTGGTAGCGGACGTTCCCGACAAAGATCGTCACCGTCTCGCGCTGCTGCGAGATCGAGATGACGAGCGCGCCAGTCTGCTTCGCGACGCGTTCGGCCGTCCGATGGCGCGTGCCGGTCTCCGCGGATGCGATCGTCGGATCGGGCATGAGCTGCACGTTCGCCCACGCGAGCTTCTTGATCCCGGCGTCGACGATGATCGCGCCGTCCATCTTCGCGAGCTCGTACAGAAGCTGAGGCCGGAACGGAGCGTCGATCCGCATCCCGCCGGAGTAGAGGAACGAGAGTTCCGCCGGGTCGCCGATCACGATCAGCGCACCCTCGTGCGAGCGGATGATGTCGTCGATCGCCGCGCGGAGAGGCGTGCCTGGCGCGACCTTCTGGATCGCTTCCCGCAGCTTCGGGTCTCGGCGTGGATCGTCCTCTGACGGCGTGCGCGTGAAGCCGAGCGCGGCTGTCACGCGGTCCTGCCTCTTAGTCTCCTTTGGGTCGGTTGCCATCCAGTCCGTTCGTGATCGCTGCTCGAAGAGTCTCGGCCTCCAGTACGTGGATTTTGCCACGAGCTGCAGTTCCTGCCGGAGCGACGACCGCCGTAAGGCCGAGCTTCCGGCATTCGTCCACCCGGCGCTCCGCCTGAGTAGCCGGCCGAAGCCGCCCCGTGAGGCCAATCTCGCCGAATGCAGCGACGCCCTCTCGCACCGGCGCCCGCTTGGCCGCCGAGGCAATCGCGAGCGCGACCGCGAGATCCGCGCCGGGCTCGTCGATCCGGACGCCGCCCGCAACGTTGACGAAGACGTCTGCCTGGCCGAGCGGGACCGCGGCGTGGCGGGAGAGGACGGCGACGATCATCGCGAGCCGCTTCGGGTCGACCCCGGTTGCGACGCGGCGCGGCATCGCAAGCTCGCTCTTCGAGACGAGCGCCTGGATCTCCAGCAAGAGCGGCCGTGTGCCTTCGAGCGCGCAGGCGACTGCTGCGCCGGCCTCGCCTCCAGCCGAGCGGCCGAAGAGCTCGGACGGGTCCGGCACACCGACGAGCCCGGCGCCGGTCATCTCGAAGACACCGAGCTCATTCGTCGAGCCGAACCGGTTCTTGACCGCTCGAAGTACGCGATGCGCGCGATACCGATCGCCTTCGAACTGCAGCACGCAGTCGACGAGATGCTCGAGCACGCGCGGCCCCGCGACCGTGCCGTCCTTCGTCACGTGGCCAACGAGAATGATCGCGACCCCGGACTCCTTCGCAACGCGCAACAGCCGGGAGGCAGCCTCGCGAACCTGGGCGACCGAGCCGGGCGCCGAGCCGACCGCACTCGAGTACAGCGTCTGGACCGAGTCGACGACGCAGACGTCCGGCCGCTCCGCTTCGAGCGTCGCGCAGACGCTTTCGAGCTCGGTCTCGGCGAGGATCTCCACGGAGCCGGCGCCGCCGAGACGCTCGGCCCGCAGCTTCACTTGGGCGACGGATTCCTCGCCGGTCACGAGGAGCGCCCGCCGCTCGGCGCTCAGCGACCGGAGCGCCATCAACAGCATCGTCGACTTGCCCACGCCCGGTTCGCCGCCGACGAGTACGAGCGACGCCGGAACCAGGCCGCCGCCGAGAACTCGATCGAGTTCCGGAATCCCGGTCGAGAAGCGCGCAGCCTCCTCGACCTCGACGTCGACGAGTCGTAAGAGGGGCTTCGCAGACGCGCTCGTGTTCGTGGTTTTGCCGACGACGTCCTCGACGAGCGTGCCGAACGAGGCACAGCCGGGACACTTGCCGAACCACCGCCCAGCCGTGTAGCCGCACTCGCTGCACGCGTAATTGACGGCCGCCTTCGCCACGAAGCCAGTCTAGGAACGAGGCAGGACGGGCTCCTCGACGAGACGCGAACGACTCTGTGCCGGAAGCGTCACGAGCGCGACGCCCACCACTGTGATCGCCATGCCGACGAACGTCACCGCGGGAGGAACCTCGCCACGTGCGATCTCGATCGCAACGGCAATCACAGGCGTCAGCAGGATCGCCGCGGCGACCTTCGTGGCATCCATGACACGGAGCGCGAGGAAGTAGCAGATCGTTCCGACGATCGCTCCGATGCCGACATAGGCAACTGCGCCCCAAAGTGCAGCTGACGACCAGTCGGTTTCACCTGTGCCTTTCGCGCCAAACGCGACCGCAAGCAGCAGCGGACAGCCGACGAGGTACTGGAGCCCGGCGAGCGTCAGCGCGTCGAGCGACGACTCACGCTGCGCGAGCCACTTGACGAGGACAGTGCCGACGCCCCAGGACGCCCCGCCGGCGAGTGCGATGGCCATGCCGGAAAGCACATGTCGGTCGCCGGAGAGATGGAGCTCCGACGAGAACATCAGGACAATGCCGGCGAAGCCGACGAAGACGCCGAACAGCGATCTCGCAATCAGACGCTCGCCGAGGAAGAGGCGGCTGAGCAGAGCGACCCACAATGTCGCGCTGTTCACGAGCACCGCCGCGTTCGCGGCGCCCGCGCGATCAACGCCCTCGGAGATCGCGAAGATCCAGAACGCCACCATGAGGAGGCCTGTAAATCCACCGACGACGACCGCTCGACGGCGAACGTCTCTCGGACGGCGAACGAGGACGACGGCGAAGACGATCAGCGCGGCCGGTACGCTCCGCAGCGCGCCGAAGACGAGCGGCGGGGCATGAGTCGTGCCGATCGCGGTGCCGCGGTACGTCGTGCCCCAGAGAAGGATGGGCGTTGCGAGCAGCAGAGCGGTTGTGCCGCGCGACGCCATCCGATTGCCACGCTAACGAACACTCCCTAATGAAGAAGGCGGGCTCCGCCGCATCGAGCCCGCCTCCGAATCGGCCGGCCCCCGCCGCATCGGGGCCTTGCCGGGGATGTTGTCTAAAGCAAGTTTCGACGAAAGAAGTCTGTTGATTCCTCCCCTTTCCGGTGGTTCACAAGGCCGGTTGACATCCCCCGATCGGGGCATGCGCCAGCTGGCAACACGGGCATCCTGAGAGAAGCCGCGAGGCCAGGGGAGCCGCAGCCCAAGCCTCGCGGCTTTTCCGTGCTAGAAGTCCGCTGCTTCACGTCGCTTGCGTGCGCGTACTACGAGGAGTCCGACAAGCGCCGCAAGCAAAAGGAGAACGAACAGAACGTTCTTGCCGATCGGCAAGAACTTCACAACGAAGACAACGAGTCCGAGGACGATCACGGCGAGTTGCCAGAGCTCGAGCGTGACGAGTGGCTTTGAGTCCGGATCGTGCTCGGAAGGAGTCATTCTTTCCGGATCGGCAGGCGCCGCGGCGCCCGCGCTCCCTCGAAAGAGGTACTTCAGTCGAGGGACGTTTAGAGGCCGATGAGGCGCTTTCGGACCTCGGCGATCTCGTCCGGATTCATGCCGCTTCGCGCGGCGGCTGCCTCTACTTCACTCCAGTTCGAGACCATGAAGCTTCGTTGCGCAGCGGCAACGTCCGCGCTCGAGGTACCGGTCAACAGCCGGCGCCTGAGCCCGTAGGCGAGGAAGACGAGCGCCGTCACGAGGACGGAGAGCACGGCCGTGGCGATTCCGACGGTCACAGAAGCGACATATCGGCAGCTTCGAACCGGAGGTCAAGACGAATGCGGCCGGGTCGCCCCGGCCGCTTCATCAGTCCTCTTCGGTGGGCTCGACGCCGCCGCTTACCTGTGGCTCGTCGGGCGGAACGGTGATCTTCTCGGGCGTGACCTCGCCCGGGATGATCGTGATGTCGACCTCGCTGGCTGCGTCCGGATCCTCGGCGACGCGGCGGCCGACGAGGATCGTCGAGCCGGTCTCGAGCTGGCGTCCGAGCACGAAGTCTGCGAGCGGGTCCTCGATGAACCGCTGGATCGCGCGGCGGAGCGGCCTCGCTCCCATCGCCGGGTCGTAGCCCTTCTCGACGAGCAGCTCCTTCGCCTCTTCAGTGAGCTCGATGACGACACCATGCTCGGCCATCTGTTCGCGCAGACGCTTCAGCATGAACTCGACGATCGTCATGATCTCTTCCTTCGAGAGCTTGTGGAAGACGATGATCTCGTCGATGCGGTTCAGGAGCTCCGGCCGGAACACCTTCTTCAGCTCGCCCATCACGCGCGACTTCATGTCGTCGTAGCTGAGACCGCTCTCGTCGCCGACCGAGAACCCCAGCGTCTGGTTCTTCGAGATCTGACCGGCGCCGATGTTCGACGTCATGATCACGATCGTGTTGCGAAAGTCGACGCGGCGACCCTGAGCGTCCGTGAGCTTCCCCTCCTCGAGGATCTGCAGGAGGATGTTGAACACGTCCGGGTGCGCCTTCTCGATCTCGTCGAGGAGCACGACCGAGTACGGCTTGCGGCGAACGGCCTCGGTGAGCTGGCCGCCCTCGTCGTAACCGATGTAGCCAGGCGGCGAGCCGACGAGACGCGAGACGGAGTGCTTCTCCATGTACTCGCTCATGTCGACTTGGATCATCGCGTCCTCGTCGCCGAACAGGAACTCGGCGAGCGTCCGTGCAAGCTCGGTTTTGCCGACGCCTGACGGGCCGAGGAAGATGAACGAGCCGGTTGGTCGCTTCGGATCTTTGATGCCCGCGCGTGCGCGCCGGATCGACTTCGAGACGGCGACGATCGCCTCTTCCTGGCCGACGACGCGCTTATGGAGCTCCTCCTCCATGCGGATGAGCTTCTGCGACTCGGCCTCGGTGAGCTTGAAGACGGGGATGCCCGTCCACATCGAGACGATGTCTGCGATCTCTTCCTCGCCGACCTCTGGCTGCTCTTCGAAGTTCTCCGAGTTGCGCCACTGCTCCTCGAGCTCGCGCTTCTTCTGCGTGAGCTTGCGCTCCTTGTCGCGGAGGCTCGCAGCCTTCTCGAACTCCTGCGACTCGATCGCGTTCTCCTTCTCCTTGCGGACGCGCTCGATCTCTTCCTCGAGCTCGCGGTAGCGCGGAGGCGCGCTCATCGACCGGATGCGCATGCGCGACGCGGCCTCGTCGATGAGGTCGATCGCCTTGTCGGGCAGATGACGGTCTTGGATGTAGCGGTCGGAGAGCTCAGCTGCCGCGTGCAACGCGTCATCCGTGATTTTGCAGCGGTGGTGCGCCTCGTAGCGGTCGCGCAAGCCACGCAGAATCTGCACGGTGTCGTCGACCGACGGCTCCTCGACGCGGATCTGCTGGAAGCGCCGCTCGAGAGCTGCGTCTCGCTCGAGGTACTTTCGGTACTCGTCGAGGGTTGTCGCGCCGATCGTCTGCAGCTCTCCGCGCGCGAGCGCCGGCTTCAAGATCGAAGCAGCGTCGATCGCACCCTCCGCCGCACCGGCGCCGACGAGGTTATGCAGCTCGTCGATGAAGAGGATGATGTCGCCGCGCTGCATGATCTCCTTCATGACCTTCTTCAGGCGCTCCTCGAACTCGCCGCGGTACTTGGAACCGGCGACGAGCGCGGCCAGGTCGAGCGTGTAGATCTGCTTGCCCTTCAAGAGCTCGGGAACCTGGCCGGCGGCAATGCGCGCTGCGAGCCCCTCGACGACGGCGGTCTTGCCGACGCCCGGCTCGCCGATCAGCACCGGGTTGTTCTTCGTCCGCCGCGACAGGATCTGCATCACGCGCTCGATCTCCGTCTGGCGACCCACGACCGGGTCGAGCTTCCCCTCCGAGGACTGCTTCGTCAGGTTCCGGCCGAACTGGTCGAGGAGCTTCGAGCTCTTCGACTTCTCGCCCGCGCTGCCCGCGCCCGCGCCGGCGCCCTGACGGCGACCCGGCCCGGAGAGCATGCGGATGATCTCGTTCCGGATTTTGTCTGCGTCGGCGTCGAAGTCGAGCAGGATCCGTGCGGCGACACCTTCGTTCTCGCGAACGAGGCCGAGCAGGATGTGCTCGGTGCCGATGTAGTTGTGGCCGAGAGAGAGCGCTTCGCGCAGCGCGAGCTCGAGCACCTTCTTCGCGCGCGGCGTGAACGGGATCTGACCCGTCGTGACCTCGTCGCCCTGACCGACGATTCGGGCAACCTGCGCCCGCACTTCCTCGACGGTGATGTCGAGCGACTCGAGGACGCGTGCGGCCAGACCTTCCTCCTCGCGGAGCAGCCCGAGCAGGATGTGCTCGGTCCCGATGTAGTTGTGCTTGAGCGCGCGCGCCTCGTCTTGTGCGAGGACAACGACTTGTCTAGCCCGTTCTGTGAAGCGTTCGAACAACCGACCCTCGACCCCCTTTCCGCGACTCATCCCGAGGCGGCCGGTGCGGCCGCTCACGGGTCGAAGGTACGCCCATCGTAGCCCAGGCGTCTGCTTTGACGGAGGCCTGTGTGGGTCCGTTTACACGTTCTTTCCGAAGCGATTTGTCGCAGTTTCCGACGGCGTTGCCCCGTCGATCGGAGAGTTGGCGTAACGATCTCATTGCCGCACCAGAAGCTCGCCGAAGGTGTCTTCGATGAGCCAGTCGAAGTGGTTTGGAAGCTTGCCCTCAGGCTCGGCGTAGTCGCGCAGGTAGTAGAGGTAGGACCGCCATTCGTCGATTCGGTGCGGGTAAGCGGCCGCGTTCGCCTCGACGAGCTGCTCGAGCTCGGCGAGGCGCCACGCGCCGTTCTGTCGTGCATGTGCGACGGGCGCCGGTGCGATCGGCTGTTCGGGCGCAGGCGGCGGAGTCTGAGTAGGCGGGGCTTCGGGCACTGAGGGCGCTTCGGCCGCGGCGGGCGCTTCAGGGGCGGGTGGCGCAGCCTGCGTAGCCACCGGCGCTTCAGACGGGGACGGCGGCGCGGCCGGTTGTTCGGGCGCTTGCGCCTCGAGCGACTCCTCGCGCTCGACGAGCGTGCGCTCCGCATCCGACAGCTCGTGCTCGCGCTGCGCCAGCTCGGCCGCGCGCTCGGCGAGCTCGCGCTCCCGCGAGGCGAGAACCTCGGCGCGGTGATCGAGCTCGTGCTCGCGGGCCGACGTGTCTGTCGCCGGC
>JBKPRX010000153.1:0-5576 GCA_046734795.1 Actinomycetota bacterium
GACGTATTGATCGTGATGCCGCGCTGCCGCTCCTCGGGAGCGTTGTCGATCGACTCGAACGATCGCGCCTCGGTCGTTCCGCCGATGCTCTCGGCGAGGACCTTCGTGATCGCTGCGGTGAGCGTCGTCTTGCCGTGGTCGATGTGACCGATCGTGCCGACGTTCAGATGCGGCTTCGTCCGCTCGAACTTCTGCTTTGCCATTGCTCCTCCGGGTTCCCTTCCTGACTAGACCTGCGAGTCGATGAGCTCGCTCGCGACCGACTGCGGCACTTCCTCGTAGCGGTCGAATTGCATCGTGAACTCGGCCCGCCCCTGCGTCATCGAGCGCAGGTCCGTTGCGTAGCCGAACATTTCAGACAGCGGCACGCTCGCCTTGATCAGCTGACCGTTGCCGACGGGTTGCATTCCTTCGACGCGGCCGCGGCGGCTGTTCAGGTTGCCCATCACGTCGCCGAGGAACTCCTCGGGCGTGACGACCTCGACGGCCATCATCGGCTCGAGCAGCTTGGGCTTCGAGCGCTTCATCGCTTCCTTGAACGCCATCGAGCCGGCGATCTTGAAGGCCCGCTCGCTCGAGTCGACGTCGTGATACGAGCCGTCGATGAGCTCGACTCTGACGTCGACGACCGGGTAGCCGGCGAGCACGCCGGACTCCATCGCCTCCTTGATGCCCGCGTCGATGGCCGGGATGTACTCCTTCGGGATCTTTCCTCCGACGATCTTGTCGGCGAACTCGTAGCCAGCGCCGGGCTCCGCCGGCTCGAGGTTCACGATCGCGTCTCCGTACTGGCCTGAGCCGCCGGTCTGCCGGACGAACCTGCCCTGCACCTTCTCGATGCGCTTACCGGCGGTCTCGCGGTACGCAACTTGCGGGCGACCGACGTTCGCCTCGACGTTGAACTCGCGCTTCAGGCGGTCGACGATGATCTCGAGGTGGAGCTCGCCCATGCCGGCGATGATCGTCTGGCCTGTCTCGTCGTCGGTCGAGACCTGGAACGTTGGGTCTTCTTCCGCGAGCCGCTGGAGGCCGATCGAGAGCTTGTCCTGGTCGCTCTTCGTCTTCGGCTCGACGGCGACGGAGATCACGGGCGCCGGGAACGTCATCGACTCGAGCTGGATCGGAGCGCTCTCGGCAGCGAGCGTGTCGCCGGTCGTCGTCTGCTTCAGGCCGACACCGGCTGCGATTTCGCCCGCGCCGATCTCGGGTCGCTCCTCACGGTGATTCGCGTGCATCTGGAGGATGCGGCCGACCCGCTCCGTGCGGCCCGTCGTGGTGTTGAGCACCCGGTCTCCGGCCTTGACCTTGCCTGAGTAGACGCGGAAGTACGTGAGCTTGCCCACGTATGGGTCGGACATGACTTTGAACGCAAGCGCCGAGAACGGAGCATCGAGGGAAGGCTCGCGCGTCTGCTCTTCCTCCGACCCGGGCGCAACGCCCTGGACGGGTGGGACGTCGAGCGGGCTCGGCAGGTAGTCGATCACGGCGTCGAGCAGCGGTTGCACGCCCTTGTTCTTGAACGCCGACCCGAGCAGCACCGGAGTGATCGCGATCTCGAGCGTCCCCTTGCGGAGCGCACGTCGGATCATCTCGGGGGTCACGAGCTCTTCGTCCGTCAGATACGTCTCGGTCAGCTCGTCGTCGAACTCTGCGATCGAGTCGATGAGTTGATGGTGGTATTCGTGCGCCTGTTCGGCGAGCTCGGCCGGGATCTCGCCAACCTCGGTCTTCGTGCCCAGATCGTCGACCCACGTGATCGCCTGCATCTCGACGAGGTCGACGACACCACGGTGATGCTCCTCCTGGCCGACCGGCAGCTGCACCGGAACGGGCCGCGCGCCGAGCCGATCGACCATGGTCTGCACCGCGTGGAAGAAGTCGGCGCCCGTCCGGTCCATCTTGTTGATGAACGCGATGCGGGGAACGCCGTACCGGTCCGCTTGGCGCCAGACGGTCTCGGATTGCGGTTGAACGCCGGCGACCGAGTCGAACACGGCGATTGCGCCGTCCAGCACTCGCAGGCTGCGCTCGACCTCGACTGTAAAGTCCACGTGCCCGGGCGTATCGATGATGTTGATGCGATGGTCACGCCAGAAAGCCGTCGTGGCGGCAGACGTGATCGTGATGCCGCGCTCCTGCTCCTGCGCCATCCAGTCCATCGTCGCGGCGCCTTCGTGCACCTCGCCCATCTTGTGGGTGCGGCCGGTGTAGTAGAGGATCCGCTCGGTCGTCGTCGTCTTGCCCGCGTCGATGTGCGCCATGATTCCGATGTTGCGCACGCGGTCGAGCGCGACTCTTGTCTCTGTAGCGGCCATCGCTTTCTACTCCCCTACCAGCGGTAATGCGCGAAGGCCTTGTTCGCCTGCGCCATTCGGTACACGTCTTCTTTGCGCTTGAACGCCCCGCCCTGCTGGTTGAGAGCGTCGAGGAGCTCGTTGGCGAGCCTCGCGCTCATGCCCTTCTCGCGTCGCTCGCGCGCGTATTGCACGAGCCAGCGGACGGCGAGCGTCCGCGCGCGCCGCTGCGGCACCTCGACCGGCACTTGGTAGTTGGCCCCGCCGACGCGCCGACTCTTGACCTCGAGCACGGGGGTGACCGTCTTCACGGCCTGTTCGAGAACCTCGACAGGCGGGCGCCCGGTCTTCGTCCCGATCGTCTCGAGCGCCTCGTAGACGATCTGTTCGGCGATCGACTTCTTGCCGCGGCTCATGACCTTGTTCACGACCTGTGTCACGAGCGGCGAGCTGTAGATCGGATCGGGACCAGGGACGCGCGGCTGGATCTCGGCACGACGCGGCACTTCTACGATCCCTTCTTGGCGCCGTACTTCGAGCGTGCTTGCTTTCGGTCGCTGACGCCGGCCGTGTCGAGCGCCGCGCGGATGACCTTGTAGCGATAGCCCGGCAAGTCCTTGACGCGGCCGCCACGCACGAGCACGACCGAGTGCTCCTGCAGGTTGTGGCCCTCGCCAGGAATGTACGCCCCGATCTCCATGCCGTTCGTCAACCGGACGCGCGCGACCTTGCGCAGCGCCGAGTTCGGCTTCTTCGGCGTCTGCGTCATGACGCGCGTGCAGACGCCCCGCTTCTGCGGTGACCCGCCGAGGTGCGGCGTCTTCGTCTTCGCCTTCTGAGCCTTTCGGCCCTTACGGACGAGCTGGTTGACGGTCGGCAAACGTTTCCTTTCTTACTCCACACAACAACGGTCGGCGAGGCCGCAGCCTGCCAACCGGACGAGGCATGGTAGCCAAGCTTGTACCACCCGTCAAACGCCGGAGTTCGCTTATTGAAGCGGTTTTTCGGCTCGGAGACCAGGCACCACGTAACGCCATCGGGGGGGCGAATTCCTGGCCCCCCGACTGTGGATAGCGAAATCTTGCCGCACTACAGTTGGACGACTCCGGAGGGCGGAGGCGGCCGAATCGTAACGACGATTCTCATCGGTATTGCAGTAGCACTGGCGCTTTGCGTCGGCGTTCTCGTAGGCGTGCTCGTCCACATGAAACGGGCGACGGGCAAGCGAACCGAGGAGCGGGTCGCAACCGTCGTCGCGTCTCTGAACGAGCGCATGGACGAGCTCTCCGGAGAGCTGACCGTCGCCGTAGACCGGGCGGAGGAAGAGAGCCGGCGCGCGCGGACCGTCGTGGACATCACGCGCTCCATCGACCTCGACGACGTGCTCGCGCGAACCCTGGAGGCCGCAACGATGGTGGCCGGAGCCGACGCCGCAGTCGTGACGGTGCGGAGTCCCGAAGGGAAGCCGATCGTCGCGACGATGGGCCTCTCCGCCGAAGAGGCGGAACGGCAGGGAGTCGCTGCACCGGGCGACAGCCACGGCGCGCGCTCCATTTCGATGGCGTTTCGCTATCCGCCGACGGAGACCAGTGACAAGAAGCTCATCTACGCCGGCCTGGGAGTGCCGATCGCCGGTGGCGAGGGCACGGGCTTCCTGACTGTCTTCACGCGCTCGCCGGCGCGCACGTTCGACGAAGACGTTGCGACGCAGCTCGAGCAGCTTGCCGCGCAGGCGGCGCCGGCGATCGAGAACGCGCGACGCTTCCGCGAGGCACGTCAACTTGCGGACCTCGACGCGCTCACGAGCCTGCACAACCGCCGGTACTTCCACGAGACGCTTGCGCGCGAGGTCGCACGTGCGCACCGGTACAGCCGGCGTCTCTCGTTGATCGTCTTCGACGTGGACGACTTCAAGGACGTCAACGACCGGATCGGCCACCTCGCGGGCGACGCCGTCTTGGCCGAGCTCGCCGACCGCGTGCGCGACGTCGTTCGGTCGGCTGACGTCGCCTGTCGGGTCGGCGGCGACGAGTTCGCGGTCATCCTCCCGGAGTCGGCGCTCGGCGACGCGGACCAGCTGTACCGGCGAATCCAGACGGCAATCTCGGCGCGCGCTCTCGGCCACGCACGTCGCGTCGTTCTCTCCGCCGGGGTCACCGAGCTGCGACCTGAGGACGACGCGCTCGCCTTCTTCCAGCGGGCAGACGAAGCGCTCTACCGAGCGAAGGAGCTCGGCAAGGGCCGCGCCGTGATCGCGAACACGAACTAGGGCTACAGCGCGAGCTGCAAGAACGGAAGGAACGTCGTCAACTCGACCGCGGCGATCTGCGGTAGGTCGTCCTTCGCGCAGATCGTCGTCGCGAGCGCGCCTTTCTGTCGCTGCTCCGTCCACCGCTCGAACGACTCGTTCCGCGCGAACGAGCGCAGCGCGGCGGCGATCGCGGGCCGGGCCTGCGCAAGTGGGACGGCGCCCAGCGGAACCGTCGCGCCGAGTGGCTTCACATGCACCATCCCGGTCGGTGTCCAGACCGAGTGCCCGCCCCCGTCGAAGAGCTGGCCGGGAGCCGTGGCGGAGAGAATGACGCCTCGTGTGCGTCCGCCGAGCCACGACGCGCCCGGTTTCGTCTCCACGGCACGAGCAAGTACGTCCGGATAGGACGTGTAGAAGGCGCTGACCGCCGACGCCGAAGGTGTCGCTGCAGGAAGATCTGCAGCGACGCGCGCTCGTCGGATCTGGTCCGCAAGCACTCCCCTCGCGATCGTGACCGTCGCGTGGGCTTTCGCCAGAGCAGCGAGATACGCGCTCCGCGACCCTGCGAAATTCGCGGCAATCGCGGCGCGCTCGGCCGCGAGGACGGCAGTCGGTGACACGGGTTCGTACCTGCTTTCCACGAGCCGCTCGTAGAGCGCGGAATAGGCAGTGTCGCGATCGCCGGTCAGCAGTTGCAGACGCTGGATCGCTGAGTTTGAGAGCCTGTCGCGGCCGACCGAGCATTGCACTCCGGCCGCGAGACGGATTTGGCCCTCCGTCCGTGACGTGTCGAAGCTCGGTCCCGCCTCGGCCGGCGCATCGCAGAGCGACGGGCTGCGCGCCCAGAGCCAAACGCACGCTGCGAGCGGCTTGTCCGGATCGCTCTCGCGATCGTTCCACTGCGCCCATCCCCACGACCAGATCGAGCCGATGCCGGTCTCGACCGCGACCGCGCGCGCCGCAAGCGCCTGCCACTTCGCGACCTGTAACCACGCGCTCGTTGGTCGCAGCCCGTTGCGCCCGCCGAGGCC
>JBKPRX010000154.1:0-10310 GCA_046734795.1 Actinomycetota bacterium
GGCGGCTTGCGGATGAAGCTCGACCCGCAGGTCTACGCCACCTTCGCCCCTGACGACCTGCGGCCGCTGCTCTCGAAGATCGACTGCCCCGTGCTGGTCCTCCGGGGAGGCGAGAGCATCGTGCTGACGGACTCGGGCGTCGCCGACCTCGAGCGTGGCCTCCCGCGCTGCACGACCGTCGTTGTCGACGAGGCGAGCCACATGATGATGCTCGAGCACCCGGACCGAGTCGCCGCAGCTATCCGGTCGTTCGTGGAGGGCCTGCCCCGCGAGACCAGGAGGAACCCGTCCTCTGCCGCCGAAGGAGCCGGGCTAGACTGAGCTCATGGATGTTCTCGTTCTCATCGACAAGCTCGACGACCTCGTCCACAACGCGAAGGCCGTGCCGCTGACGGATCAGGTGCGCATCGACCGCGACGAGATCTACGACATCCTCGACCAGATGCGCGCAACGATCCCAGAGGAGATCAAGCAAGCGCGCTGGATCGTGAAGGAACGACAAGAGATGCTCGCCGAGGCGAAGCGCGAGACCGATCGTTTGCTCGCCGAAGCGCGCGAGCAGGCCGTACGCGAAGCGTCGCAGACGGAGATCGTCAAGCTCGCCGAGCGACAGGCGCAAGAGATCGTCGACGAAGCGCGGCGACAGGCGCGCGAGACGCGGCTCGAGATGGAGGACTGGGCAGACGGCATCCTCTCGACGCTCGAGGTCAACCTCGACAAGTTCCTCACCGCGGTTCGCCGCGGACGCGAGCGCCTGCACGAGCGCTCGCAAGAAACCGTCGTCGCAGGTGTCGGCCCGGCCGACATCAACGGCGTCGACGAAAACGGCTACTAGAACGTCGCAACGAAGGCTGAGGCTTTCGTTGCGGCGGTACAATGAGCTGCGCGCATCGAAGAGCACGGCCTCGACGCACTCCCTCCGGTTCCGGATGAAGATCGAGGGCGCCGGATCTGAGCGCGTCCGAGCGGCGCTACGCTGGCGGCATGTCCACATTCGATCTCCGCCGACTCAAGCTTCGCCCCGGCGAGCAGCATTCGACACGCGTCGAGATCGCGCTCGAGCCGATCGTCCTCGGCGGCCAGTCGTACGCGCCTGCGCAGTCGCCGGTCGATGCCGACCTGCGCGTGACGAGGACGAACACGGGGATGGTGCTCGAGCTCGACGCCGACGCGCGCGTCGAAGGCCCGTGCTTCCGGTGCCTCGAAGAGACCGGCGTCGACGTGCCGCTCGCGTTGCGCGAGTACCACACGCACGACCGCGAGGCGACGCCTGACGAGCACAGCGAATACGTGGACGAGGACCAGCTCGACCTCACCGCCTGGCTGCAGGATGCTGTCGCGCTCGCGCTGCCGGAGAAGATTCTCTGCCGCGCCGACTGCGCCGGCCTCTGCCCGATCTGCGGCAAGAACTTGAACGAGGAGCCTCACCAGCACGAAGAAGCCGAAGCCGACCCGCGCTGGGCGGCGCTCGAGCAGCTACGAGAGGGGACCTAGCGATGGCGACGAAGCGCAAGGAAGACGTCGGCGAGCAGCCGCAGCGACAGAGAACGCCCGCCAAGCCAACCGCGCTCGAACTCCCCGACGGCGAGCTCTCGCCGGAGATGGAGGAGTACTTCGCGCTCTGCCTCGAGAAGCTCGGCTTCGTCCCGAACGTGCTGCGTGCCTACGCCTTCGACAACGCGAAGCTCGAAGCGTTCGTCGCGATCTCGGACGACCTCATGCGCGCGCCGTCCGGTCTGTCGCGGCTCGAGCGCGAGATGATCGCCGTCGTCGTCTCCAGTGCGAACCGATGCTTCTACTGCCTCGCCGCGCACGGTGCTGCAGTGCGCCAACTCGCGGACGATCCAGTGCTCGGCGAGCTGCTCGTGATGAACTACCGCGCCGCGGATCTCTCTCCTCGCCACCGAGCGATGCTCGACTTCGCGTGGAAGCTCACGGAGACGCCGGACGCTGTCGACGAAGACGATCGCCACGCTTTGCGCGACGCAGGCTTTGCCGATCGCGATATCTGGGACGTGGCGGCGGTCGCCGGCTTCTACAACATGACGAACCGTGTCGCGTCCGCCGTCGACATGCGGCCGAACGACGAGTACCACTCGCAAGCGCGCTAGCCGCACTACGATCGTTAGCGTTACCGCGTGCCCGTCGCGGTCGTCACCGGCTCGGATTCCGGAATCGGCAAGGCGACTGCGGTCGCGCTAGCGCAGCACGGTTACGACGTCGGCGTCACGTGGCATGCCGACGAGGACGGTGCACGCTCGACTGCGGCCGAGGTGATCGCGCTTGGTCGCCGCGCGGAGATTCGCAACCTCGATCTCGCGCGCTTGCCCGAAGCAGCCGACGTCGTCGACGAGCTGATCGACCTCCTGGGCGGCATCGACGTCTTCGTCAACAACGCGGGCACGACGCGTCAGTCGCCGTTCCTCGAGCTCTCGTGGGAGGACTGGCAGCACCTGCTCGACGTCGATCTGAACGGCGCGTTCCTCTGCGCTCAACGCGCGGCGCGACGGATGGTGCAGCAAGGGCGCGGCGGCCGGATTGTCAACATCACGTCAGTTCACGAGCACGTGCCGCTCCCGAACTCAGCTGCGTACGTCGCCGCGAAGCACGGACTCGGCGGGCTGACGAAACAGATGGCCTTCGAGCTGGCGGAGCACGGCATCACGGTCAACGCGATCGCGCCCGGCGAAATCGCCACGCCGATGACGAACCAGGAAGACGTCGACCCCCACACGCAGCAGCGCGACGGCATTCCCGCGGGGCGGCCCGGAGACGCGCGCGAAGTGGCGGCGCTCGTCACCTATCTGGCTTCCGAGGCGGCCGCTTACATCACAGGCGCGTCTCTCGTGATCGACGGCGGCCTGCTCCTGATGGCGGCCGTTCAGAACAGCGACTAGCCCTACGGCAGAAGCCGCTGCATGAACACGAGGTCGAGCCAGCGCTCGAACTTCCAGCCGACCTCGCGGAAGTGCGCGACCCGCTCGAAGCCCAGACGCTCGTGCAATCGGATCGAGACGTCGTTGTCCGCGTCGATCCCGGCGATCAGCACGTGCTTTCCGAGCGCTCCGGCGCGGGCGATGATCTCCGTCACCAACGCGCGTCCGATGCCGCGGCCGCGCACGTCGGCACGCACGTGCACCGAGTGCTCGACCGTGTGCCGGTAGCCCGGCCAGTTCCGGAAGTCGGCGAAAGAGTCGTAACCGAGGACCTCGCCGCCCTCGTCGGCGACGATGACCGGAAAGCCGAGCCGGGTGCGCGTCGCGAACCACTCGCGAAACTCGTCAGCAGACGCCGGCTCTTCGCGATAGATCGCAGTCGACGTCGCCATCACGTCGTTGTAGATGGCGCGAATCGCTTCGACGTCGTCTGCTGTTGCGTCCCGCACGAGCACGAGATGCACGCTAGCTCGCCGGCAGAGTTTCGGCGGAAAGCTCGCGCGGACCGCTTTCGGCTCGAGGTCAGCTAGACTGCCGCGGCTTATGGCCGTCCCGAAGAAGAAGACGTCGAAGTCGCGCCGCGACAAGCGTCGCGCGACGCACGCGATCGAGGCGACGCGTGTGAACGTCTGCCCGCAGTGCGGGCAGCCGAAGCGCCCGCATCGGATGTGCCCGACGTGCCGGACGTACCGCGGCCGGGACATCGAGCCGCTTCGCGTCGACGCGCCGTAGTTCATGACCAGGCCGGTTCGGGTCGCGGTGGACGCACTCGGCGCCGACCGTGGCGCCGACGAGGTGATCGCGGGTGCGCTGGAGGCGCGGACGCCCGAGCTCGAGCCGGTCGTCTTCGGTCCGGAGTCGCTCGACACCGCCGGCCTCAGGCACGTCGTGACGACGGAAGAGATCGCGATGGACGACAAACCGGGCGAGGCAGTACGGAGCAAGCCCGACAGCTCGCTCGTCGTCGCTTGCCGCGCGGTCGCCGCGGGCGACGCCGACGTGGTCTTCTCGGCGGGGAATACCGGCGCGATCCTCGCCGCCTGCTTGCTCGAGCTTCGCCGCCTTCGCGGGGTCTACCGGCCCGCGATCGCGGTTCCGATCCCGGCCCGCGAAGGCCCGTCCGTCCTGATCGACGCCGGCGCCAACGCCGACGCGCGGCCGGAGCACCTGCTCCAGTTCGGCTACATGGGGTCGATCTTCGCGGAGGAGATCCTCGGCATCGACGACCCCTCGGTTCGGCTCCTCTCGATCGGCGAGGAGGCCGAGAAAGGCAACCAGCTCACCCTCGAGGCGCATGCGCTCCTCGCAGACAGCGAGCTGCGATTCGAGGGGAACGCGGAGGGGCGCGACGTGCTCGCAGGCGCGGCCGATGTCATCGTCATGGACGGCTTCACGGGCAACGTCGTCCTCAAGCTCCTCGAAGGAACGATCAAGAACCTGCTCGAGGCACTGCGCGAAGAGATCCAAGCCACGAAGCGCGGAAAGCTCGGCGGCCTCTTGATCCGTCCCGCGGCGCGCAGGCTGCGGACGCGGCTCGACCCGGATACGTACGGCGGCGCGTACCTCCTCGGCCTCCGCGGGCTCGCCGTGATTGCGCACGGCAACTCGTCGCGGCACGCCGTCGCGAATGCGATCCGCCTCGCCGCGCGCGGGGTCGAGCACGACGTCGTCGGCCGCCTCGCCGCCCGCTTGCCCGAGCGTGCGCCGTCTCAGGCTGTATGATCGCCGCGATTTTTGACCCTTTCAGACCCGAATGAGGTGACATGGCAGCGTCCCGTGAGGAAGTCTTCGAGCGCGTCAAGGAAGTGCTGACGGAACAGCTCGGGATCGAAGAGAGCGAGATCACCGAAGAGGCCTCCTTCCAGGAGGATCTCGACGCCGACTCGCTCGACCTCGTCGAGCTGATCATGGAGCTGGAAGATCAGTTCGGGATCAAGATCTCGGACGAGGACGCCCAGAAGATTCAGACCGTCGGGCAGGCCGTCGACTACGTCTCCTCGCACCAGTAGCGAAGGGGGGTTCGATAAGGCGGCGCTGCGGCGCCTGATCGACAGGCTGCCGGACGAAGCGGCGGAGCGTGTCTTCACGCACACCTCGTGGGCCGTCGACCGCGCCGAGTCGTACGAGCGGCTCGAGTTCCTCGGTGACAGCGTCCTCGAGCTCGTGATCGCGCACGAGCTCTTCCGGCGCTATCCGGATTTCTCCGAAGGCCGGCTCGCGAAGATCCGCTCGCACGTCGTCTCGCGTGCGAGCTGCGCAGTCGTCGCGCGCGAGCTCGGACTCGCCGCCGGTCTCGAGGCCCGCGCAGTCGACGTTCCCGCCGAGGAGCTCGACCGCCTCACGCGGAACCGGAACGTCCTCGCGGCCCTGCTCGAAGCGGCGCTCGCTGCGCTCTTCCTCGAGCACGGGTTCGCGAAGATCGAGCAGGCCGTGATCGACGCGTTCGCCGACCGGATCGAGTACGCGCGCACGCACCACGTCGACCACAAGACGGAGCTCCAGGAAGCGCTCGCACGCCAGGGCCGCCACGTCGTCTACACCGTGCTCGAGGTCGACGGGCCGCCCCACGACCGGCGCTTCACGTGCGCTGCGGTCGTGGACGGGGCGCAGCTCGGGGCCGGCGAGGGGCGCTCGAAAAAGGCTGCAGAGCAGGAAGCGGCCAAGGAGGCGCTTGCGAAGATCGAGCCCCCAGCGGCGGCCTAGGTACGGCATCCGCGCGGGCGGGTAGCCTCCTCGCGTGCACCTGCGCTCGATCCGCATGCGCGGCTTCAAGTCGTTCCCGGAGCCGGTGGAGGTGAAGCTCGAACCGGGCGTCACGATCGTCGTCGGGCCGAACGGGTCGGGAAAGTCGAACGTCGCCGATGCAATCCGCTGGGCTTCGGGATCGCTCAGCCCCTCCGAGCTTCGGGCCGAGAAGCCGGACGACGTCATCTTCGCGGGCGCGGCGACGCGCAAGGCAGCCGAGTACTGCGACGTCGAGCTTCTCTTCGACAACGCGGGCGGCGACGGCCCAGTCGACTACAGCGAGCTCTCGATCACGCGGCGCCTGCACCGCGGCGGCGAGGGGCAATACCTGCTGAACCGCACCGCGGTCAGACGCCTCGACCTCGTCGAGATCCTCGCGGACCTCGGCCTCGGCCAGGGCATGCATTCGATCATCGGTCAGGGCAAGGTCGAAGAGATCCTCGCGTCGAAGCCCGAGGAGCGGCGCGCACTGATCGAAGAGGCTGCGGGTCTCGGCAAGTACAAGCAGCGAAAGCACCGTGCGGAGCTGAAGCTTGCCCGGGTCGCGATCCAGGTCGAGCGTGCGCGCGATCTCGAGGACGAGGTTCGGAAGCGGCTGCGACCGCTCGCGCTGCAAGCGACGGCGGCGGAACGCGCGGAAAAGCTTCGCGGTGAGATCGGCGCGCTCCATGCACGGATTGCGGAGCTCGATCTCGCGGAGGTCGATGCCCGGCTCGCCGATGCCGACTCGCGCCGCACGGCCGCGGCACTCGCACGACGTCACGCAGAGGATCGGCTCGAGGCGCTGCTCGCCGATCGCAGCCGCGTCGAGGAAGAGCTCGCCGACGCGGCGGGCGCGCGCGAGCAGGCTCTGCACGCGCTCTACCGGTTGCGAAGCGCGCGCGAGCGGCTCGCGCTGCGACACGAAAGCGCGCAACGACTGCTCGAACGTCTCCAGCACGACTTGGCCCGGCCGCAGCGCGTTCTCGACGCACGCGTCCGTGCCGAGCGTCAAGCGCTCTCGGAACAGGCCGCTCTGGCGCGCGAGCGGTTGCACGCGCTCGAGCGCGCGCTTGCGGAACGCGAAGGGCTCTCGCCCGCGGCGCGCGCGCTCGCCGAGGACGGCGAACGGCTCGCGCTGTCGCTCCTCGACGTCGACGCCGGTCGCGAACGCGCGGTGGCAGCTGCGCTCGGCCATCGCGGCTCGGCGCTCGTCGCGCGCGACGCGCAAGCTGCGCTCGCGCTGGCGGAGCGTGTACGCGCTGCGGGTCTCGGCAACGTCGTCGTCCTCGTCGGGCGGGACCCCGCCGAGCTCGTCCGTTCGCTTCCGGTCGTGCCGAAGGACGAGCTGCTGGATTCGCGCGTCCCGGCAGTGACGGAGGAGGGCTTCGGCTTCGACCCACAACGCGGCGAGCTGTGGTTTGCGGGCGAGACGGCCGAGGCCGTGTGGCTCGAGCTCGAAGCGCGGCGCAAGCGGCTTGCCGAGGACGTCCGCGAGCTCGAGGCGCGGGCGGCCGCGCCGATTCCGGCCGACGCGTATTCGTCCGCACCCGACCCGCTGCTCGCGAAGCTCACGGCGATCGCGGAGCGTCTCGTCACTGCGCTTGCGTCTGCCGGCGACGAGCGGCTCGAGACACCGCTTCGAGCTCGCGTCGACGCGGGCGCGACGCGGACCGGCGAGCTCGGTGACGAGCTCCGGCGGCTCGGTGCGGCGGAGGTCGAGCTGCGCAACGCGTTCGGCGAGGCCGGGCAGACGGTTGCGGCGATCGAGGTCGAGAGTGCAAGGCTCGACGCAGAAGCGGCCGAAGCGCGCCGCCGGCTCGAAGGCGCGGGTGCCGAGCCGGCCGAGGGTGACGATCGCGGCGAGCTCAGCGCACGGTGCGAACGACTCGAGCGGCGACGCGAGGCACTCGGTGCGGTGAATCCGCTCGCGAAGGAGGAGTACGACGCAGAGAAGGAGCGCCTGACGGAGCTCACGACACAGCGTGCGGATCTCGAGGCGAGCCTCGAGGAGCTCGAGCGGCTGCGCGAGGAGCTCGCCGCGACGGTCGAGCGGCTCTTCGACGAGACGTTCACTGCGGTCCAGGAGAACTTCGAAGAGGTCGTCGCGACGTTGTTCCCCGGCGGCGAGGGGCGGCTGCGTCTCGCCGAGGCCGACGCCGACTCTCCGGAGGAGCTACCGGGAATCGAGATCGAGCTGCGGCCCGCCGGCAAGAAGATCACGCGCCTCTCGCTCCTGTCCGGCGGCGAGAAGGCGCTCGGCGCGATCTCGTTCTTGTTCGCCCTCTTCCTCGCGAGGCCGTGCCCGTTCTACCTCCTGGACGAGGTCGAGGCTGCATTGGACGACACGAACATCGGCCGGTTCGTCGAGTTGCTCCGCCGCTACGCCGATCGCGCGCAGTTCGTCGTGATCACCCATCAGAAACGGACGATGGAAGCCGCCGACGTTCTCTACGGCGTGACGATGGGCGGCGACGGTGTCTCCCAGCTCGTTTCGCGCCGCCTGCCGCGCGAAGACGCCGCGGCCGTCGGCGCGGCGTAAGTCGTCACGAACTCGACGCAGTTTTGAAGCTGCGGTTGATGTACATCACCATCGCCATCGACTGCCATCGACCGCTTCTTGGCCGCAAGGACACGGCCGCTCGCCGAGGGCGCCGCGGCTAACGTCCCCGCGATGGCGAGAAGCTGGGCGGAATTGCTGGGCGACGCAGACGGGGCGCCGGAATCCGAGGCGCAACGCGCAGGCCTCTTTGCGCGCTTGCGCGACTCGCTCTCGAAGTCCCGGACCGCGCTCGCCGGCGAGCTCGCGGCGGCGACGTTCGACCCCGGCAACGAAGCCGACTGGGAACGGCTCGAAGAAGCGCTGATCCGAGGTGATGTCGGCGTGCGCGCGACGGCCGAGCTCGTCCGCCGGCTCGAGGCACGCGGAGAGCTGACGAACCTGAACGAGGCGCTTGCGGAAGAGATCGCGACGCTCTTCGGCGATCCACCCACGCTGAAGCTCGCCGAACGGCCGAGCGTGCTCCTCGTCGTCGGCGTCAACGGCACCGGCAAGACGACGACGATCGGGAAGCTCGCCGCGCGCCTTCGCGAGCACGGACGGACCGTCGTGGTCGCCGCTGCGGACACGTTTCGAGCTGCGGCTGAGGAACAGCTCGAGATCTGGGCTCAGCGCGCCGACGTCGACTTCGTCGGCGGCGAGCGCGGCGGCGATCCGGCCGCGGTCGCGTTCGATGCGATCGACGCGGCCGAAGCGCGCGGGCGCGACATCGTGATCGTCGACACCGCGGGCCGCTTGCACACGCAGACGAATCTGATGGAAGAGCTCGCGAAAGTCCGACGGGTAGTCGAGCGTCGCCTGCCCGGCGCTCCGCATGAGACGCTTCTCGTCGTCGACGCGACTACGGGTCAAAACGCGTTGCAGCAGGCGCGCCTCTTCGGCGAGGCCGCAGGCGTGACGGGCGTCGCCCTGACGAAGCTCGACGGCTCAGCCAAGGGCGGAGTCGCTGTGGCAATCGCGCACGAGCTGAATCTGCCCGTGAAGCTGATTGGAGTTGGCGAGAGCCTCGACGATCTACGGCCGTTCGACGCGCGTGACTTCGCGCGCGCGCTCGTGTCCGACTGACCCTCCCGGCTCTCGCCGACAGCCCGCCTACCGCTCGACGGCGAACGCGACGTTGACCGTCGTCTTGTACTCGCTGATCCGGTCGTTCTCCACCGTGGCGCTCATCGAGATGACGTCGGCGCCGGTGATCCCGCGCAGCGTCTTCGACGCTTCCTGAACCGCGGCGTCAGCCGCCTTCGCGAAGCTCTCGGGCGATGAACCGATGACCGTGATCACCTTCGCAACACCGGCCACTTGAAACCTCCTCACTAGACAGCAAGTCACGCGGCCCTACCCGCGAAAGGGCGTACGTACACTGTCGGCTCGTGTTCGACGCTCTTGCGGACAAGCTCCAGAACGCTCTCGGCGATCTTCGCGGCCGGGGGACGCTCGACGAGGAGGCGATCTCGCGCGCCATGCGCGAGATCCGGCTTGCCCTGCTCGAAGCGGACGTCAACTTCCAGGTCGTCAAAGACTTCGTCGCGCAGGTGCGCGAGCGGGCGCTCGGCGCCGACGTGCAGAAGAGCCTGACGCCGGGCCAGCAGGTCGTGAAGGTCGTGCACGAGGAGCTAACGGCGCTGATGGGCTCCGGGTCCTCGAAGCTCGCCTACGCGTCTCGGCCGCCCACTGTCGTCCTCCTCGCCGGCCTTCAAGGATCCGGTAAGACAACCACGGCCGCGAAGCTTGCGCTCCTTCTCCGCAAGGAGGGAAGGAAGCCAGCGCTCGTCGCCGCAGACCTCCAGCGGCCGGCTGCAATCGAGCAGCTCGTTCAGCTCGGAAAGCAGATCGACGTTCCGGTCTACGCCGACGAACGAACCGAAGCAGTCCGCGCCGCAGAGCTCGGCCTTGCGAGCGCGAAGGCCGACGACCGCGATCTCGTGATCGTCGACACTGCCGGGCGCCTCCAGATCGACGAGGCGTTGATGGACGAGCTCGCGCGGGTGCGTGACGCAGTGCGCCCGATGAACGTGCTGCTCGTGGTCGACTCGATGACGGGCCAGGAGGCGGTCGACGTCGCGCAGGCATTCCACGAGCGCGTTGCGTTC
>JBKPRX010000155.1:0-22876 GCA_046734795.1 Actinomycetota bacterium
CGCGAAATCGTCGACTTCGTGCGACGACATTTTCCGCAACCGCTCCCGACGGCCGAGCTGCTCGAGCGCTTCGGCCTCGAGGCGCTGGCGTCCCGCCAAGCCGGCGGCCTCTCGGGCGGCGAGCGACGCCGCGTAGCGGTCGCGCTGGCCTTCGCCGGCGATCCCGAGCTCGCCATCCTCGACGAGCCGAGCAGCAGCCTCGACGTCGCCGGACGACTCGCCCTGTGGGACGCCATCCGCTCGTTCGCAGCGCGCGGGCGCGCGATCCTCCTCACGACACACGACCTGCACGAGGCGGCTGCGCTTGCCACACGCGTCGTCGTGCTCCGCGGCGGTCGGGTGACAGCCGACGGCCCGGCTGCCGAAATCTCCTCGGCGCACGGGGTCGTGCTCTTTCGCTTGCGTCTACAGCGACTTCCGAAGCCGAACGCCGCCCTGGACATGCGAGTCCTCGCCGATCGATTGATCTTGAGGACGCGCGACGAGACTGCGCTCATGCGTGAACTCGTCGAGCTCGACGCTGACTTGCAGGGGGTCGAGATCGAACGACCTGGACTTGAGCTGCTCGTTACGGAGGATGAGCGGTGAAGCTGGCCTTCTTGCATGCGCGTGCAGCGACGCTCGAACTCCTCCGCTATCCGAGCTTCAGCGTCCCGACGCTTGCGCTACCGACGATCTTCTTCGCCTTCTTCGCACTTCCGCGAGCCGAGGGTCAGGCCGACGTCCTGCTCGCATCGTTTGTCGCCTACGCAGTCCTGAGCGTCGCGTTCTTCCAATTCGGCGTCGGCATCGCTGCCGATCGCGTGCGACCGTGGGAGCGATTCGTGCGCACGCTGCCCGTGAGCGCTGCGGGTCGCCTCGGCGGACGCTTGATGTCGGCGGCAGTCTTCGCGACTGCCGCGCTAGTCACGCTGCTGCTCCTCGCGGTTCCGACGACGCATCCTGGGCTTTCGCTCGACGAGTGGCTGCGGCTCGGACTCGCGCTCGTCGTCGGGAGCGTCCCTTTCACACTGCTCGGAATTGCGCTCGGTTACTGGCTGCCGCCGCGGAGTGCATTGCCGGTCGCAAACATCCTCTACCTCAGCCTCGCCTACCTCGGCGGGCTCTGGACGGGCCCTCAGGGCCTTCCGAACGTCGTGTCCGACACAGGCCAGTTCCTACCGACGAGACAGTGGGCCGACATCCTTTGGGCCGCGGCAACGGGCGAGCCGTGGCAGGTCGAGCACTGGCTCGCCCTTGGCGCTTATGGCGCCGTCTTCGCGGCGCTCGCCGCCTGGGGCTATCGCCGCGACGAGGGGGAGCGGTACACGTAGCCGCTCACCAAACGGATTCGAGAAGTCCTTCGATCTGCTCCGGCGTCGCTTCGACCGGGTTCAGCCGGTTGCCAGGACGCTCCGCCGCCGCCGCGGCGAGCCGCGGAAGATCCTCACGCGGAACGCCGAGCTCGTGCAGCCGCGTTGGCCCTCCGAGCGCTGCAAGCTCCTCGACACGTGTCGCAGGATCGTCGGCTCCGATCGCTTCGGCGAACTTGCGCACGGCATCCGGCGCATGCTCGGCGTTGAATCGGAGGGCTGCCGGCAGACAGATGCCGTTGACTGTTCCGTGGGCATAGCCGTAGGCGCCGCCGACCGTCTGCGACATCGCATGCGCGAGACAACCCCCGGCGCGCAACGCAGCACCGGCGTCCGAGGCGCCCTCGAGTAGCCGTGTGCGAGCCTCGAGGTCGCCCGGATTCTCGACCACCTTCGGCAGCCAACGAGCGATCAGCTCGGCGCCACGCAAAGCGTGCGCGTCGGCTTCGTCACTTCGACTGCGCGAGTAGAGAGCCTCCGCACAGTGGTCGAGAGCATTCATCGCCGTTCCGACAGTGGGCTCACGGGGTAGCGCCAGCGTCAAGGACGGTTCGTAGACGATGCCTGCGGTGTTCGCACCGCCACCACCGCCGCGCATGATCTTGCCCGGATCACGAACGCCGAACATCGTGGTCCACTCGGCACCGGAGTACGTCGTCGGCACCGAGACGAGCGGCAGCCCAGTCTCCGCCGAGATCGCCTTGCCGAGATCGATGGCGCTGCCCCCGCCGGCGGCAACGATGGATCCTGCTGCTGCGGCTGCCGCAGCAGCATCGGCGATCCGCGCACTCGGCACCTCGTCCCAGGTACCCGCGTCCGCGATCCCGAGCTCAAGGTCGGCCCACCGTTTGCTCCGGACAAAAAATGGCGCGCTGCCGCCCACCTCCGCAATGACCGCGGGCAGCTCATCGAGACCCCAGCGCACGATCATCGAAGCCGCTCCCGCGCGAACGCAACGAATGCGCTGGCGATCCGTGTCTCGACACGACCGGTGGCGCGGACGAGCGAGATCTGCCGTGACGGCTCGAGGCCACGAACACGCGCGACGGCGAGGGTTCCAGCGGCGAGGTCCGCTTCGATTGCCGATCGGGAGATGAACGTCACGCCGTAGCCGGCCAACACCGCGCTTCGTACCGACTCTTGGAGTCCCAACTCGAGCTGAACGTTGAGCTCGCGGAGGCGAACACCGCTGCCGCGCAACGCATCCTCGATCACCTGGCGGACCCCCGCGCCCTCTTGCATCACGATCAACGTCTCCTCACGAAGCTGTGCGAGCGAGATCGTCTTACCGGCGAATCGGTGTGAGGGCGGAACCGCGAGGACCACTTCGTCGCGGAAGAACGGATCGAAGATGACACCGCGATGACGTCGCGCGGCACCGACGACACCCAGCTCGAGCTCGCGCGCGGCCACGCGCTCGATGACGCGCTGGGTGTCGGAAACCGAGAGCGCGACGTGCACCTCGGGATGGCGCTCCTGAAAGTCGCAGAGAATCTGCGGAAGCACGGTCCCACCCGGTCCGGTCGACGCGCCGATGTCGAGCGTGCCGCTGAGGGCCGCTTCTTCACCGCCGCCGACATCTGCCAGCAGTTGCTCCTCGACGGCGAGCAAGCGCTGAGCGCTTCGATAGAGCCGCCGTCCGGCTTCGGTCGGCTCGACGCGTCGCCCCGAGCGGTCGAGAAGCTGCCGGCCCAGGCGTTTCTCGAGCGCGCGGATCTGCAGGCTCACCGCCGGCTGCGTGACGCCGAGCCGCTCAGCAGCATGCGAGAAGCTCTTCCGGTCGACCACTGCGCAGAAGGCCGCAAGCTGTCGCGTGTCCATAAGAATCCATTATGCATCCGGCACTGTCTTCCGGTGGGGGACGCCTTTAGCATCAGCGGCGTGCCCGTGTCGAAGACGCCGGAACTCGAGAGCACGCTCATTCGAGGCTTCCGGCAACTCGCGGCGGCCTCGCCCCCTCGCGGACGCGACGGGGTGCTGCGCGTCCTCGACATCGTGCTGAGCGGATTCTTTCTCATCGTGCTCGCGCCGCTCAGCGTGTTGATCGTTCTTGCGATTCTCCTCACGAGCGGCCGGCCGGTTTTCTACGCAGGCGAGCGAGTCGGCCGAGGCGGCCGCATCTTCAAGATGTTCAAGTTTCGAACGCTGAGGCCCGATGCCGAGACGCGCCTGGGGCCCTACCTCGGCGCCGAGCTCGTGGCTCGTACCGAAGCGGAGTACATGAAGATCGGGCGGTGGCTGAAGGCGACGCAGCTCGACGAGATCCCCCAGCTCTGGAACGTCCTCCGAGGCGACATGAGTATGGTCGGCCCCCGCCCGATTCGGCCGATCTTCTTCGAGCAGCTCGCGCAGGAACTACCGGCGTACTGGCAGAGGCTCGCGGTACGTCCGGGGCTGACGGGCCTCGCGCAAGTTCGGCGCGAGTACGAGACGTCGATGGTCGAGAAGCTCGCGCACGACTTGGAGTGGATCGCGGATCGGTCGGCGCGCCTCTATCTCAGAACCGTCGCTGTCACAGGCGTCCGCGTGCTGCGGCAGTCGCTGGGCGGCTCGAGGCGGCAGCGCCCGTAGAGTAGAGACGTGTGCGGGATCTGCGGAATCGCGTCCTCGACCGGCTTCGACAGGACACGACTCGCGGATATGAGCAGCAAGCTCGTGCACCGCGGGCCCGATAGCGCGGGCGAATACGTACTTCCACACGTGGGCCTCGCGGCGCGTCGACTCTCGATCATCGACCTCGAGACGGGCGATCAGCCGATTGCGAACGAGGACGGCTCGTGCCATGTCGTCCAGAACGGCGAGATCTACAACTACGTCGAGCTTCGCACGCAGCTCGAGCGAGCGGGCCACGCGTTCCGCACGCACGGGGATACCGAAGTCCTCGTTCACGCGTACGAGGAATGGGGCCCGTCCTTCGTCACCCGGCTCAGGGGAATGTTCGCGCTTGCTATCTGGGACGAGCCCGCGCACCAGCTGCTCCTCGCACGCGACCGGTACGGCATCAAGCCGCTCTACTACCGACACGTCGGCGACGAGCTCGCATTCGCTTCCGAGCTCCGGTCGCTACCACGTGGAGCGATCGATCTGGACGCGCTCGAGGCGTTTCTCGCGTTCAACTCCATCCCGGCTCCACTGACGATCTTCAACGATGTCCGCAAGCTGCCGCCGGGTCACGTGCTTACGTGGGTCGATGGTCGCCTCGCGCTCGAGCGCTTTGCGAACCCCGGTCCCGTGGGCACGTCAGAACTTCGTCATGACGACGAGGCGGAGCTGCTGGAGGAGCTGCGCGCGCGGCTCCGCGACTCGGTCCGCGCGCATCTCGTCAGCGACGTGCCGGTCGGCGTGCTGCTCTCTGGTGGTGTCGACTCTGCCACGCTGGCTGCCTTGGCAGCCGAGGCGAGCGCGGAACCTCTGCGCACTTTCTCGATCGGCTTCGAGGAGCGCTCCTTCAACGAGATCGACGACGCGCGGCTCGTAGCGACACGATATGGAACCGATCACCACGAACTCGTCCTTCGCCCGGACGCGGCGCTTCTCCTACCGCAGCTGGCGACGGCGTTCGACGAGCCATTTGCAGACTCGTCGGCTCTCCCCACGTATCTCGTTTCGGAACTTGCCGCGCGACACGTCAAGGTCGCGCTTTCGGGCGAGGGTGGCGACGAGCTCTTCGGCGGATACCACACGTACGTCGCCGACGCGATCGCCGAGCGCGCGGGACGTGCGGTGCGCCTTGCGCGGCCCTTTGTCGAGCTGCTGCCGAGTTCGAACGCTCGGGCGAGCTTCGACTATCGCGCGAAACGTTTCGTCCGCGGCGCGCATCTTCCGCCGCTCGAGCGTCATCACGCTTGGAAGGAGATTTTCTCAGTCGACGCGCGAGCGGCACTCACCGGCCGGAAGCACGAGGCCGATCCAGTCGATCTCTACCGCGCGCGCTTCCGAGAGACCGAGGGCGCCGAGACACTCGCGCGCTTACAGGACGTCGACTTCGCGATCTACCTCGTGGACGATCTCTTGGTCAAGACCGACCGCGCTTCGATGGCTCACTCGCTCGAGGCACGCGTTCCGTTCCTCGATCCCGTCGTGACGAACTTCGCGTTCGCGCTACCGGCGCGGGCGAAGGTTCGCGGCTTCTCGAAGAAGGTCATGCTGCGCCGAGCCGTCGCCCCCTTGCTACCGGACCGCATCGTCAACGGGCGGAAACGCGGCTTCTCGATTCCGGCGGCTGCATGGCTCCGCGGGGATCTCGAACCCTTCGCGCGCGACACGCTTGCCCCGGACACGATCCGCCGTCAAGGCTTCTTTCGCCCCGAAGCGGTGACTGCCGTGCTCGACCGGCACGTTCGTCGCGAAGAGGATCTGAGCCGTCAGCTCTGGGGCCTCCTCGCGTTCACGTTGTGGTACGAGCGTCATGTCGAGCGAAGTCCGGAGCCGCTCGCAAGCCCGCGGCTCGAGGCACTCATTCGCTGACGTGCGGGTGTGGGTCGACATGACGGCGTCGGCGCACGTGCTCGTGTTCCGGCCACTGATCGCGCTCTTGCGGGCACAAGGCAACGAGGTCGAGATCACCGCCCGCGACTACGCACAGACGCTGCAGCTCCTCGAGTTGCACGGGCTGGAAGCCGAGGTGATCGGACGCCACGGCGGACGCTCACGTATTCAGAAGGCGCGCCAAATGACGCACCGTCTGGGCGCCCTTCGCCGTTGGGCGCGCGGGCGAAGCTTCGACGTCGCGATGGCGCACGGCTCGCACGAGCTGACGATGACCGCGCGAAGGCTCGGCATACCCAGCGCGACGACGTTCGACTACGAGTGGGCCTGGCTCCAACATCAGCTCGGTTGTCGCGCGGCCACGAAGGTCGTCGTCCCGGAGGCGATTCCTCCCGATCGGCTAGCGACATACGGCACGCGCCCGCCCAAGCTGCTCCAGTACGCAGGGCTCAAGGAGGAGTACTACCTCTCCGACTTCGAGCCCGACCCGGGCCTTCTCGAAGAGTTCGCCGTCGACCGCAATCGCGTCCTCGTCGTGCTTCGACCGCCGCCGGACGTGTCGCTGTACCACCGGCAGTCGAACCCGCTCTTTCGCTTGACGCTCGACTATCTCGGCGCACACGAGGGCGTCCACGCGTTCGTGCTCCCGCGTACCGAGGAGCAGAGGGAGTTCGTGCGGAGCCTCGCGCTTCCGTCCGTGATCCTGCCGGAACGCGCGGTCGATGCGCAGAGCCTGATTTCCCTCGCCGACGTCGTCGTCTCTGCGGGCGGGACGATGAATCGGGAGGCGGCCGCGCTCGGCGTTCCTGTGTACACAACCTACGGCGGACGCCTCGGAGGCGTCGACGAAGCACTCATCCGCGACGGCAGGCTCGTCCCGCTGAGTGATCCTCGCGCACTCGATCTACGGAAACGCGCGGGTGGAAATGATTCGCGCGTGCGTCGCGATCCGCGAGTTCTGCTCGACCTGCTTCTTTCGGCGCGCACCGCCGAACCCGCTTTGGCTTGACACCAGCCGATTACAAGAGCGCGAACCGGCGCCGAATCGGCACAGACATGCGCTCAATTGCGCGGTAGCCTCGATCTCGAGGGCGGTGGGAAGCGACCCCACCCTGGGTGGGGGTGCGGGCAAACGCGCAAGCGCAAGAGGACGCGACTTCTTCCCCGGAACGACGAATCGCCGAATCGCTACGCGGCAGCCGCTAGGGCCGCCAGGAGCTCCGCGCCGTAGCGTTCGAGCTTCGTCGGCCCGACGCCGGGCACGGCGGCGAGCTCTCGAAGCGTTCGCGGATTTCGCTCCGCGATCTCGACGAGCGTCGAATTGTGGAAGACGACGTAGGCCGGCACCTCGTCCGCCTTCGCGCGCTCCAGCCGCCACTGTCGAAGCGCCGCGAACGCCGGCGGCACGTCGGCGACCTCGACCCGAAACGTCCTGGCCGGCGCGACGCCGAGCTCCGCGAGAAACGGACTCGGCTTGCGCGTCCACGTCACGACGAGCCAGCGGCGCGCCCTCGTGATGCCGACGTAGAGGAGCCTGCGTTCCTCGGCAACCGCGTCTTCGGAACGCGCTTGCCGGGATGGGAGCTCCCTCTCGTCGAGTCGCGGCAAGAACACGGCGTCGAACTCGAGGCCTTTCGCGCGATGAAGCGTCAGCAGATGCAGGCCAGTCCCGGCACTGCGGCCGAACCGCGCTTCGAGCTCGCCGATGAAGTCCGCCGCCGTGCGCGTGGTGTCGTCGAACTCCCGCGCGAGCGCGACGAGCCGGGTGAGATCCGCCTGCCGGACCTCCTCGCGCTCGCCGAGCTTCTCGGGCGGGTCGGGCAACCAGCCCTGTCGAACGGCGATCGCCTGCACGTCGTCGGCGATCGTGCTGGACTCCAGGCGCCGGCGGAGAAGCTTCACCACGCCGCGCGCAGCATCCCGCTCGAGGAGCGACGAACCCTGAAATG
Source organism: Actinomycetota bacterium (assembly GCA_046734795.1). Lineage (GTDB taxonomy): Bacteria > Actinomycetota > Thermoleophilia > Gaiellales > Gaiellaceae > JBKPRX01. The sequence goes on from JBKPRX010000155.1 coordinate 7,790, forward strand.
GAATCGCCGCCGCATGCAGGCCGGCCTCGAAGTCCGCCGATCGGGCGTTCGTCCGGGTGAGAATCGCCATCTCCTCGAGCGGAACGCCTTGCGCACGGAGCTCTCGAATGCGACCGACGACGAACTGCGCTTCGTCGGCCGCGTCGATGCAGCGACGAAGCTCCGGCTCTGCGCCCGAACTGCACGACGCCCGCAGCGCCTTCTCCGAGCCGCCGAGCCTCGGAACGAGCCGGTTTGCGAGCGCGAGGATCTCGGGCGTCGAGCGGTAGTTGGTCTCGAGCCGGACGACCAGTGCGTTCGGGAACCGCTCCGGCAGCTCGAGCAGCCACCGTGGGCTTGCGCCGGTGAACGAATAGATCGACTGGTAGTCGTCGCCGACCGCGCACAACTCGTCGCTGCCGCCGAGGAGGAGATCCAAGAACGTCTGCTGCAGGAGGTTGACGTCTTGATATTCGTCCACGGTGAGAGCGCGCCATCGCTCGCGTACTTGGGCGAGCGCCCGACGGTCGTCGCGCAGTAGCTCGATCGCGCGGCCGAGCAGATCCTCGAAATCGATCGCGCCCTGCGCCTTCTTCGCGCCCTCGTAGCGCTCGAACACCCGAACCATGAGATCCGACGGCAGCGGTGGCTCGTGCCCGCCCAGCTCCGCGAGATACGACACCGGGGTCAGCATGCGGTTCTTCGCCCATTCGATCTCCGTCGCAAGATCGGCCGCCGGACGAAAACGGAACGGGCGCGGCAGACCGTTGCCGATTTGGCGCAGGAGCGGTGCTTTGCTAGCGAGGATGCGATCGGACTGCTCCGACGCAAATCGCCGGACGAGCGAGAGCGCGGTTGCATGGAAGGTGCCGGCGCGCACTCCTGCGGCACCGAGCTGTTGAAGTCGTTCGCGCAACTCGCGCGCGGCCTTGTCCGTGAAGGTGACTGCGAGGATCGCGTCGGCCGCGAACGCGCCGCTCGAAACCTGCGCCGCGATCCGGCGCGTGATCGTCGTGGTCTTCCCTGAACCCGCGCCGGCGAGGATGCACACCGGCCCCAGCACGGTTTCCGCCGCGCGGCGTTGCTCCGGGTTCAGCCCTTCGAACGGGTCCACGAAGCCACGCTATCGACGGCTCTGGACGGGGTCCGTGTCGATTCCGTGCCTGAATGAAACGGCGCGTCTCAACTGTGGACGCCGGGCTTTCGTCGGTGTTGCCAGTTGGATAGGTTCTGCGACCTGCGGGCCCGGCGCACGGATCCGTAACAGGGGGGAGAGTGCGTCATGGGCAGGCTTCTTTGGGGGTTGGTCGTCGGCACCATCGTTGCGATCAGCCTGTTCGTCTTTGTCCGCGAGCGAGACGAGACGGTCACGGAACACGCCGACCGGCTCGTCCTGCCAACCTCGATTGCGACGCTGCCCGTCGCAGGAGGCGACCCCGCGACGCTGCCGCCGGTGGTCGACGGCGACGTCGTTCGGGTCGCGCTCGACGTCAAGGACGAGACGGTCGAGATCGCACCCGGCGTGCGATACCGCGCGTGGACGTTCGACGGCAGCGTCCCGGCCCCCGTGCTGCACGTGCGCCAAGGGCAGACGATCGAGGCGAGGCTGACGAACCACGGCTCGATGCCGCACTCACTCGACTTCCACGCGGCGCGCATCAACCCGGCGCGCGCGTTCCGCGACATCGCGCCGGGTCAGACGACCACCTACCGCTTCACCGCGACCGACCCCGGAGTCTTCATGTACCACTGCTTCACGACTCCGATGATGGCCCACGTCGCGAACGGGATGTACGGCGCGCTCATCGTGGAACCCAAGAAGGCGCTTCCGCACGCCGACCGGCAATACGTCCTCGTCGGCGGCGAGTGGTACTTCAGCGGCGAAGACGCGAACCGGCCGATGTCACTCGACTACAACCGCGCGCTCGCGATGCGTCCGAGCGCTGCGACGTTCAACGGGAACACTCATCGTTATGTCGCTCATCCGCTGCCTGCAAGACCGGGCGAGACCGTGCGCTTCTGGATCGTTGCCGCCGGGCCCTCGTACGGCATCGACTTCCACGTCGTCGGCTCCTTGATCAAGCGCGCGTGGGTCGACGGCGACATGATGCGCTACGAGCAGGGCGTGCAAACCGTGCACGTTCCCGCGGGCGGCGGGGCTGTTGCCGACGTCGAGTTCGACGACCAAGGCCTCTATCCGATCGTGAACCACGAGTTCGCGTTCAGCGAGCTCGGCCAAGTCGCGGTCGTACGCGTCGGCAACGCAAAAGGAAGCATCCTCCACTGAGCTACGCGGGATGCAGCGTCAGAGGAGCGGCTCGTCCTCGACGGCCGCAACCTCTGCGGCGCGGTCGATCGAGCGAGGCTCCGGAGCGGCGAGGTTCTCACGTCGTGGCGCAGCGACCATGTCCGAGAGGGTCGCCACCACCTCGAGCGTGTCGTTCTCACGCACGAGCTGCTCCAGCTGCGCGAGCCGCTCGTCGAGCCAACCCGCATCCACGGGCGTCCTGCTCGCGCGCTTGATCTTGCGGTGCGCCGTCGGGCCGACAGCCTCGGCCTCGTTCCACAGCTCCTCGTGCAGCTTCTCGCCGTAACGCGCGCCGATCTCGGCGATCGCGATGTCGACGTCGGGCTCTTTGCCCGAGAGACGGATCATGTTGCGCGCGAGGTCGACGATCCGGACGGGCTCACCCATGTCGAGCACGAACACCTGGCCGCGACCGCCGATCGCACCGGCTTGCACGACGAGCGACACCGCTTCCGGAATCGTCATGAAGTACCGCGTCATATCTCGGTGCGTCACCGTCACCGGTCCGCCCTTCTCGATCTGCCGGCGGAAGATCGGGATCACCGAGCCGGACGAGTTGAGCACGTTGCCGAAACGGACCGCGACGAACCGCGTCGAGACATCGGCGCGATGGCCGAGCGCTTCGACGATCCACTCGCACACGGCCTTCGACTGCCCCATCACGTTCTTCGGGTTCACGGCCTTGTCCGTCGAGACGAGCACGAACCGCTCGACCTTGAACTCGGCCGCGACCTCCGCGATCGCTCGCGTCGCAAGCGTGTTGTTCGCGACCGCGGCGATCGGATTCGCCTCGATCAACGGCACATGCTTGTACGCGGCCGCGTGGAAGACGACGTCAGGCGGATAGCGCTCGAACAAGCGGCGTATCCGCTCGCGATCCTTGACGTCGGCGAGCACCGGGATCGCGGCCGGGAAGTCTCGGTCCGCGACGAGCTCGCGCTCGATCTCGAAGAGCGGCGTTTCCGCGACGTCCACGAGCACGAGGCGCTTCGGCTCGACGCGCGCGATCTGGCGACACAGCTCGGAGCCGATCGAGCCGCCGGCGCCGGTGACGACAACCGTCTGTCCGCGTAGATACGACGCGATCTGCACGAAGTCGACCTCGACCTGCTCGCGGCCGAGCACGTCCTCGACCTGGACGGGACGGATCTGCCCCGCGAGGTCGAGATCCCCCGAGATCAGCTCGTAGAGGCCCGGCAGCGTCTTCACCGGCACGCCCGCGGACTGCGCGATCTCGACGACGCGCTGCCGAGTCGCACCCGAAGCCGACGGAATCGCGATCAGCAGCTCGTCCGGCTTGTTCTCGCGGAGCAGCCTCGGCAGGTCGTCGGTCTGTCCGAGCACGCGAATCCCGTGCAAACGCAGGTTGCGCTTGCGCGGGTCGTCGTCGATGAGGCCGATCGGCGTGTAACCGAGCGCAGAGTTCTTGAGCATCTCGCGCAGGACGAGCTCCGACGCGTCGCCGGCACCGACGACGATCACTTCCTTGCCGCGTGCAACGAGACCGCCGCGCGGCCGCTCGATCGCCGTGCGCGCAAGCAGACGGCTGCCCGCGACGAAGGCGAGCGTCAGCAGCATGTCCATCACGGCAACCGACCGCGGCAACCGGACGTTCCGCACCGGCGACACGAGATAGACCGTGAGATAAGCGGCGAGCGACGCAGCAAGCACGCCGCGCGCGGCGCCCCACATGTCGCGCGTGGAGACGTAGCGCCACCAACGGTTGTAGAAGCCCGCGGCGACGAAGACGGCGAGCTTGATGAGGATCACGAACCAGACCGTCCGCGCGAACAGCGTCTTGTAGTAGACGGGCATCCCGTTGTCGAACCGCAGCTCGAACGCGAGCCACCACGCGAGCGTGACGATGAACGCGTCGGCGAGAAGCTGCGGGAAGCGGTGCCGGTTGATCGGAAGAGCGATCACGAACGCACCGGCACGGCCGCCCGGACCGCGTCGACGATCCGCGTCTGCGTTGCCGAGTCGATCCCGGCCCAGATCGGCAGCGCGACGTTCTCGCGCGCTGCGCGCTCCGTCTCCGGAAGTGAGCCTTCCGCATACCCAAGGTGCGCGAGCGCGGGCTGACGGTGGAGCGGCGTCACGTAGTACGAAGCGGACGCGATGCCCGCATCCGTGAGACCGGCGCGAATCGCATCACGCTCGGGCGAGCGGCAGACGTACATGTGGTACACGTGCCTGGGCTCGTCCTCCGGTAACTCGGCGAGCTCGCCGAGGCCGAGGTCTGCGTAGCGCGCCGCCGCTTCTCGGCGCTGCGCAGTCCACTCGTCGAGCTGCGCGAGGAACAGGCGAAGGAACGCGGCTTGCAGCTCGTCGAGGCGCGAGTTGTAGCCGATGTAGTCGAACGTCACCTTGTCGCGCGAGCCGTGGAACGCGAGCATGCGAACCCGCTCGGCCAGCTCCGCGTCGGTGCACGCGACCAAACCGCCGTCGCCGAGGCAGAAGAGATTCTTCGTCGGGAAGAAGCTGAACGTCGAGGCAACGCCGGTGCGCGCAATGTCCGGCGATCCAAACGCCTGCGCGGCGTCCTCGATGATCGGAATGCCGAGTCCGACGAGATCGCTGAGGTCGGCGGGCCGGCCGAAGAGGTGAACCGGCAGGATCGCCGCCGTCCGCGGCGTGACACGTCGCTCGACATCCGCGGGATCGAGATTCAGCGTCTGCGGATCGATGTCGGCGAACACCGGCGTCGCGCCGCGGCGCATGATTGCCTCGGCTGTTGCGTAAAACGTGAACGACGGGCAGATCACCTCATCGCCCTCACCGACGCCGAGCGCGTCGAGCACGATGACGAGCGCATCGGTGCCGTTGGCGACGCCGATCGTCTCCGGAACGCCGAGATAGCGCGCTGCCTCTTCCTGGAAAGCGTAGAACTCGGAGCCGCGGATGAACTCGCCGCGCTCGAGCACCGCTGCAAAGCGCTCTTCGAGCTGAGGGATCAGGCGCGCGTACTGCGCGCGTACGTCAACGAGCGGGATCGGCTGCACGGCGGTTCAGTTTAGAGGCGCGAATCTTTCTCCAGACGAGATAGGCCACGGCGAGCAAGATTCCTGCCGCGACCGCGTAGTCGGCGAAGCGGAAGCCGTGGTGGAACCGCTCGTAGCTCGACCCGAGCGCCCAACCGACGGCCGCGATTCCAAACGCCCACACCGCCGAGCCCACCGCGGTGAGCGCGACGTAGCGGCCGAACGGAAACCTGAAGACACCCGCAGGGATCGAGATGAACGAGCGAACGACGGGCGTCACGCGACCGACCAGGACGGCGAGCGTGCCCCACCGCGCGAACCAACGTTCGGCGCGACTGAGCCGCTCCGGCGTGACGTGGATCCAGCGTCCATGCCGCTCGACGACCTGCCGCCCGCCGTAGCGCCCGATCGCCCAGCCGATCATCGAGCCGACGAGGTAGCCGAGCGTCCCGGCGAGCCCGAGCGCCAGGAATGCCTCCCAGCCAAAGGAGAGGTCGACGCCCGCGACCGAGATGCCCGCCGCCGACGTGAAGGCTCCGGCTGCGAGCGCGCCCGCGTAGGTCATCACCAGCTCACTTGCGACGGGGAAGACCGCGTCGATCGCCATCAAGACGAAGACCGCGTAGACACCGTGGCTCGCGATCTCGGACGTCAGCGAGCCCGAGACGCTTCCGAGCATGCTCCTACGTTAGCGGCGCGCCGCGAAAGATTGGGTGAGCTCGGCGGTGCCGACGGCGTTTGTCGCGCGAACGCGGACGAGGTACGCGCCGCCGAGCGCGAGCTTTCCGCGCGCATCGCGTCCGTCCCAGGCGAGCTCCTGCGCGCCCGACGCCAGCTCACCGTTCGCGATCGTGCGGACGACGATGCCGGACCGGCTCTCGACGGTCGCGCGGACATTTGCCGTGCGCGAGAGGTTGAACGTCACCGTCAGCGCGCGGGCGTTTCCCGGAGCCAGACGAACGAGCGACGCGGAGACGGCGAGCGCGCCGAGCGTGTTGTTCAGCGAGAAGACGCGATCGGCTTGCGAGGTGCGACCGAGATCGTCCGTCGCAGTGACGGTGAACCGGTAAGTGCCTTCGGCGAGCGGCGCGCCGCCACTCCCGCGGCCGTTGAACGTGAACGTCTGCATGCCCGGGCCGCGCGTGCTGGTGTCGAGCACGTCGCGCACGTTCGGGCCGACCACGGTCGCGGTAACCGACGACGGCCGCGCCAGCTTGTACGCGAAGGTCCCGGTCTCGTCGACGCCGTCGCCGTTCGGCGAGACCACGGTCGACTCGAGCGCGGGTACGTAGACGCCCCGGTAGACGAGGACGAGCGCATCGGCGAGCGGCGGCTCGGTTCCGGCGACCGGCCGGTTGAGCGTCGTTCCGTCGAACGCCATCGTCGCGGCAGAGCCCGATCCGAGCGCCATTGCCCGCACGGCGCCGAGCCTGATCATCGCGAGCGCGAGCTCGAAGTTCGTCATCCCGACGCTGTAGCCACCACCGCCGCCGTCCACCGTCACGAGCGCAATGCGCCCGTCGGCGAGCTGGCCGACAGCCGAGCGCGGGCTCCGCCGGTTGAGAAGCGCCGCACCCAAGTCCTCGTTGGCTCGGAAGACGGGCTTTCCGTTCTGGACGATCACCGGGCCGCCGCCGATCGCCGCAGCCATCCCACTCCAGTCCGGCGTCAGCGACAAGCGGAGGAAGAGGGTCGCGCCGGCGGGCGCTTCTCGGGCGAGCACAGCAGCCTGGGTGCCGCGCGCGACGAGCACCGCGCCGCCCGGCGGAATCGGCACGTCGCCCGTCGTTGCGACTTGCGTCACGGCTCCGCCGAGGTCGACGTTCGGCTTCGTCGCCGGGAGCGCCGCGATCACGTCCGCCGTGACAGCGCCCGCCTCCGGCGGCGTCGTCGGACCCCACGCCGACGTGTAGAGCGTCACGGAGCCGGCGGACGCAGGCTCGTTCAACGTCATCGGGCGCCGCTGGCCGGTGCCGCGCCAGATCCCGGCGAAGGCGACGCGTGCCACCTGAAGCGTTCCGTCCTGCGCGATCCCAAGGCTCGACCGAGTCGCAGGCGGCGGGCTCGACAGCACGCCGTCCTGGACGAGGATCCCCTTCGGGTCGCCGGGGTTGGCGTTGAAGTAGTCGCCGTTGACGCCGACAGCGGTGCCCTGCCCTGCGAGGTTCTTCTCCATCGCCGTCAGCGTCTCGGTCGCGACGATCGCGCCGTTCGAGAGCGCAGGCGCGAGGCGATACAGCCCGCCGTCCGGCCGCGGGCCAAGGACGACGTGGGAAACGACCGGCCCGTGGAGCGTGAACTCGACGTCGCGTTCGTAGGTCACCCCGGGCATGAGCAACACGCGCTCGCCGGTCTGCGCGCCGGCCGGGCCGACGGCGAGCAGCGTGACGAAGATCACGGCGATGACGAACGAAAGGCGAAGCACGACCCGCCCGAGGGTAGCCGCTGCCACGGCGGGCCAGACACGCCCCCGCGTCACCCGTTCTGGCCATGGACGGGCTCGGCGGGAGACGACTATGCTCGCGCACTGCACGTCGGCAGGCATCCGACTCCGAGAGGAATGAACGTGCGCGCGAGGTATCTGGCCGCCCTGGCGGCGATCGGGCTGGCCTGTGTCTTCGTCGCCGCAGCGGGCGCTGGACGCACGAGCCGAACCGCCGATCCGACGACCGCGCTCGCAGTCAGAGCGTTCCAGACGACGCCCGGCGCCGCAGCCGACACCGAGATCGAAGTCTTCGCACCGGCGTCGGTCCCGATCGCAGCGGTCACGATCTACGTGCCGGCCGGCTATCGCATCACGCTCCCCGGTGCGAACGCAAAGGTCGGTGACGCCGCGGTCCAGTTCCGGTCGTCCGGCGGCTCGAATCAGGCAGGCGCCGTCGTGACGGCAGACGATCCCGCGCGGCACACGGCTGATGCCTGCGCACCGGGAACGCACGCCGGCGTGTGGCTGCTGAGCGCGACAGTCGGCGGTCGAGGCCTCGTGATTCCGATCTACGTCGACCCTGCGACGGCGGACGTCGCTCCGAAGGCCGCGTATTCGCTGAAGCTGTGCCTCGACGCAGCGACCGCTGCCGGCTTCGTCTTCGAGGAGGTCGACATCGACCTGCCGCAGGTGCTGACGAATCCTTCGACGGCCACCGCCTACGTCTGGCGTGCACTCCTCACTCCGTACGGTGCGGGCGAGGTGCCCGACGCGGCGAGGACAGTCGAGGCGCAGTCGCTCGTTCCGCTGCCCCACCGGCTCACGCTCGGCGCACGGTACGACGCGAAGAAGCACACGGTCACGCTGAGCGGCGTGACGACAATCGCGGGCGGCATCCCGGCTGCGGGCTTCGACGTCGGCATCGCTTCGTCGACGTCGTCGAAGTTCTCGTCCGTCAAGCTCTTCGCGAACGCCAAGACGGACAAGCGCGGCCGGTACACCGTGACGAAGCCGCTCCGGCAGACCACGTACTTCTTCTCGTTCATCAGCTTCTACTTGATCGCGCAATGCGACCCGACGCTCGGCAGTGCGCCGTGCGTTTCGGAGACGCTCGCTCCGCCCTCCGGGGCGATCGCCGTCGCGAAAGTGAAGAAGTAGCTACGACCAAACGCGAACGTCGCGATACAGCGTGTCGCGCTGCACCGCAGTCTTGCCAAGCGCCTTGATCAAGTAGACGAGCTCCTCGGCCGAGGTCCGATGCGTCGTCCCGGCGGCCGAGACGACGTTCTCCTCGATCATCACGGAGCCCATGTCATCGGCGCCGAAGCCGAGCGCAACCTGGCCGATCTTCTTCCCCTGCGTCACCCATGACGAACCGATGTGCGGGACGTTGTCGAGATAGATCCGCGAGACGGCCTGCGTCAGGAGGTAGTCGAACGAGGTCGGCCTCTGCTCGACCGGCACGAGCTCGACGAGACGGTTGCCGTCGTCCTGGAATGTCCATGAGAAGAACGCGCGAAAGCCGCCGGTCTCGTCCTGGAGCTCGCGGATGCGACGGAAGTGCTCGACGCGCTCGGCGAGCGTCTCGACGTGGCCGTACATCATCGTCGCCGTCGTCGAGATCCCCAGTCGGTGTGCCTCGCGCATCACGCCGAGCCATTCGTTCGTCTTCGTCTTCTTCGGCGCGATGATCTGGCGCACGCGATCGACGAGGATCTCGGCGCCACCGCCGGGGATGGAGTCGAGCCCCGCGTCGCGCAGCCGCGTGAGCGTCTCCGGAATCGTCAGGGTCGACCGGCGCGCGATGTGCTGCACCTCCGACGGCGACAGCGCGTGCAGATGAATGCGGTAGCGCGACTTGATCGAGCGGAAGAGATCCTCGTAGTAGTCGACCCCGAGATCGGGATGATGACCGCCCTGCATGAGCAGGCCGGTGCCGCCGAGCGCGAGCGTCTCTTCGATCTTCTTGAAGATCACCGGCTTTGGCAGGAGGTAGCCCTCGCGGCGATCGCCCGGGCTGCGGTAGAAGGCGCAGAAGTCGCAGTCCGTGTAGCAGACGTTCGTGTAGTTGAGGTTCCGATCGATGATGAACGTCACGCGACTCGGGTCGTGCATCCGGCTGCGAATCTCGTTCGCGGCGCGTCCGACGGAAACGAGGTCGCGAGACTCGAGCAGCGTCAGCGCTTCGTCGTCGGAGATGCGCTCTCCCTCGATCGCCTTGTCGAGGATCTCGGCAAGCGGGGCAGTGGCGACCGCGCTCATCCGACCGGCGCCTCGGCTTGCACGAACCGCAGCTCGGGGACGGTCTCGAGCTCCCCGACGTCGCGCGCTAGCTCGAGGAACGTGTACAGGCCGGCACGCTCGCGCGGGCCGAACCGATATCGCAGCTTCTCGAAGTAGCGAGCGAGAAAGCCGGGTGGGTAGCCGTAACGCTGCGACGCTTCGAAGGCGAGCTGCTCCGGCTCGGCTCGCGCCTGGCGAACCGAAGCGACGAGCGCGTCCTCGAGCTCGATCAGCTCCGACGACACCGGCTCGCGGCAAGCCCAAACGGCGAAGACCATCGGAAGGCCCGTGCGTTGGAGCCAGAGCCGCCCGAGGTCGTGGTGCGGTGTCGGGTCCTCGAATGCCGAGCGCAACGCGGCGTCCCCGATCAGCAGCTTCGCCTCGGCGGGCTCACCGAGCGGCACGTGCTCGGCTTCCGGCAGCAGCACCTTCGTCAGCACGACCGAGGTCGCCGACTCCGGGGTGACCGCGACCGTTTGGATCCGCTCGAGCGGCGTCTTCGAGACGAGCTGGATCGAGTCGACCGCGCCTTCGGAGGCGACGCACAGCCGCGGCAGCAGTCGGAGCTTGTCGGCGTTGCGCGCGTATTCGATCGACGAGATCGGCGCCGTGTCGAGCTCGCCTGCGATCAGCTGCCGGTTGAGGTCTGTCGGAACTCCTTGGACTTCATCGACTTCGACGTCGACGCGGTAGAAGACCGGCGCCATGTTGACGTAGCTGATGCGTCCGAGCTTGATCATCCGCACGCTTCCCAGCAGGTCACCATCGGCGCACTTCGTTGTAGAGCGTGTCGCGTTGCACGGGGATGCGCCCCGCAGCCTGCACGAACCGCACGAGCTCCTCGACCTTCTGCTCCGTCGCGGTCGTCGCGCCCGCCGCGTGGAAGATCTGCTCGCGCACGACCGTGCCCTGCACGTCGTTCGCGCCGAAGTGCAGCGCGACGGACGCAAGCGGCATACCCATCATGATCCAGTAGGCCTTGATGTTCGGCACGTTGTCGAGCAGCAGCCGCGAAACAGCCAAGACCTTCAAATCCTCGGAGCCCGGCGTGTGACGCCAGCCGCGCCGCTCGAACACGGTGTTCTCCGGATGGAACGCGAGCGGCACGAACGCGAGGAAACCGCCGGTCTCGTCTTGCTGTGTTCGCAATCGCAGCAGGTGGTCGACGCGCTCCTCGTAGGTCTCGACGTGGCCGTACAGCATCGTGCAATGCGTCGGGATCCCGAGCCGATGCGCTGTGTCGTGCGTGTGGAACCAGAAGTCCGGATGCTCCTTGCCGGGCGCGACGAGCTTGCGGACGCGGTCGGCGAAGATCTCCGCGCCACCGCCGGGCAGCGATCCGAGCCCCGCTGCCTTCAGCTCGCGCAAGACCTCCTCGTGCGTGAGACCCGAGAGCTTGGTCATGTGGTGAATCTCGGATGCGGTGTAGAGCTTCAGGTGGACGTCGGGAAGCGCCTCGTGCAGCTTCCGCGTCGTCTCGACGTAGAACTCGAAGTCGACATGCGGATTCTCGCCGTTGACGATGTGGATCTCGGTGAAGTTCGAGCGCTCGTGCTGTTGCAGCGCATCATCGACGAGCTCGTCCGCCGTGAGCGTGTAGGCGTCCGGCTCCTTCCGCGTCATCGCGAACGCGCAGAACTTGCACTTCACTCGGCAGACGTTTGTCTGGTTCAAATAGAAGTTCTGGATGAAGTAGACCTCGTCGTTGCCGCCGCGCAGGCGGCGCGCGTCGTCTGCGAGTGCACCGAGGCCGAGCAGGTCGTCTGTCTCCATCAGCGTGACGCCGTCCTCGAAGTCGAGCCTCTCGCCCGCTTCCACCTTCTCGCGAATCGGCGCGAGAGTGTCGATCCTGTCGATAACGGCCACGGCGGCTCAGCGCTCCCGGTTGACGACGGCTTCGGCGAGGGCCTCGAGCTCGTCTCGCCGGAGTGCGCCGTTGAGACAAGACCTCGCGCGAGAAGCGTAGTCCAGCGCAACCTCTCGAGACTGCTCCAAGGCGCCGGTCGCCGCGACGCGCAGCAACGCACCGTCGAGCGGCCCGCCCGCAAGCGCGGCGCACACGACGTCGTCCTGCTGCGCCGCGAGCAGGAGCGGCAACGTCGGCGTGCCGTCGCGTAGATCGGTCCCGGCGATCTTGCCGGTCTCGATCGTCGAGCCCGCGCAGTCGAGGATGTCGTCCACGATCTGGAACGCAACCCCGAGCGCGAGCCCGAACTCGCCCGAGCCGCCGCCGAGCCGGCACGCTGCGTCGAAGAGCGCACCCGTCTTGAGCGCACACCGCTCGAGGTAGGCCTCGACTGTCGTCGAAGGATCATGCGTCTGCGTTCGCTGCAACGCCTCGCCGCGTGCAAGGCGCAGGCAGGCGTCGGCGAGGACTTGCACGCCGGCGGCATTCCCGGTGGCAGTCATCTCGGCGAATGCACGCGCGAAGAGGTAGTCGCCGGCAGCGCGTGCCGCCTCGGGCCCGTACACCGACCACGCAGCAGCCTTGCCGCGCCGGAAGTGGGCGCGGTCGATGAGGTCGTCGTGGACGAGCGTCGCCATATGCACGAGCTCGACAGCGGTTCCCGCGGCGATCGAAGGCTCCTCACCCGGCGGCGTCGAGAGAAAGACGAGGAGGGGTCGAAGCCGCTTGCCGCCGGCGGCGAGTGCCTCGTTGCCGACGGCCGCGACGATTCCCGGATGGGAGGCGACCGTCCGCGCAAGACGCTCCTCGAGCGCGTCGAGGTACTCGTCGAGGCCCGGCGCTTCACGGATCGCGGCCAGCGTCGTCACGCCATTACTCCCTCACACCCACGTGCAACGCCACGATACCCCCGCCGAGCAGGCGAAACCCGACGTCTCGGAACCCGACCGTGCGCATCAGCTCCGCCAGGTCGCGCGCTCGGGGAAAGCGGCGGACGCTCGCGGGCAAGTACGTGTACGCAGCGCCGCCAGGCAGCACGCGGCCGAGAAGCGGTACAAGAATGTCGAACCACAGGCGGAAGAACGGCGCCAACAGTCCCTGCGGTTGCGTGATCTCGAGGACCGCGACACGACCCCCAGTCTTCACGACTCGGTGCAGCTCCGCGAGCCCGCGCTCCAAGTCGTCGAGGTTCCGGACACCGAAGCCGACGGTTGCCGCGTCGAACGAAGCTGCGTCGAACGGCAGATTCAGTGCGTCACCCTGCACCCATTCGACGACGCTGGACTTCTTGCGAGCGCGTGCGAGCATCGCCTCGGCGAAGTCGAGACCGACGACATCGCCTGCCACGGGAAGCGCTGCGATCGCGAGATCGCCGGTCCCGCAGCAGACATCGATCACGTGATCGCCCGGACGAACCGCGGCCTTCACTGCGAGCTTCCGCCAGCGTCGATCGAGACCTGCCGTCATCAGGTGGTTCATGACGTCGTAGATCGGAGCAATGCGATCGAACATGCGCCGCACCGAGTCGGGCGGAAGCCGGCCGCTCTCGACGTTCATTGCGTGCCCCAACGCGGAACGAGCGTGTTCTCAAGACCGAGCTGGTCGAGGGCGCGCGCGACGACGAAGTCGACGAGGTCGTCGACGGTTTTCGCGCCGTGGTAGAAGCCGGGCGCGAGGAAGAGAATGGTTGCGCCTGCCTCGCGAAGCGTCAGCATGTTGCGCAGGTGGATCGCCGAGAGTGGCGTCTCACGCGGCATCACGACGAGCTTTCGCCCTTCCTTCAGGGCGACCGACGCGGCGCGGTGGATGAGGTTCGACATCGCCCCCGAGGCGATCGTGCCGAGCGTTCCCATGGAGCACGGGCAGATGACGTAGGCGTCCACCTTCGCCGAGCCGGACGCGTACGGGGCTTTCCAGTCGTCGGGTGCGTACACCTTCACGGCATCCCCGTGGCCGGCGACGAACCGTTCGAGCGTCTCGTCGCGAGGCAACGCTGCGTCGTCGTAGAGCTCGGTCCCGAGCACCTCGATCGCGGCCGACGACGCGGCGATGCCCACCTCGCAGCCGGCGCCGACGAGCGCCTCGAGCAACCGAGCCGCGTACGGAGCACCCGACGCTCCGGTGATCCCGAGGAAGACGTGCATCACTCGAGCGCGACGAGGGCCAGCAGGCTGAGCCCTCGCATGGCGCTAGCTCTGGCTGCCCTTGGAGTTCTCGAGGAAGATCGCGAGCTGTCTGAGCCGTTCTTCCCCGAGCGACGCGAACTTCGGCATCGGCGAGCCGGGTACGACGCAAGACGGGCACTTGAGATGCCGGATCTGGAAGTCGATGCCGAGATTCCTCGTGCCGATCTCCGTGAGGTCGGGCGCACCGAGGTTCGACGAACCGGTCGCGAGGTACGTGTGACACGACGTACAGCCGGAGGTGGCGAAGAGCTTCGCGCCGGGAACGGCTTGGGGCGGCAGGTTCTGCGCGTCCACCCAGTGCGGCACCTCACCGATCACCTCGGAGGCAAGCGACTCCTTCGCGGTGGCGCCCTTCCACGTCAGGACTGCCATCGACACGATCGTCAGCGCCGCAGCAACGAGCGCGACCGGGCGACGCAGCGGTCTCCGCTCGCGCCGCTTGTCGATGAACGGCAGCGCGATCAGGATCACGAGCAAGATCGTCGGCACACCGACGGTGCCGAGGAAGACCGACTCCGGCCATTTGAAGATCCGGAGGAGGTAGAAGAGGAAGTAGAAGTACCAATCCGGCCGCGGGATGAAGTTCGTGGTTCCCGGATCAGCGCGGTCGGTGTACTCGGGTCCGAGGAGGCCGTCGTGCGTGCCGTCATGACTCGGCGCCCACGATGTCCACTTCCAGATGCACGCGAGGGTGATGATCACGCTCACGACGACGAGGCTCATCACCGTGTCGTGGAACATCGCGTACGGGTAGAACGGCTTCCCGCGCTTCTTGACATCGTCCTTGTAGCGCGTGAACTCGCTGCGACGTTCGTCGAGGGCGGACGGTCGACGAGACGTGGTCGCCATCAGTCGACGTCTCCGTTCTGCGAGACGGGCCGCACCGACGGGATGAGGCCGACGCGCTCGGGCTTGTGACCGTCGTGCCCGTTGACCGGTTCCATGCCGGCCGCTTCGCGCGACCACGGCGGCGAAGTCACGCCGAGCCTGATCACCAAGTACAGATGCAGCCCGATCAG
>JBKPRX010000156.1:0-7242 GCA_046734795.1 Actinomycetota bacterium
TGCGTCGAAAGCGCGAGGTGCACGAGCGCCTGCGGCGGATCTACGAGCTGCTCCCGAGGCTACGCGAGCTGCGCGAGCGGCCGGCCGGCGAGACCTCGGGCGGGGAGCAGCAGATGGTCGCGATCGGGCGCGCGCTGATGGCAGAGCCGCGCGCGCTGGCGATCGACGAGCTTTCCCTCGGCCTCGCTCCCGTCGTCGTCCAGCAGCTGGCGGCGTTTCTCCTGGCGTTGAACGAGGACGACGGCGTCGCGATCTTGCTCGTCGAGCAGAACGCGTTGCTTGCTTTCGAGCTCTGTCAGCGTGCGTACGTGCTCGAGGCCGGTCGCGTCGTGCTCGAAGGAGCGAGCGCCGACCTCGAACGACGGCCGGAAGTACGGCACGCGTACCTCGGCGGTGGACTCGAGATCGAGCGATGACGAACTTCTTCCAATACATCGTCAGCGGGCTCTCGATCGGGTCGATCTTCGCCGTCATCGGGATGTCGTTCGTGCTCGTTTTTCGGACGACGGGCATCGTCAACTTCGCCCAGGGCGCCTTCGCCGTCCTCGGATCGTTCCTCAGCTACTGGCTCTGGAAGGAGAGCGGGCTGCCGCTGTGGTCGGCGATGATTCTCGCGCTTCCGCTTGTCGCGCTTGTCGGGACGCTCGTGGCGGTGCTTGCGATGGGCGTCCGTGGCAGGACGACGCCGTTCTCGAGCCTCGTCGTCACTCTCGGGGCCGGGTTCCTGATCGAGGCGCTGGTGCTGCTCAAGTTCGGCGAAGGCAACCGCCCGTACCCCGGTATCAGCAGCGGCCACTGGGAAGTGCGCGGCGTGACGATCTTGCCGCAGTACGTCCTCATCGCCAGCGTCGCGATCGTCGCCGCGATCGCGCTGACGTTCCTCCTCCGGCACACGATCGTCGGACAGGCGCTGGTCGCGTGCTCCGACTCGGTGCGAGCCGCTGAGCTCGTCGGCCTCAACGTCCGCTCGATCGCGGTCGTGGCGTTTGCGCTCGCCGGGATCCTCTCGGCCGTCGCCGGGATCCTGATCAATCCCATCCAAGCGACCACATACAACTCGGACGTCGAGATCGCGATCAACGGATTCGCGGCCGCCGTGTTCGGAGGACTGGCATCGATCCGCCTTGCGCTTCTCGGCGGCTACGTCTTCGGGGTCGCAGAGGAAATGGTGAAGGGCTACATCGATACGCAGTACAACCTTGCCGCGGCCCTCGTGATCTTGCTCGTGTTGATCGCGTGGCGATCACGAAACGAGATCGCGACGTGACCGCCTCCCGGAACAAGCGCGCCGTGTTCATGCAGTTCGCATTGATCCTCGCGGGCGTCGTCGTCGCGTGTCTCGTCGCCTTCGATGTATCGCAGGTGCAGCGCTACGACCGCATGGCGCTGTACGCGATCGTCGCGATCGGCTTGACGCTGCTGACCGGCTACGCGGGCCTTGTGTCGCTCGGTCAAGGTGCGTTCTTTCTCATCGGCGCATACGCGGCCGCGCTGTTCGGACCGAACACGGTCGTTGACCCGGAGACGTTCTCCACGCACGCGCACTCGTGGCTCAATCCGCTGCTCGCAATCTTCCTTGCGACAGTCGTAACTGCAGCCGTCGCTGCCGTCGTCGGGGTTCCGCTCCTTCGCCTCCGCGGCCACTACCTCGCATTCGCGACGCTCGCGCTGCACTTGATCGCGATTCAAGTCGTGTTCGCACAATCGAGCGTGTTCGGCAGCGAGAACGGCGTCTCGGTCGCGAAGGAGCTCCAGCTCGGTTCGTGGGCGATCTCGGGTCGAACGCACGCTGCCGTGGCGTGGTGCCTCGTCGGTGTGGCGCTCGTGCTGTCGCTCAACCTCATCCGCTCGCGTACCGGCCGGGCGCTGCAAGCGATTGCAGCGAGTGAGCGCGGAGCGGCGGCTACCGGGATCAACGTCCCGACGGTGAAGCTCCGTCTCTTCGTCGTCGCCGCGGCGCTGGCCGGACTCGCCGGCGCGCTTTTTGCCTACCAGTTCGCGCTGCAGAACGTCAGCCCGCGCTCGGTAACGCTTCTCATCAGCATCCAGTTCGTCGTCATGGTCGCGGTCGGCGGACTCGGCAACATCTACGGAGCCGTCGCCGGCGCGATCGTCATCACGTATCTCGAGGACAAGCTGCGCGAGGTCGGCCAGCAATCGACACTGCTCGGTTGGCATCCGCCGAGCCAGATGCCGCAGGTTCTGCAGCTCGGGGTCTACGCCGTGATCCTGATCGTCGTGATGATCGCGTTCCCGCGCGGCCTCGTTCCCGCTCTGGGAACCGCGTTCTCCGCAGGAAAGCGGCGGCTTCTCGACGGTCGTGCGAGCGGGTGAGCCGCCTGCCGGCTTCCGAGTGAGCTGCAACTCGGAAGCCGACAGGCCGTCTGAGAAGTCCTACTTCTTCTTCGCGAAGGCGGCGCCGCTGATCACTTTCGGCTGGCAGTTGGAGAACTGCCCGAGGAACATGCTCTCGAGGGTCACCGCCGAGTGGTTCTTCTGCGAATAGCGCAGCTTGCCCTGCGGCGTGGGCAGGCCTCCGAGCTTGGATTGCATCGCTGTGTTGATGGCTTCGCGCGTGAAGCCGCCGCGCTCCATCGCGGTCTTCAACGCGTACATCGCGGTCGAGGCGTCGAGGTTGAACGTCGAGACCTGATGCTTGAGGAGGCCCTGTAGGAACGCGGCCTGTTTGCGCACTGGATGTTTCTTCGGCAGCTGCTGCCACACCGCGCCAATCGTCCCATTGATAATTGCGCCGTTCATCTCCGGGCACGCGCCCTGCAGGAACTGCGGTGAAAGGCTCGCGCCTGTCAGGATCAGCTTCTGCGGGAGGTTGAGCTGCTTCGCCTGCTTGACGATGGTGATCCCGCCTGCCTGCGCCGTGATCACCCACAGCGCTTGTGCGTTGGAGTTCTTCACCTTCGTCAGCTCCGACGTGAAGTCGGACGTCGCAGGCGAGAAGATGATCGTGTCCGTCACCTCGTATCCATACGGCTTCGCGAGCGCCGCCGCCTGGCCCGATGCCTCGCGCCCGAAGCCACCGTTGTCGGCGATGATTGCGACGCGGCGGATGCCAGCTTTGCGCAAGTACGCCGCTTCGTTGTAGGCGAACAGGCGCGACGTGGGTGCGCCGATGTAGACGTAGTCACGAGGTGGCGCCACCAGCACGAGTGGCGGGGACGTGGCGATGAACGGGATCTTCGCGTTTGTCGCCAACGGCGCGGTTGCAGCCGCGGCTGCGGCATTGCCGGAGCCGATGATGCCGACGTACTTCGAGTCCGACGCGAACTTCTGCACGTTCTGCACGGCTTGCGAAGGATTCGATGCGTTGTCGAGGACGTCGACGTGGAGCGTTCGTCCGCGAATTCCCTTGTGACTGTTCCAGTACGTGACGAGTGCCTCGACCGCCTCGCGATCACCTTGGCCAACGAAGCTCGTTGGACCCGTCAGCGGCGCGTCCATGCCGAGGTACACGTCGCCCGCCGTTCGCTGTTTCGGCGTTGCGGCGAAGCCCGCGAGCACAGCCACCAAAACGAACGCGACGATGATCAGCGCGGAGGCGTGCCCTTTCCGTCTTCTCATGTTGGTCTCCATTTCTGGCTCCCTGAAGCCTCGGATCCCTAGCCCTTTTGTGACGACCTAGACCGCACGAAGTTGGTGCGCGCGCGGGCCTCTTGCCGTGCGGTTGGAGGCCGCGATCATATGACTACTCACGAGCGGCCGTCAATAACTTGTCGGGTTCCCAGCGGATAGACCGGCACCGGTAGACGAGACGCTGTGAGACGCCGTAGGGTCCGGCGCGTGCCAGAGGTGTTCCGCACCCCCGACGAGCGCTTCGAGTCCGTTCCTGACTTCTCGCATCCACCTAGCTACCGAGAGGTCGACGGCGTCCGCCTGGCGCACGTCGACGTCGGTGAGGGAGCGCCCGTCGTCTTCCTCCACGGCGAACCGACCTGGTCGTTCTTGTGGCGCCACGTGATCCCGCCGGTTCGCGACGCCGGTTTTCGCTGCATCGCGCCCGACTTCGTTGGCTTCGGTCGGTCGGACAAACCGACCGACCCTGCCTGGTACTCCTACGACCGTCACGTCGCACTTGCCGCCGCGCTCCTCGACGACCTCGACCTTCGCGACGCGACACTCGTCGTGCACGACTGGGGCGGGCCGATCGGGCTGCGTGCCGCGGTCGAAAACCCTGAGCGGGTCGCGCGAATCGTGGCGATGGACACGGGCCTCTTCACCGGCCGGCAGCGGATGAGCGACGCGTGGCTTCGCTTCCGCGACTTCGTCGAGCGTGTCGACGACGTGCCGATCAGCCTCCTCGTGCGGCGCGCATGCAAGACCGATCCTGGCGACGAGATCGCAGCCGCGTACGACGCGCCGTTCCCGACTCCGGAATCGAAGGCAGGCGCAAAGGCATTCCCATCGCTCATCCCGCTGACGCCGGATGCGCCCGGTGCGGAAGCGGGCGAGCGCGCACTCGCAGCGCTACGCGAAGACACCCGGCCGAAGCTCTTTCTCTGGGCCGACTCGGATCCCGTTCTGCCGGTCGAGACCGGGCGCGCGTTCGCTGCGGCGCTCGGCGGCGAGCTCGCGCACGTCGTTCCCGACGCCGGCCATTTCCTCCAAGAGGATCAAGGGCCGCTCATCGGGCGCCTCGTCGCGGACTGGTTGCGCACCTAGTCCGTTCAGGCCGATGTCGCCGTTCGGGGTTACGTGACGAAGTCCTTGCAAAGCACGACACTGCGGTTGATGTACATCACCATCGCCATCGACCGCCATCGACGGTCTTTCCGCTCTTTGTGCCGATTTAGCGACCGGGCGGGCGCAAGACTGCGAACTGGTCGGTGATCCGAAGCGTCCGCTCGCGGAAGCGATACAGCGCGGCCGGCCGTCCGCCGCTTCGGCCGGGGATTCGCCGCTCGCCCGTTTCGACGAGCAGTTCTCGACGCAGCAAGACGCGCTGAAGGTTCGTCGCCGATACATCGTGGCCGAGGGCGGCGACGTAGAGCGCGCGTAGCTCGGAGAGCGTGAACTCCTCGGGCGCGAGCGCGAACCCGAGGTTCGTGTAGCTGAGCTTCGCGCGGAGGCGCTCGCGGCCGGCGAGCACGATCGGCTCGTGGTCGTAGGCGAGCGTGGGGAGGGCGTCGACTGGATGCCAGCGCGTGTCGGGCGGAACGTCTGGGTCGAGGTCGCTCGGCACGAGGCCGAGATACGCCGTCGCGAGCTCGCGCGCGCGGGGGTTGCGACCCGGCTCGCTGCGTGTCTCGAGCTGCTCGAGGTGCGACAGCTCGCGGACGTCGACCTTCGTTGCCAGGTGACGCCGAATCGACTCCTCGAGCGTCTCGTCGCCGAGCGCTCCGCCCGGTAGAGACCAGTCGCCGGCATAGGGTTCGCGGGCCCGCTCCCAGAGCAACACCTGAAGCTCGCCGTCCCGCGCCTGGAGGACGACGGCGAGCGCGGCGTGCGCCGCAGCCGACGTTTTTGCTTCTGAAGCGGAAACCATGCTAGACTCGGGTCACATGTTATCGACTCAGAGGAGAAAACCTAACTGCGCGGATCTTCTCGTCGTTGGATCCGGTGTCGCGGGGCTCATCGCCGCGCTTGAGGCTGCTGAGGCCGGCGCCGAAGTCCTCGTCGTCTCGAAAGGCCCGGTTCTCTCTTCGAACAGCTATTTCGCACAGGGCGGCGTCGCGGCCGCACTTGCCGAGGACGACTCGGCGGCGCTGCATGCGGAGGACACATTTCGGGCCGGCCGCGGTCTTTGCTCCGAGCGATCGGTGCGCGTGCTCGTCGACGAAGCGCCGGCGCGGATCGCAGATCTCGTCCGGCTCGGAGTGCAGTTCGACGCAGGGCTCGGGCGCGAAGGCGGACACTCGCGGCGGCGCGTCGTGCATGCGGGCGGCGCCGATACCGGACGGAAGATCGCAGAGGTGCTCGCACGTCGTGTGCTCGAGCATCCGTCTGTGACGGTCGTCGAAGCCGAGCGCGTCCTCTCGCTTTGGCAGGACGGCGACGGCCGCTGCATCGGCGCGGTCACCGAAGAGAGGACAGTCGCGGCGCGGGCGACGCTGCTTGCCACCGGGGGTTACGCAGCGCTCTGGGCCCGGACGACGAATCCGCCCGGTGCGCTTGGGCAGGGCATCGCGATGGCGTATCGGGCAGGCGCCGCCGTCGCCGATCTCGAGTTCGTGCAGTTCCACCCGACCGCGCTCCTTGACGACGGCTTTCTTCTGTCGGAGGCACTTCGCGGCGAGGGTGCGTTGCTCGTCGACGACCGCGGCGAGCGGTTCACCGACGAGCTCGCGCCTCGTGACGTGGTTGCGCGCGCGATCGCCGAACGCGGCGCCGCGCGGCTCGACCTGCGCGCGATCGATCGCGGTCACTTCCCGAGCTTGATGGCGACGCTCGAGCGGGTTGGTTACGACCCGGCCGTCGAACCGATCCCCGTCTCGCCTGCGGCGCACTACTCGATGGGCGGCGTCGTCACCGACATCGATGCGCGCACGACGGTGCCGGGTCTCTACGCGGCGGGCGAAGTCGCGTGCACCGGCGTGCACGGTGCGAACCGCCTCGCGTCGAACTCGTTGCTCGAGTGCCTCGTCTTCGGACGCCGCGCGGCGCTCACGGCCATGCACGAACCCGGGTTGCCGCGCCGAGTTGTGTCGGCGCCCGAGGCAACCATCGAGCCGGAGCCGGACTCCGTGGTGCGAGAAGCGCTCTGGGAGCACGCCGGCCTCCTCCGTTCAGCCGATGGGCTCGCGAAGCTCCGCACCTCGCCGAGCTTGCTCACGCGGCTCGTTGCAGAGAGCGCGCTCATCCGCACCGAAAGCCGTGGCGCTCATTTCCGCATCGACTTTCCGTTCGAGGACGAGACGCTCGCGCGGCACATCGTCCTTCAGCGCGACGCAGAGCCGGAGCTCCAGGTGTGGCGATGAGCAAGACGTTGATCCGATCCGGAGTCGACGCGGAGGCCGTCGAGCACGTCGTGGCGGCTGCGCTCGCGGAGGATGTCGGCGCCGGCGATGTGACGACCGAGGCGACCGTCGCCGCGGACGCGCGTTGCCGTGCCGAGCTCGTGGTCGAAGAAGACGGCGTCGTCTGCGGAGTTCCTGTTACTGCGGCGGTCTTCCACGCGCTCGACGAGGGCGTCACGCTCGAACCACACGTCGACGAAGGAGCGAGGGTCGCGGCGAACAGCGTCGTCGCCGAGCTCGAAGGTCCGACTCGCGCGATCCTGACCGGTGA
>JBKPRX010000157.1:0-20977 GCA_046734795.1 Actinomycetota bacterium
GGGAACGTGCACGTCGGCGACTTCGGAATCGCGAGCGCGGTCGGCATGGACTCTTTGACGCAGACCGGGACGGTCCTCGGAACCGCCGGCTATCTCGCGCCGGAGCAGGCGTGCGGCGAACGCGCCACGCCCGCGAGCGACCGGTACGCGCTCGGCGTTGTCGCGTGGGAGCTCCTCACCGGCGAGCGGCCGTTTGCCGCGCGCACCTCTGCGGCTGAGGCGGCGGCGCACGTGCAACGACCGGTTCCGTCGCTCAGCGACGTTGACGCGGATCTTCCTGTAGAGCTAGACCGAGTCTTCGAGCGGGCGCTCGCGAAGGATCAGCGCGCGCGATATTCGAGCGCTGCGGAGTTCGTTGCCGACTTGCGAGCTGCGCTCGACGACGCTGCGGGACGCACCGAGCTCGTCTACCCGTCGCGTGTCGCGACTGCGCCGCTACCGCCGCCGCAGACGAAGCGTCGCCCGTGGCTCTGGGCGCTCGTGCTTGCCCTGGCAGGCGCGGCGATCGCCGGCGGCGTGCTCGGCGCAGTGCTTGCAGGCTCCGACAAGTCCACAACAGCGAAACCGCCGCCGCCGCGTGCGACGACGATCACGAGGACCGTGACGGCGCAGGGAACGACGGCGACCGTCGAGGTGACGACACCGGCCGCCGGTGGAACCCTCCCGACCTCGTCCGCGCCGCCGTCTTCGTCCGCAAGCGGCGCTGCGCTCAACAACCAGGCCTGGTCGCTGATGCAACGCAACGACTACGCAGACGCACGGCCGCTCCTCGAGCAAGCCGTGTCAAAGCTCGACGGCACCGGCTCGATCGACGAGGCGTACGCCGACTACAACCTCGCGTACACGCGTCTGCAGCTCGGCAACTGCGACGGCGTCCTCGATCTCCTCGACGAGTCGCAGGCGATTCAAGGACACAGAGTGGAGATCGTCCGGGCGCGCGTCGCCGCACGCAGAGCGTGCCGCTAGCTATCGAGCGCGCGCGAGCCGATCGCCGTACTGCTGCTCGTAGTAGCGGCGGAACTCGCCGGACTTGATCGGCTCCCACCACGCGCGGTTCTGGCGATACCACTCGACGGTCTCGCGCAGTCCGTCCTCGAACGTCTTCGCCGGAGCCCAGCCGAGCGAGCGCAACTTCGTCGTCTCGAGCGCGTAGCGGCGGTCGTGACCGGGTCGGTCCTCGACGTGCCGTAGAAGCGCGCGATCGGCGCCGGTGGCCTCGAGGATGTGCTGCGCGATCTCGACGTTCTCGTGCTCGTTGCCGCCGCCGACGTTGTACGCCTCGCCCGGCTGACCGTGCTCGAGCACGAACTCGACGCCTGCGCAGTGATCCTCGACGTGGAGCCAGTCGCGGATCTGCTTTCCGTCGCCGTACAGCGGCAACGGCTCGCCGTCGAGCGCGTTCGTGACGAAGAGCGGGATCAGCTTCTCCGGATACTGATTCGGCCCATACGTGTTCGAGCCGCGCGTGATGCATCCGTGCACGCCGAAGGTGCGGACGTACGCCGGGATGTGCAAGTCGCCCGCGGCCTTGGCGACGCTGTACGGGCTCGACGGACGAAGGGGGTCGTCCTCGCGCGATGCGCCCCCCGCCTCCAGGTCGCCGTATACCTCGTCGGTCGACACCTGCACGAGCCGCGCGCCCGACTTCCGGATCTCTTCCAGCAGCACTTGCGTCCCGAAGAACTCGGTGCGTCCGAAGTCGGTCGCGCCGAGAATCGAGCGGTCGACGTGCGTCTCGGCCGCGAAGTTGACGATCGCCTCGCAACGCGTTGCAGCCTTCGCCACGTCGTCCGCGACCGCGATGTCTCCATGGTGGAACTCGATCTCGTCGAGCGGCAGGTTCGCCTTGTTCCCGGAATACGTCAGCTTGTCGAGCACGACGACCTCGTGACCTTTGCGAAGCAGGCGCTTGACGAAATGCGAGCCGATGAAGCCCGCGCCGCCTGTGACGAGTACGCGCACTAGTCGCGCGGGTCGGTCTCGACGGCGACCTTCGAAGGGTCGCCACCCCTCTTCGCAACGACCACGTAGGTGTCGTGGTTCTCGATCACGTCCTCGACATCTGGCACCTCGTGGCCGCTGCGGACGGCGAACTGCGTCGGGTCGGCGCGGAGGTGCTCGTACTCGGCGAGCGTCATGCGGAGGCGTTCAAGGCACGATTCGTCCGCGCACTCGCAGACGAACTCGGTGTCGGCGACGTCGCTTCCGAAACCCTCGTTGATCGCTTTCACGCGTTCGTTCACTTCGCGGAACAGCGCTTCGTTGAGACCCAATCGCACGACCCGATCGTCCATCGAGGCCAGTGTAGACTCGCCGCACCGTTGGGTCACGTCGTGGGAGGCGTTTATGGCGCAGGTGGAGAGCAAGAACCGGGCAACGTCGAGCGAGCAGTCCCGGAAAGACGTTCTGAAGCAAGTCAAGGACGCGGGACTCGAGGACATGCTCCTCTGGTTCACCGACCTCGAGGGGCATCTGAAGAGCTTCTCGATCACGATCAACGAGGTCGAAGGCGCGCTCGACGACGGCATGGGATTCGACGGCTCGTCGATCACGGGCTTCAACGCGATCGAGGAGTCCGACATGGTCGCGATTCCCGATCCCGCGACGTTCCGGGTGCTTCCCGACGGCAAGACCGGGCGGATGATCTGCGACGTCGTCACGCCGGACGGCAATCCCTACGACGGCGACCCGCGACACGTTCTCCGGCGCGCACTCGAGCGGATGGAATCGCTCGGCTTCGACACGTTCAACGTCGGCCCTGAGGCCGAGTACTTCCTATTCGAGGACGAGAAGGGCACGGTCACACTCGACGAGGGCGGCTACTTCGCACAGACGACGATGGACGCGGCGACGAACATTCGCCGCGACACGATCAGGTCGCTCGAGACGATGGGCATCCCGGTCGAGTATCACCACCACGAGGTCGGCCCCTCGCAGCACGAGATCGACATCCGCTTCGCAAACGCGCTCGACATGGCGGACTACATGCTCACGTACCGCCTGATCGTGAAAGAGGTTGCGAAGCAGCACGGCTATCACGCGACGTTCATGCCGAAGCCGCTCTTCGGCGAGAACGGCTCGGGCATGCACACGCACCAGTCGCTCTTCAAGGACGGCCGCAATCAGTTCTTCGACGGCGATGACGAGTGGAACCTCTCGGAAAACGGCAAGGCGTTCATCGCGGGGCAGCTGCGACATGCGCGCGAGCTCTCGGCGGTCTTCGCGCAGTGGGTGAACTCGTACAAGCGGCTTGTTCCCGGTTACGAGGCGCCGGTCTATGTCGCGTGGTCGCGGCGAAACCGCTCCGCGCTGATCCGCATCCCGCTCTACAAGCCCGGCTCCGAGCAGGCGACGCGCGCCGAGATTCGCTGCCCCGATCCCGCCTGCAATCCGTACCTCACGTTCGCGGCTCTTCTGCACGCGGGCCTCGAGGGGATCGAGCAGGGCTACGAGCTGCCGCCGCCGATGGAGACGAACCTCTACCACCTGACCGCAGAGCAACGGCGCGAGCGCGGGATCGTCTCGCTCCCGGAAACGCTCGGGGAGGCGATCAACGAGCTCGCCGAATCGGCGCTCATGCGGAAGGCGCTCGGCCCGCACATCTTCGAGCGCTACGTCGAGCTCAAACGGAAGGAATGGGACGAGTACCGCGTCCAGCTGACGCAGTGGGAGCTCGATCGATACCTCGCTGTTTTGTAGGCGGCCGAACGAGTAGGCTCGGCTTTCACCGGCCCCTGACTGCGGACGGGGCCGGCTGACGGCCCACTGCGAGCTGCTTGCGGCAGCTCGTGGTGGTTAAAGGCGTTCGGTGCCGCTAGAGGAAGGAGCGGATCGACTCGCGGTCGACCCGAAGGCCGATGACGCCGCTTTGTCCGTCGATCTGCTCGATCGTGTCCGCGGGAACCATTCGGCGCCTGCGAGCAAAGAGGCCTGAGCGGACGGACAGCGCATCCGGAACGTCCGGAGCCGTGCCGTACATGGGGCACTCCACCTTGCCGACGAGGCGGCCGTGACGGTCGGCGACGATGTAGCCGGCTGTGGTCCGCAGGTCGAAGGCGATCGCGCTCATCCGCGCAGAACCTATTCCCGCCGTGTCAGGGAAATACCTTCTTTCGAGTTAGGACTTTGTAAACCACGGCCGATCAGGACTAGGCGCCCGGCTTCCAAACCATGAGGACGATGATCGCGAAGACGCAGGCGCTGCTCGCATAGCTCAGGAGCAGCGAAGGGCGGTGCGAGACGAGGCCACGAAGCTCTTCGCTCGGCTCGTTTCCTTCCGCTGCAAGGCGCTCGGCGAGATGGCGAGCATGACGCGCAGTCCGCCCGCCGACGGCCCCGAGGACGAAGCTTCCGATCCAAAGCGCGAACGACGCAGTTAGCCAGCCGCTGCCGAGGTCGAAGCCCGCTTCGTTTGCAAGCGCGATGCCGAAGCCGAGCGCGGCGAGCCCGCCGACGATGACCAAGACGACGCCGACTCGCGTCAGGCGCAGGAGAAGAGCGACGTCGCTCGGCCGGTCGTGCCGCACCGCCGCGACCTGCAGCACGCCGGCAACGAAGGCTCCCGCCACGAATAGGAAGGCGCCGAGGAGATGGAAGAACAGCAGCCACGTCGCCACGCTGAGGAGGTTAGGCGACAATCCGGAGGTGGACACGTCCGAGCGCCATCTGCGGCTTCTCACCGAGACGATCGCTGCGGTCAACTCCTCGCTCGACCTCGAGGAGGTGCTCGAGCTCGTCGCCCAGAAGGTCGCGAACGCGCTCGGAGCCGACGCGTGCTTCGTCTATCTCTACGACGACCGCGCCGACGAGCTCGTGCTTCGCGGCACCTACGGCGTCGCGGTCGACGAGCTGACCAGGCGCCCGCGGATGCGGCCGGGCGAGGGTATTACCGGCTCCGCCGCCGCCGAGCTCCGGCCTGTGATGATCCCGGAGAAGGCGCATCTCGATCCGCGCTTCAAGGAGTTCCCGAATCTTCCGGAGGCGGACTACGAGTCGATCCTCGCTGTGCCGATCCTTGCGCGCGATGAGCTCGCGGGCGCACTCAACGTGCGAACGCGCCGGCCGCGCGCGTTCGACGCAGCGGAGATGGAGCTTCTTTCCGCGATCGCCGCGCAAGTTGCGCAGACGATCGTGCACGCGCAGCTGTATGCGAACGCGCAGCGCCGGGTTGCAGAGCTCGAAGCGCTGGCGCGAATCTCCGAGGCCGTGTCCGAGTCGCTCTACGTCGAGGAGTCACTCGAGGCGATCGTCAAGACCACGATGGACGCCGTCAGCGCAACCGGCGCGGCCCTCGTGCTCGAGGACGGACGGATCGCGTGGCCGGAAGGACGGCCCGGGAAGTTCGCGGAGCGCACACCGTTGCGCTGGAAGCGTCGCCAGATCGGCGAGCTCGTCGCGGACCGCGACACCCCGTTCAACGACGAAGAGCGCGCGCTGCTCGAAGCGATCGCGCACCATGCGGCAGTCGCGCTCGAGCACGGACGGGCTGTGATGCGCGGAGTCCTCGCGCAAGAGATCCACCACCGCGTGAAGAACAACCTCCAGACGGTCGCTTCGCTCCTTCGTCTGCAGGCGAATGCCGACGGCGTCGACGCGCGGCAGGCACTCGAAGACTCGGTCAATCGCATTCTCGCGATCGCGGCGGTGCACGAAGTGTTGACGGAGCAACGGGACGAGGACGTGGAGCTCGCCGAGTTGCTCGACCGGCTGCGGGCGATGCTCGTGCAAGGGCTCGCAGCCGGGAAGCACGTCGAAGCCGAGCTCGAGAAGGTGTCGCTCGAGGGGAACCGAGCAACGGCGCTCGCGCTCGTCTTCAGCGAGCTGCTCCAGAATGCGCTCGAGCACGGCGGCAGCGACGTGCGGATCGAGCTTGCCCGGCGGAACGGCGATGTCGTGCTTTCGATTGCGGACTCGGGCAACGGCGCCTCGCCGTCTGTTGCCGGAACCGGCTTGTCGATCGTCCGCGCGCTCGTGCGCGACGAGCTCCAGGGGTCGTTCGAGCTTCTGCACGACACCGGGACGCGTGCCGAAGTCGTCTTCCCCGCATGACGTGGCTCGTCGTGTGCGCGCGGCCGAGGATCGGGCGATCGTGGTGGTTGGCGCATCACGAGCTGCGGCTGTTTCGGGTCTCGGTCGTTCTCGTGCACGCGCATCTAGTACGCGCCGGTGTACACCGCTGTAACGCACCGGCGGCTCAACCAAGCCGTTTACGCGTGATGTAGGTGTACACCTACATCACTTAAATGGGAGCCGCGCTCGCTAGGCTCGCACGATGCGGATCCTCGTCGCCGAAGACGAAACCATCATCCGGCTCGACCTGCGCGAGATGCTCGAGCGCGCGGGTTTCGACGTCTGCGCAGAAGCGAAGGACGGTGAAGAAGCGGTCGAGCTCGCCGTGGCGGAACAACCAGACCTCGCAATCATGGACGTGAAGATGCCGCGTCTAGACGGAATCGAGGCGGCGCGACGGATCCTCGAGGAGCGGCCGATCCCGATTGTGATGCTCACGGCGTACGGCCAAGAAGAGCTGGTCCACCGCGCCGTGGAGGTCGGTGTCTTCGGTTATCTCGTCAAACCGTTCCGCGAGCAGGACCTGCTGCCGGCGATCCAGACTGCCCGGGCGCGCCACGAAGAGCTCGCCGCGGTGCGCGAGGAGGCAGAGTCCCTCTCAGAGGCGCTCGCGGCGCGGAAGGTGATCGAGCGCGCGAAGGGCCTGTTGATGACGAAGGAATCGCTGTCCGAAGAAGACGCGTTCGCGCGCCTTCGGAAGGCAAGTCAGGTCTCGGGGCGCCCGCTCAAGGTGATCGCCGAAGCTGTCGTCGCGACACTCGGGAACGGCGGCTAGGCGACGCGGCCGAGTGCGCGCTCGGCTACGCGCGGCAGCAAGATCGTGATCGTCGTGCGCGTCGCCGGATCCGTGTCGATCTCGATCGTGCCGCCGCTCGCTTCGACGACGGCGACAGCGTGAACGAGCGCGAGACCGAGCTGTTCCGCTTGGGAGTCGCCGCGACGGCTGACAGAGAGAGCGACGGCACCCCCGGCGTCCGTGCTTCGGATCGTCAGGACGCCGCCGGCCGAGATCGCGTCGCGCGAGCTCGTCGCGAGGTCGAGGAGCATTCGTTGCAGTCTCTTGCGGTCTGTTCGAACTCGAGCCGCGGAAGCCGAAGCGTCGAGTCGGAGCTCGACCCCGTCTCCGAGCTGCAGTGCCAGGCGCGTACGCATCCCAAGCAGCAGCTCGTTGACGTCGAGCTCCTCGAGCTGCACCGGCGTCGGCGAGCCCAGCTCTTGCAGCCGCCGCACGAGCTCGACGCCGCGAGCGCCCGCGTCGGTCGGCGCGAGGTCGGCGACGAGACCTTCGAGCTCGCCCGCGATCGCCGTTGCGAACCGGGCGACAGCTTCTTGGCGCAGCGCTTCTCGGAGCTCACGCTCGAGACTTGCAACAGCACCGACGTCGCGAACGATCAGCGACGAGCCGACGAGCACTCCATCGTCGTCGAGAATCGGCGAGATCGAGGTCGACACGACGACGAGCTGTCCACCGTTTCGCACGTGGAGCTCACGCGTGCCGACGAGCTCGTCGAGACTCTCAGCCGGCGCGAGCGGAACGAGAAAGTCGATCGTCTTCCCGATCGCGTCGGCGGCCTTCCAGCCGTAGAGACGCTCGGCAGCCGCGTTCCAGCTCGTGATCAGCCCATCGCGATCTCGCCCGACGATCGCGTCGTTCGAATGCTCGACGATCGCGGCGAGCTGCTTCCGTTCCGCGAGGGCACCGGCGAGCTTTGCGGTCAGGCGGTGCATGATCGGGAGCATCGCGAGATAGAGCAAGAGCAGTGCCGCGGCGATTGCCCCGGTCTGAACCAAAAACGTGCTGCGCACGCTCGCCGCGACTGGCTCGTAGTCCCGGTCGAAGCCGAGAAAGCCGCGCGGTTGTTGCGCGTTCAACGTCCAGTACACGGGCATCCACGTCTCGAGCAAGCGGTGGCCGTCGCGCCGAACCAGATGCACGCCGTGCGGCACGGACGAAAGGCGTCGGCCGATGCCCGTGTGGTCGCTCGAGTACGTGATCACGCCGTCGGGTGTCGCGAGCGACACGCGGACGACGTCCTTCGCCGCGTTCTGCGGATCCAGGAACTCGTCGAGCTGCGCAGTGAGCGAAGTCCCGTGCGCGCCGCGCGGCCAGAGGAACGCGGTCCGCGAGAGATCGTCGTGGCCGAGGCGGTCGGCGATGAAGGCTGCATCCGAACGTGTGTCGTCCCGCGCCTGACGCGTTGCGTCACTCCGCGCGAGCCAGGCGCCGCCTCCGACGGCAAGGACGAGCGCAACGCCCGCGTAGAGCGCGAAGCGCAGGACTATCCCCGGCGTTTGCACGCGGAAAGCTGCCACAGCACATTGAGCATCGGCACTCCCACAGACCGCGTGTAGCGTTTTCGGGGGTTGAGGGATCACCAGAACGCGCGGTTGCTCGTACGCCTTTTCGAGGCCTTCGGACGACGCGACGGAGCGTCGCTCGCGACGATGTTCGATCGGGCCATCGTCTGGCGCGTCGGCGGCTCGAACTCGATGACCGGCGAGTACTACGGCTTGCGCGACGTCGTCCACTTCCTGCGCAGGACGACGAGCGAGACGGATGGGACGTACAGAAGCGAGCTCAGGTGGCGCTCGCCGACGACGACCGTGGCGTTGCGGTCTACCGCGCGACCGGCTCGCGCGCGGGCCGATCGAGCGACATTGACATCGTGCTCCTCTGCGACTTCCGAGACGGTCGGATCGCAGAGGCGACCGCGGTCCCGGTCGACGTCGCGGCGTTCGATGCGTTCTGGAGCTGACGTGAAGACGCGCGCAGTACATTGGACGCGGCAATGACCGGCGGTCCGACGACGCGGTGCGGCGCGTGAAGATCGCGATCCTCGACGACTACCGCGACACGCTGCGCACGCTTCGCTGCTTTGAAAAGCTCGCTGGGCACGAGGTCACGGTGTGGACCGATCACGTCGAGGACGTCGACGTGCTTGCCGAGCGACTCCGCGACGCAGAGGCTCTCGTTCTGATCCGTGAACGCACCGCGATTCGTGCGCCGCTCCTTGAACGCTTGCCGAACTTGCGGCTGATCAGCCAGCGAAGCGCCTATCCGCACATCGATGTCGACGCGTGCACACGGCTCGGGATCGTCGTCTCCTCGAATCTTCACGCCGGCACGCCTTCGTACGCGGCCGCAGAGCTGACGTGGGCACTGGTGCTCGCCGCGATGCGGCAGATCCCACAACAGGTCTCTTCGCTCCGTGCCGGAAGCTGGCAGGCCGGCGTCGGGGACACGCTTCGCGGCAAGACGCTCGGGATCCACGGCTACGGCCGGATCGGCAGCGTCGTTGCGGGTTACGGGCGCGCGTTCGGGATGAACGTCCTCGTCTGGTCGCGCGACGCGTCGATGAAGCGAGCACGCGCCGACGGCCACGCGGCCGCGCCCGACAAGGCCGCGTTCTTCGAGGCAGCCGATGTGCTCTCGCTGCATTTGCGCCTCGTCGACGAAACGCGCGGCATCGTCACCGGCGACGACCTCGCACGGATGAAGCCGACGGCGCTCTTCGTGAACACGAGCCGCGCCGGGCTCGTCGCACCGGGCGCGCTCGTCGCTGCGCTACGCGCAGGCCGCCCTGGGATGGCGGCGGTCGACGTCTACGACGAAGAGCCGCTCGTCGACACGAGCGATCCGCTAGTGACGATGGACAACGTCGTCGCCACGCCGCACATCGGCTACGTCACGCGCGACGAGTACGAGCTCCAGTTCGCCGACGTCTTCGACCAGATCGTCGCCTACGCAAACGGCACGCCGACGAACGTCGTCAATCCCGAGGTGCTCACGCGCAGCTAGGGCGTCGCCTGCGCCTGGGCGAACAGAACCTCCCAACGCTCGAGCGCGCCCTGCAACGCTTCGCGCGCGCGCTTGTGCGCGGCCAGCGTCTCGACGTCGGACCAGTCCTCGGCGAGCTTCGCCTCGAGCGCGGCCACCTCTTGCTCGCGGCGCGCGATCTCCACCTCCAACCGCTCGAGCTCGGTCGGTCGTTGCTTCGGCGCAGGCGTCTTTCGCGGCTTCGGCGCCTTCGTCGGCTTCGCAGGAGGGGTGGGCTCCGGTGCGGCGCGCGCGTCGCGGACACGCACGTAGTCGGCCCAGCCGCCGTCGTACGAGCGGAGCGTCCCGCTCTCGATCGCGACAGTGCGCTCAGCCACGGCGTCGACGAGAGCGCGGTCGTGCGAGACGAGCAACACCGTCCCGGGGAACGCGTCGAGTGCGCCCTCGAGCGCCTCGCGGCTCTCCAGGTCGAGATGGTTCGTCGGCTCGTCGAGGACGAGGAAGTTCGCTCCGGAAGCGACCGTCAGCGCGAGTGCGAGCCGGCGGCGCTCACCCCCGGAGAGCACCGCCACCGGCTTTTCGTGGGATTCCCAGCCCGAGAAGAGGAACCGGCCGAGGAGCGACTGCGCGTCGGGACGCGACAGGCCGGTCGCGCCTTGCGCGCATTGAAGGACGCTGCCGCGCTCGTCGAGCTCGACCTCGTGCTGCGAGAAGTACGCCGCCTCGACTCCGTGACCGAGCCGGATCGTTCCGGCAGCAGCACCTCGCCGGTCGAGCAACGTCTCGAGTAGCGTCGTCTTGCCCGCGCCGTTCGGGCCGACGAGCGCGACGTGCTCGCCTCGTTCGAGTGCGAGCTCACCATCCTCGAGCAGGACGCGGTCGCCGATCTCGAGACGAAGATCGCTCGCCTCGACGACGACGCGGCCGCTCCGCGCCGGCTTCAGGAACTCGAACCCGAGCGTGCGGCGCTTGCGCGTGAGCTGCTCGAGCTCGCTCGCGGCTGAACCGCGGCGTTGCTGCAGGCGCGCAATTTCCGTGAGCTTCGCCTGCGCCTGCTTGGCCTTCGACTTCTTGTAGCGGAATCGCTCGACGAAGCGCTCGAGCCGCGCGATGTCGGCCTGCGTTCGGGCGACCTCCTTTTGCGCGGCGAGCGTGCGTGCTGCCTTCTCGAGCCGCCAGGCATGCCATGGACCTGCGAAGAACACGGAGCGGCCGCCGTCCAGCTCGAGCACGGCGTTCGTGACGGCTTCGAGGAACCACCGATCGTGTGCGACGAGGACGACACCGGCATCGAGCGACTCAAGCTCTTCCTCGAGCCACTCGAGGCTCGCGACGTCGAGGTGATTCGTCGGCTCGTCGAGCAACAGCAAATCCGGATCGCCTGCGAGCGCACGCGCGAGCGAGGCGCGCGTCAGCTCGCCGCCCGAGAACGTCCGAAGCGCCCGGTCGAGGTCGACGTCCGCAAAGCCGAGCCCGCGGACGACCGCGTTCGCACGCTCGCGCCAGGCATAGCCGCCTGCGTGTTCGAGGCGCGCTTGCGCGGCCGCGTAGTCGCGCAGCGTCGCGGCGTCGTGCGCGCCGCTCGCCATCGCCTCCTCGAGCCGCCGAAGCTCGCGCTCGGTCGCGACGAGGTCGGCCGCGCCTGCGAGCACATACTCGCGCAGCGTGAGGTCCCGTTCGAGCGGCGGCCGCTGGTCGTGGAGCGCGACCCGAGCGCCCTTCTCGAGCACGAGCTCGCCGCCGTGCAGCTCCGTCTGGCCGGCGAGGATCCGAAGCAAGGTCGTCTTGCCCGCACCGTTGGCTCCGGCGAGGGCAACGCGGGCGCGGCGCTCGACCTTCAGCGAGACGCCGTCGAAGAGGACGTTTCCCGCGATCTCCTTGC
The DNA here is from genome assembly GCA_046734795.1 of Actinomycetota bacterium. Lineage (GTDB taxonomy): Bacteria > Actinomycetota > Thermoleophilia > Gaiellales > Gaiellaceae > JBKPRX01. The sequence continues at coordinate 11,730 of JBKPRX010000157.1, forward strand.
GGAGGTTGGCGCCAATCAGGACGGCCATACACTTAAGGTAGAGGCGGATGGCGAGAGTGCTTGTCGTCGATGACGATCGGACCGCGCGTGCCGCGCTCGGCAGCCGGCTCGGCGCGCTCGGCCACGACATCATCTACGCCTCGGACGGCGAGGCCGCGTTGCGCGAGGCGAAGGCCGAGGAAATCGACCTCGTGTTGCTCGACCTCGGCTTGCCGACCGGCGATTCCTTCCTCGTCCTCGAGACGCTCCGCACGCACTCGGACGGCGAGAAGCGGCCCGTCATCGTCTTCTCCGCGGCCGACCCGCAGCTCTACCGCGAGCGGGCGCTCGAGGCTGGCGCGCTCGACTTCTTCGAGAAGACCGAGGACTTCGTGCCGCTCCTACGCGCTGTTCAGCGTGCGCTCGGCGGCACATACACCCGCCCCTGAGTGGATAGGACGGCGGAGCTGCGCGCGCTGGCGCAGCGGGTTGCCGACGCGCTGCCCTCGGTCGTCGCCGAGATCGTGCTCACGGGCTCCGTGTCGCGCGGTGTCGCGGACGAGCTCTCCGATGTCGAGATGCTGCTCGTCTCGGACCAGGTTCCGAAGTACGAGAAGTGCCTTGCGCACGCACGGGCGGCGGGCCTCGAACGCGTCGATACATGGGTCCGCCTTCCCGACGCGGTCCATATCGGCGGCGTCGTGGACGGCAACGGCGTCGAGCTCGTCTGGTGGACACGCGCGCGCGTCGACGAGCGCGTGCGCGCGATCCGCGCAGGCGAGATCACCGACGGTCGTCTTGCCACGGCCGACGCCCTCGTCCACGGCGCGTCGTTTCGCACCGTCGGCCTGCTCGAGGAGTGGCAGAAGCTCCTGCGCGACTACCCCCGCGACTTGCCGCGCGCGATCGTGGAGGAAGCGACGAGCATGTGGCGCGGCTACCAGCCCGAGGGATTGCTGACAGTGATGCGACCCGGCGAGCGGCTGACGCTCGTCGAGCGGCTCGTCGACGACGCGCAGCGCGTCGTGCGGATCGTCTTCGCCGTCAATCACGTGTGGCAGCCGACGCCGAAACGATTTGCCTCGCGGGTCGAGCCGCTCACGCTCAAGCCGCCGCGACTTGCCGAGCGCCTCGAGGAAGCGCTGACGGTGCCCGACCCGCGCGCCGCGGTCCGCACGATGTACGAGCTGATCGCCGAGACGCTCGCGCTCGTGCCGGACGAGCTCGACGTCGCAACCGCGCGGGCGTGGGTCGCCGAAGCGCTGGAGGTCGTCGCATGACGCGCGTCCTCGCGATCGACATCGGCACGTCGTCGGTACGCGCGCAGACGTTCGACGAGGCGCTCGAGCCGCTCGACGAGCTCGCGCAAGAGAAATACGACGGCCGCGATCCGGACGAGGCGGTTCGGCTTGTGCGAGAGACGCTCGGCGATCGCGCGCAGAACGCCGACGCGATCGGCAGCTCGTGCTTTGGCCACAGCCTGCTGGCGCTCGACGCGAACGGCAGACCGCTGACGCCGATCCTCGGCTGGCGCGACACACGCTCGGCCGACACCGCTGAGCTGTTGACGCGACGGCTCGACGCAACCGCGCTCCATGCGCGCACGGGCTGCGCGCTGCACTCGAGCTACTGGCCCGCGAAGCTCGCGTGGCTTCGCGACGCCGAGCCCGAGGTCGCACGGGACGCAGCGCGCTTCGTTTCCTTCGCGGAGTACCTCGCGCTTCGAATGTGGGACGCCGAGCCGCGCATGAGTCTGTCAAGCGCGTCAGCGACCGGGCTCCTCAGTCTCAGCGACCGAGTGTGGGACGCAGAGCTTCTGGAGGTTCTCGGCCTTCGCACAGAGCAACTGCCGCACGTCTCGGACGAGCCGGTCGACGGTCGCTTCCCAACCTGGCTCGACGGCGCGTGCTCGAACGTCGGCTCCGGCTGCGTCGGGCGCGAGCGCGCCGCGGTCATGGTCGGAACCTCGGCGGCGCTGCGAGTGATCTACGAGACGGATCAGCCGTTGCCGCGGCCGGGGCTCTTTCTTTACCGCGTGGACGAGCATCGCGTGCTCGAAGGCGGCGCGCTCTCCGACGGCGGCAACCTCCACAAGTGGCTCGAGCGAACGCTCGCGGATGCGGAAGGCTCGCTCGCCGACCGTGACCCGGACTCCCACGGCCTCACGTTCCTGACGTTCCTCGGCGGCGAGCGCTCGACCGGCTGGGACCCGAACCGCGCGGGTGTGCTGGCCGGGCTGACGTTCGAGACGACGCCGCTCGACATTCGCCAGGCCGCTCTCGAGGGCGTCGCGTTTCGTCTCGCGGAGATCGCAGATCTCCTGCCGGAGCTCGAGGACGTCGTCGCAAGCGGCGGCGCACTCCTCGCAGACCCGGACTGGCTCCAGATCGTCGCCGACGCGCTCGGCCGTTCAGTTGTCGCGTCCGGAGTCGAGGAAGCGTCGCTCCGTGGTGCTGCCGTGCTCGCGTTGGAGCGGCTCGGCATCGAAGCCCCGCCGGCTCCGCTCGGCCCCGTGTTGCGTCCGCGCGGTGACAGGGCAGAGACATATCGTTCGGCTCGAGACCGGCAGCGGCGCCTCTACGACGCAACGAGGGAGTGGACGTGACGAATCGCGACATCGAGCAGCTCTCGATCGACACCATCCGCACCCTTTCGATGGATGCGGTGCAGCAGGCGAACGCCGGCCACCCGGGCACGGCGATGGCGCTCGCGCCGCTCGCGTACCTCCTCTACTCGGAGGTCATGCAGCACAACCCGACGAATCCGCACTGGCCGAACCGCGATCGGTTCGTCCTCTCCGCCGGGCATGCGTGCATCCTCCAATACACCGCGCTGCACCTCTCGGGCTACAACCTCTCGCTCGAGGAGCTGAAGCGCTTCCGGCAGTGGCAGTCCGCGACTCCGGGTCACCCGGAGGTTCACCACACGCCGGGCGTCGAGGCGACGACGGGGCCGCTCGGCCAGGGGTTCGCGAACAGCGTCGGCTTCGGAATCGCGGAACGTTTTCTCGCCGACAAGTTCAACCGTCCGCACCACGAGATCGTCGACCACCGCGTCTACGTGATCTGCTCCGACGGCGACCTGATGGAGGGCGTCTCGGCCGAGGCGGGCTCGGTCGCGGGCCAGCTCGCGCTCGGCAAGCTCGTCTACTTCTACGACGACAACCACATCACGATCGACGGGACGACTGCAATCTCGTTCTCCGAGGAGGACAAGGCCGCACGCTTCGAGGCGCAGGGCTGGCACGTTCAGCACGTCGACGACGCGAACGACCTCGACGGGTTGCGCGCGGCGATCGCGAACGCGCAGGCCGAGCTCGAGCGTCCGTCGATGATCGTGATCCGCAGCCACATCGCTTTCGGCGCACCGCGCGCAGTCGACACCGCGAAGGCGCACGGCGCGCCACTCGGCGAGGAGGAAGTACGCGCGACGAAGGAGGCGCTCGGCTGGGATCCCGATGCGAAGTTCGTCGTGCCGCCCGAAGTCTACGAGCACATGAACCGCGCCGAGCGCGGGACCGAGGTCGAGCAAGCGTGGCGCGATCGCTTCGAGCAATGGGCAGCGACCTTCCCCGGTCTTCGCGAGGAATGGGATCAAGCGCACTCGGGCCGTCCGAAGCCGGGCTGGGTCGAGGCGCTGCCGGAGTTTCCGGCCGGCGAGGACGTCGCCACGCGTGACGCGGGCGCGAAGGTGATGGAGGCTTTCAAGCACTTCACGCCGACGATGCTCGGCGGTGCGGCCGACCTCGTCGAGTCGACGAAGACGGAGTTCAAAGGCGGCGGCCTCTTCTCCGCGACTCACTCGGGGCGCAACATCGCGTTCGGCATCCGCGAGCACGTGATGGGCTCGATCGTCAACGGACTTGCGCTCCACGGCGGAATCCTCAAGCCCTACGGCTCGACATTCCTCGTCTTCTCCGACTACATGCGTCCGCCCGTTCGACTGTCGGCGCTCTCGGAGCTTCCGGTCGTGTGGGTCTGGACGCACGACTCGATCGGCCTCGGCGAAGACGGGCCGACGCATCAGCCGGTCGAGCACTACGCGGCGTTGCGCGCGATCCCGAATCTCTGGTTCGTGCGGCCTGCCGATGCGAACGAGACGGTGTACGCGTGGAAGGTCGCGCTTGCGCGCGAGGGCGGGCCGGTTGCGCTCGCGTTGACACGGCAGAAGGTGCCGACGTTCGACCGGTCGACGGTCGCAGGCGCGGAAGGCGTCGAGCGCGGCGCGTACGTCCTCTGGGAATCCGAGGACGCAAACGGCTCGCCGGATCTCTTGCTCCTCGCAAGCGGCTCGGAGGTCGCGGTCGCACTCGGCGCGGCGCAGAAGCTCGAAGAGCAGGGCGTGCACGCGCGCGTCGTCTCGATGCCGTGCTGGGAGCTTTTCGAGCTGCAGCCGACGGACTACCGCGACGAGGTGCTGCCGCCGGACGTGAAGGCGCGGCTGTCCGTCGAGGCGGGGGTTGCGCTCGGGTGGGAGCGCTGGGTCGGCGAAGAGGGCGACTCGGTCGCGCTGAACCGCTTCGGCGCGTCGGCGCCCGGCACGACCGTGCTCGAGCGGCTCGGCTACACGGTCGACAACGTCGTCAGCCGCGCCGTCGCGCTCCGCGAGCGAGTCTCCTCGTGACGGTCGACCTCGCGCGGGCGTACGCCGAGGCGATGGAGTCTAAGAACCTCGCCGCGCTCGACGAGTTGCTCGCCGACGACGTCTGTGTCGTCACGCCGAAAGGGAAGCTCCTGCGGGGAATCGACGACGTGAAGCGCTACTACTCCGGCGACGGCTTCGACCATCTGATCGTCTCGACCGAGGACTGCGACTTCGAGCCGAGCGAGGTCGGCGTACGGCACCTCGCACGTCAGGTGTACCGCTGGAAGGAAACCGGCGAGGAGGCTTACGTGCGTCCGCTGGAGACGATCTTCGAGTTCCGCGACGGCAAGATCGTGCGCGTCGAGATGCGGATCCTGGCGAGCGAGCGTGCGGCATGAAGATCGCGGTCGCCTTCGACCATCGCGGCGTGCATCTCCGCGAGACCGTCCTCGCCGTGCTCGCCCAGCTGGGCCACGAGACCCTCGACCTCGGCACCGACACCGACGTGCAGCGAATCGACTATCCGGACAAGGCGCGCGAGGTCGGCGAGGCGATCCAAAGCGGTGACGCAGAACGCGGCGTGCTCGTCTGCGGCTCGGGCGTCGGGGCTTCGGTTGCGGCCTGCAAGCTGCGCGGGATCCGCGCCGCGATCTGTCACGACATCTACTCCGCGCACCAGGGCGTAGAGCATGACGACATGAACGTGCTCTGCCTCGGTTCCGAGGTCATCGGTCCGAGCCTCGCCGCCGAGCTCGTGCGCGCCTTCTGCGGGGCACGATTCGACGGCGGCGAGCGTTATGTCAAGAGGTTGGAGAAAGTCGAAGCGATGGAACGGGAGTTGCAGCATGGCTAAATCGAAACTGCACGAGCTGAGCGAACACGGCGTCAGCGTCTGGATCGACTACCTCTCGCGCGACCTGCTCGAATCGGGCGAGCTCGCGCGGATGATGAAAGAAGACGCCGTCGTCGGCATCACGTCGAACCCGACGATCTTCCAGAAGGCGATCTCGCAAGGAAACGCATACGACGAGCAGCTGAAAGAGCTCACCGACGAGAGCGATCCGAAGGAAGTCTTCTACGCGCTCGCGTCCAAGGACATCGCGGCAGCCTGCGATCTGCTCGGCTCGGTCTCGGAGAAGACCGAAGGGCTCGACGGCTACGTGTCGTGGGAGGTCGATCCGACGCTCGCGTACGACGTCGAGGCGACCTACGAAGAGGCGCAGCGACTGCACGCGTGGATCGATCGGCCGAACCTCTACGTGAAGATCCCCGCGACGCGGCCCGGCGTCGCTGCGATCGAGGACATGGTCGCGGACGGCAAGAACATCAACGTGACACTGATCTTCTCGCTGCAGCGCTACCGCGAGGTCGTCGAGGCGTATATCCGCGGCCTCGAGCGGCTCGTCGCGAGTGGCGGCGATCCGGCAAAGGTGCACAGCGTCGCGAGCTTCTTCGTCTCGCGCGTCGACACGGAAGCCGACAAGCGACTCGAAGCGATCGGCTCGAAGGACGCGCTCGCACTGCGCGGCAAGCTCGCGATCGCAAACGCGAAGCTCGCCTACCAGCACTACAAGGAGGCGTTCTCCGGACCACGCTGGGAGTTCCTCGAAGGCAAAGGCGCGACGAAGCAACGTTGCCTCTGGGCGTCCACCTCGACGAAGAACCCGGAGTACCGCGACGTCCTCTACGTCGAAGAGCTGATCGGGCCCGAGACGGTGAACACGATGCCGGAGGAGACCATCACCGCGTTCCAGGATCACGGCAACGTCGCGGACACGCTGGAGCAAGGCATCGACGAGGCGCGAAACCTCTTCGACGATCTCGCGGCCGTCGGCGTCGACTACGACGACGTCGTCCTGACGCTCGAAGAGGAAGGCGTGCAGAAGTTCGCCGACTCCTTCGCCGAGCTCCTCGACGGCGTGCGCTCCAAGCGCGGCGAGCTCGCCGCGGCCTAGGAGAAACGGCCGGCGCGATGACGACTGACCGCCGGGAGCTCATCGACCGAATCTGGGAACGCGACCCGACGGTCTGGACCGGCGGCGACGAGGCGAAATGGCTCGGCTGGCTCGACGAGCCGCAGCGCATGCATCAGCGCGTGCCCGAGCTGCTCGAGTTCGCCGACGGCGTCGCCGAGGAAGGCCTCGATGCGTGCGTGCTCCTCGGCATGGGCGGGTCGAGTCTCGCGCCGGAGGTGCTGCGGCGCGCGTTCGAGTCGGAGTCATTTCACGTGCTCGACACGACGCATCCGAGCGCGATCCGCGAGCTCGAAGGACGGATCGATCTCGAGCGCACGCTGTTCCTCGTCTCCTCGAAGTCGGGGTCGACGCTCGAGACGCGGTGTCATTGCGACTACTTCTGGAACCGCGTGAGCGGGCGCGGCGCCTGCTTCGTCGCGATCACCGATCCCGGCTCGCAGCTCGAGGCGCTCGCGAAGGAGCGCGGCTTCCGTCACGTGTTCGCGGGCGAGCCGACGATCGGCGGCCGCTACTCGGCGCTGTCGCCGTTCGGGATCGTTCCCGCGGCGCTGATGGGAGTCGACCTCGAACGCCTGCTCGGGAACGCGGAGCGAATGCTCGACGCGTGCCGACGCGACGAGGGCAATCCCGGCTTCCAGTTCGGTCGCGAGCTCGGTGAGGGCTGGCGCGAGGGTCGAGACAAGGTTTGCATCGACGCCGCCGGCGGGTTCGGGCTGTGGGCGGAGCAGCTGATCGCAGAGTCGACCGGGAAGCGCGGCCGCGGTCTCGTTCCCGCGCCCGACGAAAGTGCGGACGGTCCCGATCGGCAGCCGGCCACCGCTCTCCTTGCGGATCCGTACGCGCTCGGCGGCGAGTTCTATCGCTGGGAGTTCGCGGTCGCAGTCGCAGGTGCGTATCTCGAGATCAATCCCTTCGATCAGCCGGACGTCCAAGCTGCGAAGGACAAGACGAACGAGGTGCTCGCGACCGGCGAAGAGCCCTCGCTCGAGCCGGAAGGGTCGGTCGACGAGCTCTTGTCGCAGGCGCGTGAGGGCGACTACGTGTGCGTCCAGGCGTTCATCCCGCCGACGGAGGACAACGATCTGCTGCTCGGCCACCTGGTCGCGCGGCTTCGGCGGCAAAGCGGCCTCGTCGTCACGCACGGCTACGGGCCGCGCTACCTGCACTCCACCGGGCAGCTGCACAAGGGCGGTCCGAACACGGGCTTGTTCCTGCAGATCGTCGACGATCTCGGCGAGGAGCTGCAGATTCCGGGCCACGAGTTCGGCTTCCGGCGTTTGCTCGCGTCGCAGGCTGCGGGTGACTATGCGTCCTTGCAGGAGCGCGGCCGGCGGGTCGCACGAGTCCACATGGAGGACCTCTGATGCAACTCGGGATGATCGGCCTCGGCCGCATGGGCAACGGAATGACGGAGCGACTGCGCGAAGCCGGCCATGACGTCCAGACGTACGACCCGAACGTCGAGTCGCGCACCGCCGCGTCGCTCGAGGAGCTGAAGTCGCAACTCGACGCGCCGCGCGCGTTCTGGTTGATGGTGCCTTCGGGAGAGATCACGGAGAAGGCGTTCCACGACGTGCTGCAGCTTGCAGAGAGCGGCGACACGATCGTCGACGGCGGCAACTCGAACTTCCGCGACTCGAAGCGGCGTTACGTCGAGGCGCAGCACCGTGACGTCCACTTCGTCGACGCGGGCGTCTCGGGCGGCATCTGGGGGCTCGAGGTCGGCTTCTGCCTGATGGTCGGCGGCGACGACGAGCCCGTGACGCGCCTGGAGCCGATCTTCACGTCGCTCGCACCGGAGAACGGCTACGCGCACGTCGGCGCGTCAGGTGCAGGTCACTTCGTGAAGATGGTGCACAACGGGATCGAGTACGGCTTGATGCAGTCGTATGCAGAAGGCTTCGAGATCATGGAGCACTCCGAGTACGACTTGGACATGACGGAGATCTCCGGCATCTGGCGTTACGGGTCCGTGGTTCGCTCGTGGCTCCTCGAGCTGCTACACACGGCCTTCGAGCAGCACGGCGGCAACCTCGACGACATCGCGCCCTACGTCGAGGACTCGGGCGAGGGACGGTGGACGATCAGCGAGGCGATCAACGAGAACGTGCCTGCGCCCGTGATCGCCGCGTCGCTCTTCGCACGCTTCGCCTCGCGCGACGAGATCAAGTTCTCGGCGAAGGTCGCGGCGGCGTTGCGGAACCAGTTCGGCGGTCACGCGATCCGCGCGATGCAGAAAGCCGAGGCGCAAAGCGAAGATCCGCGGTCGCACTGATGGCGACGACCGAAGAACAGCCGACGCAGGTCGAGAACCCGCTGCTCGAGGGGCTGCTGCTTCGCCGCACGCCCGACCCGTGCGCGATCGTCATCTTCGGTGCGTCGGGTGACCTGACGCACAAGAAGCTCTTTCCGGCGCTCTACTCGCTCGCGTTCAGACGGCTACTGCCGGAGCAGATCGCGATCGTCGGCGTTGCGCGAACCGAAGGCTCCGACGACCAGTTCCGCTCCGACATGGAGCAGGCCGTCAAAGACCATGCGCGCGATCCGTTCCGTGACGACGTGTGGCAAGCGCTCGCCGCCGGAATGCGCTGGCTCTCGACCGACTTCGCGGACGAAGGCGGCGAGGACCGGCTGCTCGAGCTGCTCTCGGGTCTCGACGACGAGCTCGGCCTCGGCGGGAACCGCGTCTTCTACCTCGCGATCCCGCCC
>JBKPRX010000158.1:0-17762 GCA_046734795.1 Actinomycetota bacterium
AGGCTGGAGAAGATCGACTACGAGGTCCCGGAGCTCGTCGATCTCCTGGTTGCAACAGTGGAGGCGGGCGTCGGCTTCCTCGCAGCACTCCAAATCAGCGCTCAGCGCGTGCGCGAGCCGCTCGGTCAGGAGCTACGTCTGACGCTTCGCGAGCAGAGCATGGGTTTGACTGTCGACGAGGCGCTCCGAAACCTCGTCCACCGTGCCGACAGCCCGGCGTTGCGGATGTTTGTCCAGGCGATCCTGCAAGGCGAGACGATGGGTGTCTCGATCGGAAAAATTCTTCGCGACCTCGCCGTCGACATGCGTAAGCGGCGACGCCAGCTTGCGGAAGAACGAGCGCAGAAGGCGCCGATCAAATTGCTCTTCCCGCTCGTCTTCCTGATCCTGCCGGCGATGTTCATCGTCGTGCTCGGTCCATCCGTCCTCGCGATCGGGAGGTCACTCGGCGGCGGCTAGTAAGGCGGCGATGCTCCGATCGACACGGTTGGTGTCAAGCCAAGGGGGTATCGTCCCGATACCCAAGCCGTGTCCATTCACAGCTTCATGCTGCTTCTTGCAACGAGCGCCGCTTTCCTCGCCGCTTGGGTCGTCGCGCGCTTTCCACAGGTCAACCCGTCCAGCGGCAGAGGCGTAACGATTGCGCTGATCGGCGCGACCGCCGTCCTCATTGGAATCCCGTACACGATCCCAGTCGTCGGCGTGCCCCTTGGCGGCCTGGCGACGGTCTTCGTCGTCGTTCTGCCTGCGCTTATCTACGTCTTCATGACCGCGGCGTGGCTGATGTTGTACGTACGCCGCGCACTCGATCCATACCTGCGCTGAGAACAGTTCAGCGCGCGGTCGAACGAAGGTCGAGGACCGGGTGGCCGAATGGCTGGCGCCTCCCTCGATTCCCGTTGATAGAGACAAGTCGTGGAGCTCGAGCACGTCGACACCCGCGCGACTATCCCCGTCGCTACGTCACGCCAGAGTCGTGGGCTCGCCCTGGCTTGGCTCGACCGAGAGGCTCCGGTTGTGGCAGTCGCGGGAATCTTCGTTGCGTTCGTCCTCTCTCAAGCCAGCCGCCTGATCCAGAGCGACAGTTGGCTTGCCTTCGTCGTCGGCCGCCTGATCGCGAAAAGCGGCCTACCATCGCACGACACGCTGACTCAGTGGACGTTGGGGCAAACGTGGACGGACCAGCAGTGGCTCGCACACCTGGTGCTCTATGCGCTTGACGTAAGTGGCGGCCTCCGCCTCGTCATTCTCGTCCACGGAATCGTGATCACGGCCACTTTCGTGGGCGCGATCGTCGTCGCGCGCCGGCGCGGAGCATCGGCGCGATCAGTCGCAGCCGTGGCCGGACTCGCACTACCGTCGATCGCACTCGCGTCGTTGCAAGTGCGGCCCGAAGCCTTCGCGTATCTCCTCTTCGTAGCGGTCGCTGCGATCTTGTCGTCGCCACGCGGTCTGACGTGGCGACGCGCGGCGCTCGTCATCGGTCTGCTCGTGCTGTGGGCGAACCTGCATGGGTCGGTGGTGCTCGGCGTCGCGTTGGTGGTCCTTCGTGCAGCCATCGACATCGCTCGCGACGCGCGGAAGCGCTCGCTGACACCGCTTCCCTTGCTCCTTGCAGCCGCTTCCGTCGGCTCGTTGTTCGCGTCTCCGTACACACTCGCACTACGGCACTACTACGCGCACACACTGTTCCAGCCGGGCTTTGGTCGCTACTTGGCGCAATGGCAGCCGACGACGCTCTCGATCGTTTCGTTGCCGCTGTTCGCGCTTGCGGGTCTCATGCTCTGGCACTTCGGTCGCGCACGCACGGACTACTCACCTTTCGTCGAGCTCGCCGCGCTCATGCTGCTCGCGGCAGCTTTGCTCGCTATGCGCAACTGGGTTTGGTTCAGCTTGTTCGCCCTGATCACGCTGCCCGCTGGGATCGGCCATTCGTGGCGCACGAGCGAGCGTGACCTGCGGTTCGATCGGATCGTCGCACTCGTCGCGACGATCGGTGTGATCGCGCTCGCGGCGGCGACCTTCAGCCACAGCGAGGGCTGGTATGTGTCGCGCTACCCCGAACCTGCCGCGGACGCGGTTGCTGGGGTAGCGGCGCAGAACCCAAATGCGAGAGTATTCGCGACGGTCGCGAGCGCGGACTGGCTGCTCTGGACGCATCCCGACCTCGCCGGACGAATCGCCTACGACGTCCGTTACGAACTCCTCGACCAGGCGACCCTCCGCCAGATGCTCATCTTTCGAGCAACGGGCGTGGGGTTGCGACAGAAGCTCGAGCACTACGACGTGGTAGTCCTCTCGCGCTTCGCCGACGCGCGGCCATTGGCGGCACTCCGAACCTTCGGCAAGCGCGTGACGTACCGCTACGCCGACGACGAGTTCGTGGTGGTTTCGCTTCGCCGCTAACGGGCGCGGTTTCGCGCTAATGCGATCCGGAGGCCCGCAAGCACGAGGACACCGGATCCGGCGATCGCGAGGTAGAGCCCCCAGCCGATCGGGACACCGTCCCTCGACAGCTCCTTCTGGTGGACGAGGCAGACGCCCAATGCGACGGCCCCCAAAACCGAGATGCACAGGCCCGTCGGCACGAGGCGTGTCCGTAGGGGATTGAAGAGCGCCAGTGTTGATACCGAGGCGACCAACAACACGAATGCACCATCACCGCCGCCCATCTCGATTCCGCGGCTGCTCAGGTACGAACCGACGAGCCACGGACCGAGCACGCCGACTGCCATCAGGCAGGCACCGAGCAGAACGAGCTCTGCTTCGATCGGAAGCGGCGTGCGGCTCGCGCGCGTAGCGAACAGGCCGGTGCCGTCTGCGGGATCCACGCTTAGAACATGGCACGCGTGTGGGCCGGTGTCTATGCCGTCCCGACAGGACGAGCCGTACGTCCATGTCCTAGACGGATGTACCGCCCTGAGGTGTTATGAACACTGGCCGTTCGTCCGAAGAAATCCGGCGGCCTGAGATGCCATGGTGATGCCACCTTCGTACGGAGCGGCTACCTGCGAGGGAAAGACGGAGGAAGGGGTCATGCGGCTCAAGGTCTTGATCGCTGACGACCATCGATTGATGCTGACGGCTGTCCGGACAGCGCTCGGGCTGGCAGGCGACATCGAAATCGTCGGCGAAACGGATTCAGGAACTCGCGTGCTTCCGCTCGTGCACCAAACCGAACCCGACGTCGTCTTGCTCGACGTCCGGATGCCCGGAATGGATGGCCTTCGGTGTCTCGAGCTCATTCGTCAACGTCATCCGCAGACGAAGGTCGTGATGCTTTCGGCGGTCGAAGACCCTTCCATTGTCGAAGCAGCGTTGCAGCGCGGCGCGACCGCCTTTGTCCTCAAGACGATCGATCCGATCGATCTGGCGTCGGCGATCAGGCAGGCGTTCAACGGGACCGTGATCCAGGGGCTGACCGGGCTGTCGGCCACGCCCGACGCAGACCTTGCGAAGGAGCTCGGCCTCACCGAGCGCGAGATCACAATCGTCAAAGCTCTCGGCGCCGGGCATTCGAACAAGCAGATCGCGCGCGAGCTCTGGCTGGCCGAACAAACGGTGAAGTTCCATCTGACGAACATCTATCGCAAGCTCGGCGTGGCGAACCGTACCGAGGCCGTCCGCTTCGCGTACGCGAACGGCCTTGTCACGAACCCGATGCTCGATACCTCCGCGTCGGCGTCGTAGCTACGGAGCGCCAAGCATGACGGTGACGTCCGCGCCGGGGTGCAGGGCGCGCCAAGCGTGGACGAAGAAGCGAATCTCGCGGTACGCCTCTGTCTGATCGAGCGCAGGGATGTGCAAGACCGTGCACTCGTGTGCGCCGGTGCGGTGCGCGAGGCAGTCGTGCGCCACGAGGTCTGTGACCAGCACGTCGAGCAGCTGAGCAGGCCTCACGTGGACGCGTACCGTCATCGATCGGAGTATCCGTTTTCGTGCGAGCGGCGGGCGTCGGACCAAGGTCGGGCTGAAACCACCGGTCGGCGTGAAAATGCCCAGACGCGGCGCGTTCAGCCGGCCTACAGCCGGCCGACAGGGTCCTAGTCCATCTGGACGGCTCGACGAGCCGCGTCGCCCCGAGCGGTCTCGGCGAGGGTCAGCGTGCTCGTGACCTACACCTCGTATGGCGAGTGCGTCAGTTTCGGGTCGCAGGTGCGCGAACCTCGTATGGCGGCCTGCGCATTCAATCGCAGCGGCGAGGCCGCGGCAACTCCGGCTACGGCTCGATCACGTGCGACGGATCCGGCCGGTGCTCGGGCGGTGCGGTGCTGTAGTCGCCGAAGCGGCTGTCACGCTCGGTAATGACTGCGCGCACGCCTTCGCTCTCGGCTCGCTCGACGAACCGGAGAGCCTCCGGCGTGTTCCTCATCAGGCCGTCGAGGATCGGGCCGAGGGTCTGCGTCGACGCAAGGCCCATCAGCTCGTACGCGTGGTTGACGACGAGCTTCATCGCCGCGAGCTGTGACGAAGGGATGCTCGCGACTTCGGCCGCGAGCCGCGCCACGGTCTCCTCGAGCTCTGCGAACGGCACCGAGCGGTTGACGAGGCCAGCCTCGGCCGCTTCGCTGCCCGACAGCGGCTTGCCGGTGAGCGCGTGCTCCTTCGCCTTCGTCAGACCGAGCCGGTAGATCCACATGCCGGAGAGGTAGGCGCCCCAGATCCTGCTGTACGGCGTGCCGATCACGGCGTCGTCGCTCACGACGACGAGATCCGCGGAAAGCGCGAAGTCGCTGCCGCCGCCCACGCAATAGCCGTGCACCTGCGCGATCACCGGCTTCGGCGCGCGCCAGATGCTCAGAAGCTTCTGCGTCGGAGAGAGGACGTCCGACGTCGCGAAGACGAAATCCTTGCCCGGATCCCACGCACCGTCCGTCTCGATCGCTTCCGACCAATGCTTGAACCCGCCGCCGAAGTCGTAGCCCGCACAGAATGCGCGGCCCGCGCCGCGCACGATTATCACGCGAACGTCGCGGTCTCGCACGGCACGCGCGACCGCGTCCTCGACCTCGTCCGGCATCGGCGGAACGATCGTGTTCAGGCGCTCCGGCCGGTTGAGCGTGATCGTCGCGACCGGGCCCTCGACGGAATAGAGGATCGTCTCGAAGTCGGCCACGCCTCGGGTCTAACGGCTCGCGCGCGCATCGTCAAGGCGCAAACGATCCGCGGCGAACCGGCAGCCGTAGTATCCCGGGATGCTCAGCTACCGACATCTGATCGTCGGAGGAGGCATGACAGCCGCCGCCGCGTGCCGCGGCATCCGTGACCATGAGGCCGAAAGCTCGATCGGGCTCGTGTCCTCGGAGTCGCACCCGCCGTACGCGCGACCGCCGCTCTCGAAGGGGTTGTGGAGCGGCAAGGAAGAGTCGACGATCTGGCGCAACACCGAAGAGCATGGCGTCGACCTTCACCTCGGGCGCACGATCACTTCGCTCGACCTCGACGCGCACACGGCGACCGACGACACTGGCGAGACCTATTCCTACGAGCGACTGCTGCTCGCGACCGGCGGCACGCCTCGCAAGCTGCGCGATGCCCCCGACGACGTCATCTACTTCCGCACCCTCGACGACTACCGCCGGCTCCGCGAGCTCGCGGGCGAAGGAGCGCACGTGGTCGTGATCGGCGGCGGCTTCATCGGCTCCGAGCTCGCGGCCGCGCTCACGTCGAACGGCGCTCGCGTGACGATGGTCTTTCCGGAGGCGGGGATGAACGCGCGCATCTTTCCAGCGGGGCTCTCTGCGTTCGTGACCGACTACTACCGCGAGCGAGGCGTCGAGGTTCTGACGGGCGAGGGAGTCGAGAGCGTGTCGAAGGAGGGCGATGGTTTCGGCGTCACGCTGACGTCGGGCCAGACGCTCGAGAGCGTCGGCGTCGTCGCGGGGCTCGGCATCGTCGCGAACGACCAGCTCGCAGCCGACGCCGGCCTCGAGGTGTCGGACGGGATCGCGGTCGACGCGTACGGTCGCGTGATCGGTCGCGACGACGTCTTCGCAGCCGGCGACGTCGCACGCTTCCCGGTCGCAGCGCTCGGCGAGACGCGACGCATCGAGCACGAGAACCAAGCGAACAGTCACGGCCGTCACGTCGGGGCGAACATGGCCGGCGCAAACGAGCCGTACGAGCACCTGCCGTTCTTCTACTCCGACCTCTTCGACCTCGGCTACGAGGCCGTCGGCGACACGGACCCGCGCCTCGCGACGCTCGAGGAGTGGGTCGAGCCGAATCGGAAAGGCGTCATCGCCTACACCGACGACGACGCGCGCCCCCGCGGCTTTCTCCTCTGGGATGTCTGGGGGAAGACCGACGCCGCCACCGAGCTGATCCGAGCGCGCGAGCCGATCCACGCGGACCGGCTCCGAGAGCTCGCGGGCTGAGCTCTAGAGCGTCTCGCGCCCGTCGTACTCGGGCTGCGGCTTCGCGCCGACGACGATGAAGCGAACGCCGTCCTCGCCTGCGGTGATCTGCCGCGTCGCGTCTGCGTCGACCCGGAGATAGTCGCCGGTCTTCACGACGACGTCCTCGCCGTCGATCGTCATCGTCCCGCCGCCGTCGACGATTGCATAGACCTCTTCGTGGCCGGTGTTGACCTCGTCGTGCTCGAGTCCGGAGAGGCCGGGCGGAAGCGTGATCTCGTTGACGCCGAACGCGGTCGTCCCGATCGCGCGGCGGATCTTCTTGAACGCGCCGCGGACGGTCTCCACCGACGGATCCTCGCGATGGACGAGCGTGTAGCCCATGTCGAGCGAGACGCTAAACGATTCCGGCTAGAGGTTCCGGCGGAACAGGAGCAACGCGAGCGGTGCGAGCGCCGCCGCCGCGAACCAGGCTGCCAGCGGCCTCCGCGTTCGCTCGAAGGTCTCGCCGCGCGCCGGCCCGTTGCCGATGTCTGCTCGCGCCGCGTCGATCGCGTCGCCGAGCTGGTGCTCGTCGAAGGCCTGGCCGCCGGTGATGTTCGCGAGCGTCTGCACCGACCGAGCGCTCGTCGAGTCGGGGACGTAACCGGCCGACTTGCCGTTCTTCAGGAAGACGCGCTCGCGCGAATCCCAGAACCGGAGGTAGATCGGCTGGACGTCGCGCTGGCGGCGAAACGTGGCAGCAACGGTGTTCTGCGCAAACGGAAGAGTCTCGAAGTCGCTGAGCACGACCAAGACGCGCCGTGTCACGCCCGGCGTGAAGAAGTTCTTCGTCGGCACCGACGCGAGCGCATCGAGTGTCGTGACGACGCCCCGGATTCGTCGCTCCTCGATCGGCGGCGGGTCGAGGATGCGGACGGACTGTCGAAGCGTCTGCGCAAACAGGTTCACGTTCGAGCTCGGGAACATGTACGGGAGCACGCGCTGCGTCATCGACGCAGCGCCGGCAGGAACGTCGGACAGTCGCGAGCGGATCAGCAGCGCGGCGCGCTTCGCGCGGTCGAATCGCGTCGGCGCGCCGGGCTTGAGCGCCGCTTGCATCGAGCGCGAGGTGTCGAACACGAACAGCATCTCCGCGTCCTGGCGAACCGTCGTCTCGTTCGCACGCGCAATCACCGGTTGCGCCGCGGCGAGACCGAGCAGCACGGCGACGGCCGCGAGCGCGACGGCGACCGTGATCCGGCCGCGCCGCCGTGGATCCCCGAGCCGGAGCGTCCTGCGCACCACAGCCGCGCGCCGCTCGAGTCGTGCGAGCGCGAGCAGCGGCAGCGCGCCGACGAGCGCGACCAGCAGTCCGAGCGGACTGAGGAGGACGAGCTGCATCAGTAGCCGCTGCCCACCCGACGACCGCGCGCTGCGCC
This sequence comes from Actinomycetota bacterium, assembly GCA_046734795.1. Lineage (GTDB taxonomy): Bacteria > Actinomycetota > Thermoleophilia > Gaiellales > Gaiellaceae > JBKPRX01. Next base: position 7,778 of record JBKPRX010000158.1, read on the forward strand.
GCCGCCGGTCGCATTCTGGGTCGCGCCTCCGGCCTGATCTTTCTGGAGCAAGCGAAGCGCGATCTCGAGGTTCGTCGCGGCCTCGGCCGAAGTCGGGTCGGCTTCGAGCGCTTGCCGGAACGCGTCGATCGCGCGCGGAAGCACGACCTGACGCTGCCGCGTTCCCGGAGGACCGATGGAGACGAGGTGCATGATTCCGACCGCGTTCAGGAGCTGGCTCCGCTCCGGACCACTCGTCTCGTCAGCTGCCCGCGAGAGGAGCCCCTGCGCCGACCCGCGCTTGCGCGCCAATGCGGTCGGCACGGCGTATGCAGACGAGCTCGGCTCGGGTGCGATTCGCTTGAACGACAGGATCGCTTCGCGGAACGCGGTGTCGTCCTCGAGGCCGAGCACGTGCCGCGCCACGTCACCCGGCAGGATCTGCCGCGGCCGCCACAGGTCGCGGACTCCGGGCCGCGTGCGGTAGGCGAGGTCGTCGGCTTGGAAGCGCGAGTCGAGCCGGTGTGCGTCGACCGCGAGCAGGAGCGCAAAGGCCGCTGCAATGACGAGCAGCGCCGCACCGCCGATCATCAGATTGCGTCGGCTCATGTCGACTCCGGTCCGGCGAAGGTGAGACGTCCACACAGCAGCTCGTTCGCGCCGAGCAGCGCGAGCAGCGCCGCCGCGACACCGATCAAGACCCACGGCAGCGGCGCGTCGAGGAATGCGCTCGTCCGCTCTTGCGCGCTTTCGCTGGGAGTGTCCGCAGAGAGGAACGCCTGCCGGCCGAACGCGCGCTGGAACAAGACGAGGTCACCCGGCTTCGGGAAGATCGGCACGATCTTCACGCTGACGTGCCGATGCCGAAGCTCGCTCGCCATGTCTGCGACGTCGTCGTAGTCGTTCGGCTCGGTCGCAAGGTCGCTGATCAAGAGGAGCGATCCGTTCTCGACCCCGGCACGCTCCAGCGCATCCAGCCCGGCGCGAAGTCCGACCGACACCCGCGTGCCGCCGCGAAACGTCTCGTCCCACGGGTTGTCGAGGTACACCTTCCCGCCGGCCGCGTTCCGCTTGCCGGGCACCGGCGTCAGGAACCGTTCGACTCCGTGCAGCTCGGTTCCGGGCGAACCGGGCGGCAGCAGCTCGTAGCCGATGTCGGAGAAGAGCACGAGACCGACGCGTCGATCCGCGCCGTCCACACGCTCGAGCGCCCGCAGAACAGTCGGCATCTTCCCCGGGCCGACGCTGCGCGAGATATCGACGACGGCGACGCCGCTGCGGCCGCCGGCAAAGACGCTGTCGTGTGGCGCGGCGAGCCCGCGTGCGACGTGCACGCAGACGAACAGCAGGACGACGAGGCCCGCGGCAAGCGCGATGCGAATTGCGAGGGTGCGCCGCCAGGGCGCCCGCAACAGCTCGCCCTCGGCGGCCGGGATCGTCGCCTCACGCCGGAACCGCAACACGTTTCCTCTCCAGCTCGATGATTCCCGCGACCTCGTCGACGAGCGGTTTCGCCGTCTCGGCGGTCGGCGGCGGCTCCGACCACGCGAGCGCTGTCGCCTCTGCCGTGAGCGTGCCGCCGTCGTAGGCCGCGAGCGCGTGTGCGAGCTGCTCGAGGGCCCGGCGCCGCGCCGGAATGTCGTCCGCGTCCAGCGTGCGCCGGACACCAGCGAGCGCGCGCTCGAGCGGCGATTTGCCGGCGTCCGGATCGACCGGCGGCGGCTCCACGACCGGTGCGACTTCGCGGCGGAGTGCACGCCACACGAGCCAGGCAGCGACGGCAAGGAACAGAATCGCGGCAAGCGCGAGCAGCCAGCGCAGCAATGTCGGGTCGATGGCGTACGAGGGTGGCGGCAGCGCCGTCGAGACCGCGTACGGCGGCACGTTCACGCTCTCGAGCTGCGCGATGTCACCGAGCGCGAGGCGCGATGCCACGATCACGCCGGGCCAGGTGATCGCCCGCGTGCCGATCTTCCCGTTGTGAAGCTTGTACGTGACGACGAGCGGCGGCAGCCGAACGACGCCCTGACCTGCCTGTGTCGGATCGGGCGGCAGGCATTGGACATCGAGACACGTCAGCGTGTAGTCGAGACGCAGCCGCGTGAGCGGCCCGATGTCGTCGCGGATTCGCCGCTCCTTCCCGTCCACGAGGTACGGCGTGAACGCACCGCGAACTTGCACAGAGCCGGGGTCGACCGTGTTGCGATCGAGGAGCACGTCGAGCCGCGCGTGCAGCGGCTGGCCGAACACGAGCGATCGCGGCAAGATCGCGGCTGCAACCCCGAGCCCGCCCCGCGGGCGAAACGTCTCGCTCGATCGACCGGGCAGCACGACGATCAGCACGACCGCGATCACGAGGACCGCGACGACCCCCAGGAAAATCGGCGTGCCTCGACCGATCCGGCTCATACGCGCTCCCGCACCAGCTCGCGCCGAACGGACCACTCGAGAAACGACGTCAGGACACTCGTCGGCTCGGCCTGCGAGACGAGCACGTGCTGGATGCCGAGTCGCTGGAAGCCGTCGATGAGCTCGCGAAGGCGCGTCTCGTTCGCCTCGCGCCGCTCAGCAACGTCGTCCTTGCTCAACCGAGCGCGAACGGGACGGCCGCGCTCGTCGACGAAGGGCACGACCACGCCGGCGACATCCGGGAAGCTCTGCTCCCAGACGGGGTCTTGGACGACGACGGGCACGACGTCCCAGCTTCGCGTGAGCGCGTCGATCCAGAACCGGTCGTCCGGCGGAGCCAAGAAGTCCGAGAGCACGAAGATGAACGAGCCACGCGGCAGCGCGCGCCGATGGACGCCGAGATATGTGAGGGCACGCTCGAGCGTGTCCGGTGGCGCGGCGAACGGACGCTCGTCGTCCAGCCCGTGCGGCTCGCGCGTGCTGCGCGGCGGCGCCCAGCGTGGCGTCGTCTCCGCGAAGTCGAGGTAGCCGGGATACCCGCGCAACGCAATCGTGCTCGCAACGATCAGACGCGCAGCGACCCGGATCGCGTCCGGTTTCGCGAGCCACGGCATCCCCCGCGGATACAAGGCCATGCTCGGGCGGTGATCGGGAACGACGACGACGCGCGGCGCTTCCTCCGCATAGCTCTCGCGGATCACGAACTCGTCGGTGCCGCGCGCCGAGGAGAGCCGCGCCGAAGCCGGCCAGTGGATCATGCGCACGTCGTCGCCCGGGTAGTACGGCCGTGAGCCCGCAACGTCGGTGCCTCGACCGCGGCGCACGCTCCGCATGCCGCCGAGCGTCGTCCCGATCAGTCGCCGGCGCGAGACGAGCGGGAAGACCTGATCCGCGGGCACGACGTCGTCACGACTGGTAGCGGTCGAGGACCGGCCGCGGCGCGCGCCGGAGGCATGCCTCCTGGAACGCGTCGGCAGCCGTCTCCCAGCCCGTCGATCGCACCTCGGCGAGGAACGCCGGCGTGAACGTGATCCGGTGCAGGAGGACGGGACCGAACAACCGCTCGACGTCCTCGGGAACGACGAACTCTCTGCCGTTCAGAAGTGCCCACGCACGCGCTGTTCGCTCCAGCCCGAGGCTGCCGCGGACGGACGCGCCGTTCGACACGGCCTCGTCGTCGCGCGTCACTCGCACGAGGTCGACGATCCAGCGTTGCAGGAGCGGATCGACGTACACGCTGCGCGCCGCTTGCCGAACGCGATCGAGCTCGTCGACGGTGATCACCGGCTCGAGCGAGCCGAGCGGATGCCCGTAGCGCTGATCGACGAGGATCTTCACCTCGTCGTCGGCACTCGGATAGCCGAGGGCTGTGCGAAGCAGGAACCGGTCGAGCTGGGCTTCCGGCAGCGGGAATGTGCCCTCGTACTCGATCGGGTTGTCGGTCGCGATCAACAGGAACGGGTCGTCGAGCGGCCGCGCCTGGCCGTCGACCGTGACTTGCTGCTCGGCCATCGCCTCGAGGAGCGCCGACTGCGTTTTCGGCGTCGCGCGGTTGATCTCGTCGACGAGGACGACGTTCGCGAAGATCGGCCCAGGTCTGAACTCGAAGTCTCGCTCACGCTGGTTGAAGACGGAGAGGCCGGTGACGTCCGTCGGCTGGAGGTCGGGCGTGCACTGGATGCGCGTCGTCGTCGCGCCGGCGATCGAGCCGGCGATCGCACGCGCAAGCACCGTCTTCGCGGTTCCCGGTACGTCTTCGAGCAGGACGTGGCCGCCGCAGGTGAGCGCGCCGACGACGAGCTTCAGCTGATCCCGCTTGCCGTAGACGACTCGCTCGATGTTTCCAAGCAGCCTTTCGGCAACCTCGATTGCCTGTCCGATCTCGTCCTCTGCCCTCTGGACGACCTGTCCTGGTTCCATCCGCCTCCAGTCGCCGACGTCAGCGCGTAGCTTATGCGGCTCTACGCCGGAGGCGAAGCACTGGTTTCAGTGCGCGTTAAGAGACGGCGCTCGGAGCAGACGTAGCGGCGAGCGCCACGTCGATCGCTTGCGCGAGGTCTGCATCTGTCTCGTCGCCAGGACCTCGGCCGGCGCCCACAAGCGCGAGCACCGGAATCCCCTCGAAGGGAGTCTCGTCGAACCGCTCGAGGATCTTGACGCCGCGATGTTGCGGCATCGTCATGTCGACGAGGACGAGGTTCGGGCGCTCCTCTCGAACGGCAGCGATCGTCGTGCGCTCGTCCGAGGCGTGGCTCGTCAGGTATCCGTGCGTGTGCAGATGCGACTCGAGGAACCGCTGCGTCCTCGGCTCCTCCGCAACAACAAGGATTCTCGACTTCTTCATACGTTCGTTGTCGCCGTGAGCTGACGCAGTCAGGATCACTGCGAGTGCGCGGCGACCCTCCCCACTTCGGGGAACGGATCGGCGCTAGCTGAGGGCCGTGTCGCCGGGGCGTGGCTCGTCGACGCCCGAGGCCGGTGTGCCGACGACTGGCGGCTTGGCCGGACGCAAGTAGAGCCACTCGTACGCGAGGCCGGCAATGAGCGCGCCGAGGATCGGGCCGACCCAGTAGATCCAGGCATCGGCCCACGAGTTGCCGACGAGCTCCGGACCGAATGCGCGAGCAGGATTCATGGCCGCACCGGTAAGCGGTCCGCCCATCAGAACGTCGATCGTGATCGTGAGACCGATCGCGAGGCCTGCGATCGCCTTGAACGCTCCGCGCGGATCGACGGCCGTCGCCCAGACAGCCCAGACGAGGAAGAACGTGAGGATGAGCTCCACGACGAGCGCCTTCCCATCGCTCACGTGCGCAACGTGCGGAACCGCGCCGGCCACGAAGAATGCCCTGCCAAAGATCCACCGGAGGATCCCGGCAGCCGCTATCGCTCCTGCGAGCTGCGCGACCCAGTAGAGAACGGCCAGCGGGAGCGCGATGCGTCGCGTCGCAACGAATGCGGCCGTGATCGCTGGGTTGAAGTGACCGCCGGAGATGTGGCCGAGATTCGAGACCATGATCCCGATCGCGAGGCCGTTTGCGAGCGCAACCGCAACGAGGTCGTTCCCGGCGACGATGCCCGCGCCGCCGCCGATGAAGATCAGTGTGAACGCTCCGATGAACTCGGCGACACCACGATGTGCGGGCGCGTGCTCCATCGGCCGAAGAGCGTAAGGAGCCCGCCGGACGGCGCGTAGCACGGCCTCTGCTAGCGTCGAAGCGTGTCTCCTCCCGAGCTCGACCAGCAGTACACCGTCGACTGTCCGCATTGCCGCAAGCGCTTCACCGCAGCCGTGATCGCAGGATCCGCCGCGCGGCACACCGGGTTCAAGTGCCCGCACTGCCGGCTGTTCGTTCCGTTCGAGCGCGTTGCCGACTCGGCCGAGCCGACCGACTCCGCCGCCTAAGCGGACAAAGCCTGTCGCACCTCGTCGGGTAGCGCGGCGGGGCGTCCGTCCTCGCCGACGTGCACGGTCGTGTGCCGGCCTTCGATGCAGATCTCGTCGCCGCGATGGATCTGCCAGACGAACGAGACGGACGTATTGCCGACGCGCTCCGGCCGGATGTGCACCGCGATCTCGTCTTCGAAGACGAGCACACGGTTGAACTCGGCCTCGACGCGCTTGCGCGGATAGTCACCCCAGCCGACCAGCACGCCGCACTCGCGGCGAAGCGCAGTCTCAGCCGCCTCCGCCCATCGAAACGCAGCGGTGAAGTGGATGCGTCCGCCTGCGTCCGTGTCGACCCAAGCGACGCGCGTGCGATAGACGTGCTCGACCATGGCGCGATCTTAAGAAGCGATTCGATCCGGCGCGCGATGAACGTCTCGCTCGCCGAGAGACGCCGCTGCTCGTGCGGGGCTAGACGCAGTCTTTGAGCGCCTGCGCCTCCGGAAGAGCTTCGAGCTTCTTCAGCGTGTTGTTCTCGATCTGGCGAATCCGCTCTCGGGTGACGCCGAACTCGCGCCCAACCTCCTCGAGCGTGAGCGGTTGCTCGCCGCAGAGGCCGAAGCGAAGCTCGATCACCTGACGCTCGCGCGCCGGTAACGCGCCGAGCGCCGACTCGATGTCCTGCTTTCGCAGCGTGACCTGCGCGGTGTCGTACGGGGACTCGGCCGCGTCGTCCTGGACGAAGTCGCCGAGCTCGGAATCTTCTTCCTCGCCGATCGGCTTCTCGAGCGAGACCGGAAGCTGCGACATGCGCAGGATGTCGCGAACCTCTTCGGTCGTCATCTCGAGCTCTTCGGCGATCTCCTCCGGCTTCGGCTCTCGGCCGAGTCGTTGCACGAGCTGGCGCTCGATATGGACGACCTTGTTCAGCTTCTCGACCATGTGCACCGGGATCCGGATCGTCCGTGCCTTGTCGGCGATCGCGCGGGTCACCGCCTGCCGGATCCACCACGTCGCGTACGTCGAGAACTTGTAGCCCTTGCGGTAGTCGAACTTCTCGACCGCCCGGATCAATCCGAGCGAGCCCTCTTGGATCAGGTCGAGGAAGGAGAGGCCGCGGCCGAGGTAGCCCTTCGCGATCGAGACCACGAGTCGCAGGTTCGCCTCGATCATCTGCGTCTTCGCGGCCATGTCGCCGCGCTCGATGCGCTTTGCGAGGTAGACCTCTTGGTCGGCGGTCAGCAGCGGGACCTTTCCGATCTCGCGCAGGTAGAGCCGCAGTGAGTCGAGCGATGGCTCAACCGTGAGGTCGAGCTTCGGCGCTGCCTTCTGCACCTCTTCGGCGGGCGCCTGTTCTTGCGGGAGCGACTTGTGGTTCTCGCCCTCGTGGAGCTCGACGCCGTGGTCGATGAGGTACGTCGTGAAGTCTTCGAGCTGTTCCTTCGTCAGCTCGACGTCTTCGAGCGCGCCGACGATCTCGTCGTAGGTGAGAAACCCTTTTTCTTGCCCGTCCTGGACGAGCTTGTGGAGTTCCTCGACGTCGGGAAGCGAGATATCAACGGTGAGCAAGTGATACCTCCGGCTGGTGACTTGGCGCTGAAACTCAACTACCGAGACACAACGAGCCGGATGCTTGGGGCCCGGCCCACCTCACGTGCGGCGGATCTTACAGTTCCGTTACAGGTCCGAACAGTCCAGGCAAAGCGGGGAGAAAGTCCAGTCATACGGTCCTAGTTAACTCGTCCTATCCTGCGCGAATGCCTCATCGACGATTGCGTCCGCGCGGAGGGTTGTGGGAACACGCGGACTTTCTGAAGCTCTGGACTGGTCAAACGATCAGCGAGTTCGGGACGCAGGTTTCACAACTTGCAATTCCAACGGTTGCAGTTCTCACGCTGCACGCGAGCGCGTTCGAAGTCGCATTGCTGACGACGTTCGAGTTCCTGCCGTTCGTGCTCTTCACGCTTCCGGCCGGCGTTTGGGTCGATCGCCTCTCGCGTCGCGCGATCCTCATCGTCGGCGACATCGGGCGTGCGGTCTTACTCCTTTCAATTCCGATTGCCTATGCGCTCGACGTGCTTCATCTGGAGCAGCTCTACGTCGTCGGTTTTCTCGTCGGCGTGCACACGGTCTTCTTCGACGTCGCGTACCAGTCGTACTTGCCTGCGCTCGTCGACCGCGACCTGCTGATCGAGGGGAACTCGAAGCTCCAGATGACAGCTTCTGGCGCGCAGATCGCGGGGCCGGGCTTTGCGGGCCTGCTCGTCAAGGTCGCGACGGCGCCCTACGCGCTCGTCGTCGATGCCGCGAGCTTCGTCGTATCCGGCGGATTCACCGCGGCGATTCGCAAGCGCGAGGACCTCGCGACGCGGCGCGCCGAGCAGCGGTCGCTCCTCCACGAGCTCTGGGAAGGACTGCGCTACGTGCTGCGGCATCGCCTCTTGCTGCCCCAGGCGCTCGCGACCGGCACGTCGAACTTCTTCTCGAACGTCCTCTTCGCGGTCTATTTCGTCTACGCGTACCGGCAGCTTGGCCTCTCGCCGTTCGCAGTCGGAGTCGCGGGCAGCATCGGCGCCGTCGGCTGGTTGATCGGGTCCGCAACCTCGGACCGTCTGCGGCGCCGCTTCGGCGTGAACGGCGCGACCCTGATCGGCATGGGCGTGTGCGCCCCGTCACTCCTTCTCATCCCGCTCGCCCCCGACGGCGAAGCGGCAATCCCGTTCCTCATCGTCGGCACGGCAGGGATGGGCTTCGGTGCAGTCGTCTACAACATCCAGCAGGTCAGCCTGCGGCAGTCGATCACGCCCGAACGGTTGCAAGGACGGATGAACGCGACGATGCGCTTTCTCGTGTGGGGCACGCTGCCGCTCGGCGCATTCGTCGGCGGCGTGCTCGCGTCGTCGGTCGGCGTACGGACGACGCTGTTCGTCGGCGCACTGGGCCAGGCGATCGCGATGCTGCCGCTCCTCCTGTCGCCGATCCGAACGACGCGCGAATTTCCCGAGCCGGAGCCGGACGTGCTGCCGCTCCACGAGCCAGGGGTCGTGCCCGAGCCCGAGCTACCGTAGAGCGATGCCCGAGTTGCCCGAGATGGAGGCGTGGCGGCGCCAGCTCGACGATCCTGTCTCCGCGTTCCCGATCGCAAAGGCCGGTCCTGCCCACATCGCGACGCTCAAGACGTTCGACCCGCCGCTCGCTGCGCTGGAGGGTCGGCGGCTCGCCGGTGCTCGACGGCGCGCGAAGCGGCTTCTCTTTCCGACGGACGACGGCGAGCTCGTGCTCGTCGTGCACCTGATGAGCGCCGGTCGGCTCAAGTTCCTGCGCGCCGGAGACAAAGGACCGAAGACGCCGGCGTTCCAACTCACGTTCGAAGGCGGCAGTCGTCTCGTGCTCACGGAAGCGGGCGCGAAGAAGCGTGCAGGCGTGTGGCTCTTGACGCCGGAGGCTGTCGAAGAAGAGCTCGCACACCTCGGCCCGGAGGCGCTCGGTCTCGACGCGGCCCAAGTCGGCGAGATCGTGCGCGGCGAGTCGCGGCGACTCCACTCGATGCTGCGCGACCAGCGGTCGATCGCGGGCATCGGGCGCGCGTGGGCGAACGAGATCCTCCATGCCGCGCAGCTCTCGCCGTACGCGCTCTCGCAGGATCTCGACGACGACGAGATCGAGCGCCTGACGAACGCGATCAACACCGAGCTCGGACGAGGGCTCGAGCTACGCGAGCGCGGGGCCGCGGACCCGAAGACCTATCGCGTGCACAACAAGCTCGGCGAGCCCTGTTACGTATGCGAGACGCCGATCGCGCGCGTCGACTTCGAAGAGCACACGATCTACTACTGCCCGCACTGCCAAACCGGTGACCGGGTTTTGAAGGACCGCCGTTTGTCGCGTCTCTTGCGGTAGCCGCTGGAGCGCGGCCGGGGCTGGCACGGTAGAAGCTCGCCGCTGCTCGTCGCCGGTGGATGCGGTGGGCTTACCGAGACGATGGCGGCTCGAGTGTCCGCTGACAGTCCACAGCCTTTGTGGAGGCCGCCGCCGTCGGCTTCAGCGGAGCTCCTCAACGAAGTTCTTCACCGCGCTAATCAGATTGCTGCTCGGCCTCCGAACGAGGTCGACGTGGTGCTGCCCCGACGCCACGAACAGCCGCACATCCGAAGCGGCGCCGAGTTGTGCCTCGACGGTCGCCTCGTCGAGGTATGGCGAACCGTCCCA
>JBKPRX010000159.1:0-18549 GCA_046734795.1 Actinomycetota bacterium
GTGCGAAACGCACTCGAGACGCTGTTGAAACTGGGCGTCGTTCCCGTCGTCAACGAGAACGACGCGACCGCAACCGACGAGATCACCTTCGGCGACAACGACGCGCTCGCCGCGCAAGTTGCCGTCCTCGTGCGCGCCCGATTGCTTGTGCTGCTGACGGAGGTCGAAGGCGTGTACACGTCACATCCGGCCGAGGCCGGCGCCGAGCTGGTGGCCGAAGGAGATGCTGCGGCGCGGTTGACTCTCGGTCCCGGGACGGCGCTTGGCCGCGGCGGGATGGAGAGCAAGATCGCCGCGGCGAAGCTCGCAGCGGCCGCCGGCATTCCGAGCGTGATCGCATCGGGCAAAGGCCGTGCGGTGCTCGAGCCGATCGTCGCGGGCGAGCGTCGTGGCACCCGTTTCGCGGCGGAGGAGACCGCCGAGTCTGCGTTTCGGCTCTGGCTTCGTTACGCAAAGCCTGCGCGCGGACGGCTCGTCGTCGACGACGGCGCACGCGCGGCGCTTGTCGACCAAGGTCGAAGCCTCCTCGCGGTCGGGATCGTCTCGTGTGACGGCGCCTTCGTTGCCGGCGACGCCGTCGAACTGGCGACGCCGGATGGGGCGGTCTTCGCGAAAGGCCTCGCAAGCGTCGGCGCCGGCGAGCTGCGCGACCGGCCGCGCGGGGTGGAGGCGGTTCATCGGGACCGCATGGTCGTGTTCGGCGACGCCGGCTAGACCGCGACGCGCTGCGGCTCGGAGGGCGGTCGCGTGATCGCGCCGTCGGACGCCGACGAGACGAGCGCGGCGTACTTCGCGAGCACACCCGATTCGTAGCGCGCCGGCGGCGGCGACCACGCGTCGAGCCGTCGCTCGAGCTCTCCGTCGTCGAGCTCGACGCGCAGCTCGCCGCCCTCGACGTCGACGACGACGATGTCACCGTCCTCAACGGCGGCGAGCGGTCCGCCGCGTGCGGCCTCGGGCGAGACGTGGCCGACCATGAGACCGCGCGTCGCGCCGGAGAAGCGCCCGTCGGTGACGAGCGCGACTGAATCGCCGAGGCCTTCGCCGACGAGCGCGGCCGTGACGTGCAGCATCTCGCGCATCCCGGGTCCTCCGGCGGGCCCCTCGTAGCGAATGACGACGACATCGCCTGGGTGGATCGCGCGCGCTGCCACCGCCGCGAAGCAATCCTCCTCCGACTCGAACACGCGCGCGGGTCCACGGTGCAGCTTCCGTTCGTGGCCGACGAGCTTCACGACGCAGCCCTCGGGTGCGAGATTGCCGCGCAGCACTTGCAAGCCGCCCGTCTCCTTCAGCGGTTGCTCGAACCGAACGATCACCTCTTGTCCTTCGGTCTCGACCGCAGCGTCCGCGATCTCGGCGATCGTTCGACCGTCGACGTTGCGCGCCTCGTCGTGCACGAGGCCGCCCTTTCGCAGCTCGCGCGCAAGCAGTGCCACGCCGCCGGCCCGATGAAGGTCGGTCGCGACGAAGCGCCCGCCGGGAACGAGGTCTGCGAGCACCGGCGTTCGCAACGCGACGTCTTCGAAGTCCTCGAGCTCGAGCGGGATGCCGAGCTCGCGCGCGATCGCGAGCAAGTGCAGGACGCCGTTCGTCGAGCCGCCGCTCGAAAGGATTCCGGCGATCGCGTTCTCGATCGACTCGCGCGTGAGGATCGACGAGGGGCGAACGTCGTCGCGCACGAGTCGCATCACGAGCTCGCCGCACGCTTCCGCGGCCAGCAGCTTCGTGGGATCGAGCGCCGGGATTCCGTTCGCGCCCGCCGGGCTGATGCCGAGAAACTCGAGCGCCATCGACATCGTGTTCGCGGTGAACTGTCCGCCGCACGCGCCGGCGCCGGGACACGCAACACCTTCGAGCTCGTGCACGTCGGCAGGGCTCATCGTCCCCGCGGCCGCAGCGCCCACTGCTTCGAACACGTCCTGGATCGTCACGTCACGTCCGCGAAAGCGCCCGGGCGCGATCGAGCCGTTGTAGAGCGCGAGTCCGGGCCGGTCCAGTCGCGCGAGCGCCATCACCGCGGCCGGGATCGTCTTGTCGCAGCCGACGATGCAGACGAGGCCGTCGAACAGATGCCCGCGCGCGACGAGCTCGATCGAGTCGGCGATCACCTCGCGCGAGACGAGCGAGCAGCGCATTCCTTCCGTTCCCATCGACACGCCGTCGGAGACCGCGATCGTGTTGAACTCGAGCGGGGTTCCGCCTGCGTCACGAATACCGCGCTTGACGTGCTCGGCGAGCTGCCGCTGGTTCAGGTTGCACGTCATCGTCTCGATCCACGTCGTCGCGACTCCGATGATCGGCTTCGCGAGATCGTCGTCGCTCAGACCTACGCCGCGCAGATAAGAACGTGCGGGGGCGCGCTCGATGCCGTCGGTGAGGCGAGCGCTCCAACGCTTTCCAGGATCGGTAGGGCGGTCGTACGGGTTCTCGTTGCTCATAGCGGTCCCGCTCCTCGAGGAGTGATGGCGAGTGGAAGGACTTCAGTATCTGGGAAGCGCTCGCGCAGCTCGGCGGCGCATGCATTGGCCGCGTCTGGTCGCGCCCAGACGATCACCGTCGGGCCGGACCCCGAAAGCGTCGCGCCGACGGCGCCGGCCGGCAGCGGGTCGCGTACGAGTCCGAGCAACGGAGCGTTTGCGGCGCGGTACGGCTCGTGCAGCCGGTCGTCGCAAGCGGCGGCGAAGAGCTCCACCGAGCGACCCGCAAGCGAAGCGCCGAGGAGCGCCGCGCGGCCGGCGGTGTACGCGGCATCGGCGTGAGGGATGGAGACGGGCAAGGACGCGCGCGCTTCCTTCGTCGCGACCCGCTCGGCGGGGACGACCGCGACGGGAGTCGCAGGCACGTCGTCGGCGATCCGTGCGACGCGGCCGTCCCAGGTCAGAACGACGCCGCCTGCGAGCGCGGCCGCGAGGTTGTCCGGATGCCCTTCGAGGTCGAGGCCGAGCTCGAGCAGCTCGTCGACCGAGTGCTCCGCGCCGGCTGCGATCGCACCTGCGGTCAGGCCGAGGGCGATCGTCGCGGCGCTCGACCCGAGCCCGCGCTCGCGTGGAATCCGGTCGGTGAACTCGAAGCTCCAGCCGTCGGGCGGCGCCAGGCGTTCGAATGCGCGCACTGCAAGGTGGTCACGAGGCGGGTTGCCGCCGCCGTCGTCGTCTCGCAGCACGACCTCGTTCCAGAGCTCGAGCCCAGCCGCGGCACAGTCGAAGCCCGCGCCGAGGTTCGCCGTCGTCGCCGGTGCACGGACGTGGATCGTCGTCACGCCGCGAGTCCGAGCTCCGCAAGGCGTGAGACGGCGTCGGGATCCTTCAAGCCGTGGCCCGTGATCACACAGACGACCCGCTCGCCGGGGCCCGCGGCGCCCGCTGCGACCGCGGCGACGCCTGCCGCCGATGCAGGCTCGCAGAACACACCTTCCTCGAGCGCGAGCGCGCGCCAGGCATCGACGATCTCGCGCTCGCCGACGGTGACGATCGAGCCGCCGGAGCGCACGAGCGCGGCTTCGACCTCTTCCACGTGGTAGGGCTCGTTGATTCGAATCGCGGAGGCGACCGTGTCGCCGCGTTGCGCTGCCTGGGTTGGGTGGAAGCGCGGCCAGCCTTGATCGAGCTCGGCAAAGCCGAGCGCGTAGGCCGCTGTATTGCCGCCGCCGCCGTACGGAAGCGCGAGCACGTCGGGCGGATCGCCGAGCTGCTCCACGAGCTCGAACGCAGCCGTCTTCTGGCCCTGCAGCCGATGCGGGTTCGTCGACTGGACGACGACGTAGCCACGCTCGGCAGCGAGTCGCGGCGCCTCGGCGAACGCCGCTGCGTATCCACCGGAGACCGGCTGAAGTCGCGCTCCCACGACCGCCGCCTGCGCAAGCTTCGACGCGGTCACGGCTCCTTCCGGGAAGAGGATCACGGCTTCGATTCCCGCACGCGCGGCGTAGGCAGCGCACGATGCAGCCGTGTTGCCGGTCGACGCGCAGACGATGCCGCCCGCGCCTTCTTCGACCGCCTTCGTCACGGCGAGGGTCATCCCGCGGTCTTTGAACGAGCCGGTCGGGTTGAGGCCTTCGAGCTTGAGCCAGAGCTCGACGCCGAAGCGCTCCGACAAGCGCTCGGCGAGAACGAGCGGCGTTCCGCCTTCGCCGAGCGTGACGATGTGCGTCTCGGGTGCAATCGGAAGCCGGTCCCGGTAGCGCTCGAGCAGCGGCGGGCGCATTAGACGCCGCGTTCCGCGATCATCCGCATCGCCTCCGGCTGCGAGCGCACCTCACCGAGTGCGTCGATCGCCTCGAGGGCACGCTCCACCTTTCCCGCAGCGGCTGCATGCGTGACGACGTCGAGTGCGGCGCTGCCGTTGACGAGGTGCTGCGTGAGCTGCGCGATCGATACGCCCTCGTCTGCGAAGCGCTCGGCGACGTGAGCGAGAACACCGGGACGGTCGGTCACCTCGACCCGAATGTAGTACGGCGTCACGAGGTCGCCGGGCGGAAGTCGGTCGAGCGTCCGCCAGACGGCATCGTTCTGGAGGAAGCCGGTGCCGGTCGTCCCGAGAACGCTCACCATGTCGGCGACGACGGCAGACGCGGTCTCGCTGCCGCCCGCGCCCGGGCCTTCGAGGGTGATCTCACGAATCGCGTCGCCCTGCAGCATCACGGCATTGAACGCGCCCTCGATCGCAGCCAGTGGGTGGTGGCGATCGACGAGCGCCGGGCCGACTCGCACGTCGACGGCGCCGTCGATGCGTGTCGCCGCGCCGATCAACCGGACGACCGATCCGAGCTGCTGCGCCGCCTGAACGTGATGCGGCTTGATCCGCGCGATGCCTTCGTAGAGCACGTCGTCGATCTGCACGCGCGACCCGAACGCGACCGTCGCGAGGATCGCCATCTTCGCCGCGGCGTCGGCGCCCGAGACGTCGTCCGTTGGATCGGCCTCCGCGTAGCCGAGGTCCTGCGCCTCCGCGAGCGCATCCTCGTAGGTGCCGCCTGCTTCCATCCGGCTGAGGATGAAGTTCGTCGTGCCGTTCACGATTCCGAGCACGCGGTGCACATTCGTGACGACGAGCGATTCACGCAGCACCTTGATCACCGGGATCGCGGCGCACACCGAAGCTTCGAACCGAAGCTGCACGCCGCCTTCGGCCGCCGCGGTGAAGAGATCCGCACTGCGGCGCGCAAGCAATTGCTTGTTCGCAGAGACGACCGGCTTACCCGCGCGAAGAAGCGCAAGCACGTAGTCGGCCGTCGGCTCGACGCCGCCCATCACCTCGCCGACGAGCTGGATCGTGGGGTCGTCGAGGATCGCCTGGAAGTCGGTCGTCAGCACGTCGCCGTCGGGAGCGAACGTTCGCTCCTTCGCCGGATCGCGCACGAGCGCCTTGACGACCCGGAGCCGGTGCCCGGTCGCGCGCTCGATCTCTTCCGCGCCCTCGGCGAGCAAGCGGTTGACAGCGCTGCCGACCGTCCCGTAGCCGAGGAGCGCAACCGGAACGTCGACGGAAGCCAAGCGCGCTCCTAGGCTTCGGCGCCGAGCAGACCCTGCTTGCCGGCGAGGTCGCGCAGCTCCTTGCCGACCTGCTCCAGCAAGCCGCCCTTCGCCTGCTCGCGCAGCTCGCGGAAGCGCGGGCGATCGGCCTCGTCGTCGGCGAAGAGCTCGCGTGCGAACTCGCCGCTCCTGATCTCCTGCAGGATCTCTTGCATCGTCGCGCGCACGCTGTCGTCGACGATGCGCGGGCCGCGCGAGAGATCGCCGTACTCCGCAACGTCGGAGATCGAGTAGCGCATGTACTCGAATCCGCCCTCGTAGATCAGGTCGACGATCAGCTTCAGCTCGTTGACGCACTCGTAGTAGGCGATCTCCGGCTGGTAGCCAGCGCTGACGAGCGTCTCGAAGCCCGACTTCATCAGCGCGGTGACACCGCCGCAGAGGACCGCTTGCTCGCCGAACAGATCCGTCTCCGTCTCTTCTCCGAACGTCGTCTCGAGCAGCCCTACGCGTCCGCAACCGATCGCAGTTCCGTAGGCAAGCGCCAGGTCGAGCGCACGCCCGCTTGCGTCCTGATGCACCGCGACGAGACCCGGCGTTCCGGCCCCGGCTTCGTAGAGCTCGCGCACGCGATGACCGGGCGCCTTCGGCGCGACCATCACGACGTCGTGCTCTGCCGGCGGCACGATGCGCTTGAAGTGGATGTTGAGCCCGTGCGCGAAGAGGAGCGCAGTGCCCGACTCGAGATTCGGCGCTACTTCGGCCTCGTACACGCCCTTCTGCACGTGATCCGGCAGGAGAACCGCGACGACCTGCGCACCGCGAACCGCATCCGCGTGCGAGCGGACGGTGAGTCCCGCTTCGGCTGCTCGCTCGGCCGACTCGCTGCCGTCGCGCAAGCCGACTTCGACCTCGACGCCCGAGTCGCGCAGGTTGAGCGCGTGCGCGTGCCCTTGGCTCCCGTAGCCGAGCACTGCGACCTTGCCGGTGAGCAAGGAGAGATCGCCGTCGCGGTGGATCGTCGCCATCGTCTAGTCCTCTCTTTCGTCAGCGCAAGACGAGCTGTCTGCGGCGGGGCTTGTCGTTCGATGAAGACGCACGCGTCAGGCCGATGCGACCCGTGCGGACGAGCTCTTTGATCCCGTGCGGGCGCACGAGCTCTTCGAACGAGTCGATCTCCTCCGGTGTGCCCGCGAGCTCGAACACGAGCGCGTCCGGACCGAGGTCGGCGACACGCGCGTGGAACACGTCCGTCAGCGCGAGCAGCTCCGTCCGGCGATCCGGTGGCGCGGCGACCTTGATCAGCGCGTACTCGCGCTCGAGCGCCTCGCCGTGCGTCAGCTCGGTGATGCGGAGCACGTTCACGAGCTTGTGCATCTGCTTCTGGATCTGGTCGAGCGACGCCTCGTCGCAGTCGACGACGAGCGTGATGCGCGAGTGGTCGTGACGCTCGGCCGGCCCGACCGCGAGGCTGTCGATGTTGAAGCCGCGCCGCGCGAACATGTTCGAGATGCGCGCGAGGGCGCCCGGCTTGTTCTCGACCAACACGGAGAGCGTGTGCTTCACGAGCCCGGCCTCCCTTCATCTGCGGCGAAGTCCTCGGCGGAGACCTGCGCAAGCGCCTCCTCGCCCGGATACTCCACCAGGTCGAGCGCCGCCGCGCCCGCTGGGATCATCGGGAAGCAGTGCTCGCGCGGATCGACGCGACAGTCGACAACGGCGGTCTCGCCGCAGTCGATCGCATCGGCGAGCGTCTCGACGAGGTCGTCCTCGTCGTCAACGGTGAAGCCGCGTGCGCCGTAGGCCTCTGCGAGCTTCGCGTAGTTCGGCAGCGTGTGCGTGAGCTCGATCTGCGAGAAGCGCTCCTCGAAGAACATGTCCTGCCACTGGCGAACCATGCCGAGATAGCCGTTGTTGATGATCACGGTCACGATCGGGAGCTTTTCGTGCACTGCGGTCGCGAGCTCTTGCTGCGTCATCTGGAAGCACCCGTCGCCGTCGACGCAAATCACGGTCGCGTCGGGACGCGCCGCCTTTGCCCCGATCGCGGCCGGAACGCCGTAGCCCATCGTCCCGAGGCCGCCGGAGGTGATGAACGTCCGTGGCCGGTTGCAGAGGAGGTACTGCATCGCCCACATCTGATGCTGGCCGACGCCGGTCGTCCAGATCACGTCGTCGCGATGCGCAGTCAGCGCCTGCAGCGTCTCGAGCACGGGCTGCGGCTTCATCATCGGGCCACGTGAGCCGTAGCGAAGCGGATATTCGTCGCGCCAGCCGCGGAGCTGGTTGAGCCAGGGCTCCGTCTTGTCCGGCTTCGCCTGCTGGCGAAGCTCACGCGTCAGCTCGGCGAGCACCGGCTTGAGCGGACCCACGACGGGAACGTTTGCGTAGCGGAGCTTGTCGATCTCGGCTGAGTCGACGTCGAGGTGCACGACTGTCGCGCCGGGCGCGAACGCGGAGAGCTGCCCCGTCACACGGTCGTCGAAGCGGGCACCGACTGCGACGAGCACGTCGCACTTGTTCATCGCCCAGTTCGACCACTTCGGCCCGTGCATGCCCGGCCAGCCGAAGTGCAGCTCGTGCGTCTCGGGGAAGGCGCTCTTCGCCATCAGCGTCGTCACGACCGGCAGGTTCGCCGCCTCGGCGAGCTGTTTCAGCTCGGCGCATGCGTCGGCGTTGAGGACGCCGCCGCCGACGTAGAGGACCGGCCGGTCGGCCTTTGCGATCACCTCGGCTGCCGCGCGAATCTGTCGCGGGTGACCGCGCCGGGGTGGCTTCCAGCCGGGAAGGTCGACCGTGTCGGGATACTCGAACTCGGTTTCCGCCTCTTGGATGTCGCGCGGGATGTCCACGAGCACCGGCCCGCATCGTCCTGTCGACGCGACATGGAACGCCGCCTTCATCACGTGCGGAATCTCCTCCACGTGCTGAACGAGCCACGAGTGCTTGACGACCGGAATCGTGATGCCGGTGATGTCGCATTCTTGGAACGCGTCCGTGCCGATCAGGTGCGAGCGCACCTGCCCTGTGACGAACACCGTGGGCGTCGAGTCCATCCACGCGTCGGCAATCGGCGTGACGAGGTTCGTCGCGCCCGGCCCGGAGGTGGCGAACGCAACACCGACCTTTCCGGACGCGCGCGCATAGCCCTCGGCCATGTGGCCTGCGCCTTGCTCGTGCCGCGCGAGCACGTGCCGCACGGTCGAGCCGCGTGCGAACGCGTCGTAGGTCGGCAGGATCGCCCCGCCGGGGATGCCGAAGACGACGTCGACGCCCTCGGCCTCGAGCGAGCGGAGGAGAGCGTCTGCACCGGTCATCTTCATACGACCTCCCAGGAATGAGTCGAAGGGGCGGGTTGATGCGGTGTTGCAAGCTCGAAGTTCGAGAGCGCAAATGGAAGCTCCGAGACCACGACGTCGCCAAGCGGCGTTGCGGTCGGATGCTGCCGAAGATCCTGCGTGCGCCCGACGGCGGCCGAAAGCGTACCCGCCGCACTTCGTTCGCTCAGACCTTCGGCGAGCATCAACGCTGCTGCAAGGAGCATCGAGCTCGGATCGGCGACGCCGTGACCGGCTAGCTCTTCGCTCGCGCCATGATCGGCGCCGAACACACCCGGCCCGCTCGCGGCGAGCCGGCCCCAGGCCGAGGCTCGGCGCGTCGGCACGAGACACCCGGCGAGCTCGCCCGCGGTTGCGTGCAGCTCGGGCGGGCAGACGACGACGTCGAAGTGGCTGGGCGCGACGACGAGGGTCCGGAGCGCCTCGTCGCTGCTCAAGCGCTCGACGTCGAGCCCGTCGTGACCTGCCTCGCAGCGGGCAGCCTCGGCTTCCCAGCGCCGGTCGACGCCGACGAGCGCGAGCCGGCCTCGGCTTGCGCGGGCCGTGGCCGCGGCGCGGTCGAGTGTCCAATCCCAAGCATCCCCGACCGGGGCGAAGAGTGTGAGCTCGGTCCGTTCGTCGAAACGCGACCGGATGACGACGGTGCGCAGGTCGAGCTCTTCTTCGAGCGAGTCGAGCGCGTCATCCGCGTCCGCGGCAACGAGCACTGCGTCGGCTTCGAGCACCGCGCGCCGCGACGAGAGCGGGAACGGATTTCCGAATCGCATCAAGGCTTCCGCCCCGAACGGCACATGGTGTTCGTCGACGTGGAAACCGTGCAGGCGCGACGCGCCGTCGAGGGCGCGGCTCGCGGTGGCCATCACCTCGGGGCCGACTCCGTGGCGGGCGAGGCAGGCGACGGTGTACGTGGGGCGACTGGTCATGCCGGCACCTCCGTGAACAGTTCGTCGAGCGGGACCGGGCGGCCGCTGTCGGCGAGCGCCTTGAAGCGCGCGAAGGCCGCGTCGAGGTGTGAGCCTTCGACGGGAAAGCCGGCTTCCGCGCACGCGCGGGCAAACGCGCTTCGCCCCGAGTGCTTGCCGAGCGGCAGCGTCATCGCGAGACCGAGCTCCGACGGGTCGATGATCTGGTAGGTCGAGACGTCTTTGAGCAAGCCGTCCTGGTGGATGCCGGCTTCGTGCGAGAAAGCGTTTGCGCCGACGATTGCCTTGTTCGCCGGGACGGTGTAGCCGGTGAGGCGCTCGACGAGCCGCGACGTCGGGCCGATCTCCGCCGGATTGACGCCCGTGACGACCCCAAGGCGATCCGCACGAACGCGAAGCGCCATCACCACCTCCTCGAGCGACGCGTTGCCCGCGCGTTCGCCGATCCCGTTGATGGTGACCTCGACTTGGGTCGCGCCTGCGCGGATCCCCGCGAGAGTGTTCGCGGCTGCGAGCCCGAGGTCGTCGTGGCAGTGCGCCGAGACAACGACGCTGTCGAGCTCCGGGCAGAGCGCACGCACTTCGCGGACGAACTCCTCGTACTCGTCCGGAAGGGCCACGCCCACGGTGTCCGGAAGGTTCACCACCGCCGCGCCGGCGGCGACGGCGGCGGAGCAGACGCGGGCGACGAAAGCCGGGTCGGAACGGGTCGCGTCCTCGCAGCAGAACTCGACCTCGTCGACGCGCGCGCGGGCGTAACCGACGATCCACGCGGCCAGCGCGACGACCTCGTCCGGCGCGAGGTTCAGCTTCTTCTCCATGTGGATCGCGCTCGTTCCGAGGACGATGTGGAGCCGCGACCGGACCGCCTCGGCGAGGGCCTCGGCGGCCGAGTCGACGTCGTCGCGGCGGGCGCGACACATCGACGCGACGGTGGCATGCCGCACGGTCTGCGCAACCGCACGAACCCCTTCGAAGTCTCCCGGCGAGGACGCGGCGAAGCCGGCCTCGATCACGTCGACGCCGAGCCGCTCGAGCTGCGCAGCGATCTCAGCCTTCTCGTGCGGTTGCAGCGCGATGCCCGGCGATTGCTCGCCGTCGCGAAGCGTGGTGTCGAAGACTGCGATCCTGCGCGAACTCACTGCAATTCCTCCTCGTGCTCAGCGGCGTCCTACGGTCCGAGGACGCACTAGTGGCGCTTGCCGGTGGATGTCTGCGCCGAAGTGGCGCGTGAGTCGCGCGATTCCCCTAGCGGGGAATAATCGTGATGACGACGAGCGTGGGCACAGCGATCGTGTCGCCGTGCAAGATGGGTGCGGCAGACGTCGTCATCGTCCGTCGCAGTGTGGTGAAAGGTCGGCGCGTTGTCAAGACGGAAGTGTTTTGCGTGCGTCCGCCGAACCCTTTAGACTGCCGCGCAATGGCTCGCGCGACGGCCTCGACGATTACCCCGATTACCGCGAATGCGGTCGTCGTCGTCGCGGCGCGCAAGCGCGCACGCTAGTCGGCGATCCGCTCTCCCGCCTCCGCCGGCTAGCTGAAGTCCAAAGGGCGGGATTGACCTTCGAACGAAAGGCCTTCTCCTGACGCACCGCTCGACAACCCCCGAACGCGACGCCTGTGGCATCGGCTTCATTGCCCGCCTTTCGGGCGAGCCGTCGCACGAGGTCCTGGCGGCGCTCCTCGAGGCGTTGCGCCGCGTGCGTCACCGCGGGGCGACGGCCTCCGACCAGCGGACCGGTGACGGCGCGGGGATCCTGATCCCGTTGCCCGCGGCGCTTCTACCTGAGCCGGGGCTCGGCGTCGCGATGTGCTTCCTGCGCGACGAGGAATCAGGGCGCCGGACCGTCGAGGCCGCCTGCGCCGCCGAGGGGATTCGGATTCGCGAGTGGCGCGAGGTGCCGGTCGACGTGGAGGCGATCGGACCGAACGCGCGCGCGTCTATGCCGCTGATCCAGCAGGCGTTCCTCGAGCGGCCGGACGGCGACGAAGAGCAGGTCGAGTGGGCCGCGTTCCATGCACGCAAGCGTCTCGATGCCCGCGACGACTTGTACGCCGCATCGCTGAGCTTCCGCACGATCGTCTACAAGGCGCTCTGCGCTGCCGATCAGCTCGCGAGCTTCTATACCGATCTGAGCCGCTCCGAGCTCGAGATCCCGTTCGGGATCTTTCACCAGCGGTTCTCGACGAACACGGAGCCGTCATGGGAGCGGGCGCAGCCGTTTCGGCTGCTCTGCCACAACGGCGAGATCAACGCGATCCGCGGCAACGTCAACTGGATGCGAGCGCGGAGCGCGACGCTCGGCTGGGACATCGAGCTCGAAGGTCCAGTGCTCGACGAGACGAGCTCCGACAGCGGCATGCTCGACAACGCGCTCGAGCTCCTCGTGCGCGGCGGACGCGACGTTCGGCACGCGTTTGCGATGTTGATCCCGCCCGCGTGGCAGTCGAACCAGGAGATCGATCCCGGCCTGCGCGCGTTCTACCGCTACCACGCCGGCACGATCGAGCCGTGGGACGGGCCGGCCGGCGTCGTCTTCACGGATGGGAAGTTCGTCGGTGCCGGTCTCGACCGGAACGGGTTGCGGCCGCTTCGCTACCACGTCGCAGGAGACCTCGTCGTCTGTGCGTCGGAAGTCGGCGTCGTCGACATGCCCGAAGGTGAGACGGTGCAGCGCGGGCGTCTAGGCCCGGGCGACATGCTCGTCGTGGATCCCGAGGAAGGCCTGCAGACGAACTGGCCGATCAAGAAGAAGCTCGCCGCGCGCGCACCGTATGGCGAGTGGCTCGACGAATGGCGCAAGCTCGGCACGATCGGCGAGCCCGGACCCGCTCCCGAGGAGGATCTCACTGCGCGACACGCGCTCTTCGGCTACACGCGCGAAGAGCTCCAGAAGATCGTTCGACCGACCGCCGCGCACGCACACGAGCCGACCTCGTCGATGGGCGACGACACTGCGCTGCCGCCGCTTGCCGGCCGAGCGCGGCCGCTCTACAGCTACTTCCGCCAGCGCTTCGCGCAGGTGACGAACCCCGCAATCGACCACATCCGGGAGCGCTTCGTCATGTCGCTGCAGACGATCCTCGGCAGCCGCGCGTCACTGCTGCTCGAAGCTCCCGAGGCTGCGGCCGGAATCGAGGTCGAGAGCTTCTTCCTCTTCCCCTCGGCGCTCGAGAACCTCGCCGTCCAGCGGATCGACGCGACCTTTGCGCCGGACGAAGGGCTCGAAACAGCGTGCCGGCGGATCGGCGACGAGGCCGAGGCGGCCATGCGCGAAGGCCACGGCATGCTCTTGCTCTCCGACAACGACGCGTCGCCCGAACGGCCACCGATCCCGATGCTGCTCGCGACCGCGGCGGTCCACCACCGGCTCGTTCGTGCAGGCGTTCGGGGGCTCGCAACGATCATCGTCGAGACGGACGAGCCTCGCGAGACGCACCACTTCGCGTGCCTCCTCGGCTTCGGCGCCGAGGCAATTTGTCCGCGACTCGCTTTGCAGACGGTTGCGCACGCGGCAGAGGACGACAGGCTCGGCGGCGACCGTCCGTCCGTTCCGGAAGCGCAACAGCGTTACCGCAAGGCGATCGAGGACGGCGTGCTGAAGATCATGTCCAAGATGGGAATCTCCGACGTCGCGAGCTACTGCGGCGCGCAGATCTTCGAAGCGCTCGGCCTCGACGGCGAGCTCGTGGAGACGATGTTTCCCGGCACGCCGTGGGCGCTCAGCGGAACCACGCTCGCCGAGCTCGAGCAGGAGACCCTGGCTCGCGCCGAGTCCGCGGCAGCTGCCCGTCCGAAGCTCGAAAACCCGGGGTACGTCAAGTTCCGCAAGGGCGGCGAGCCGCACGAGACGAATCCGGATGTCGTTGACGCGGTGCACAGGCTCGTCCGTCTCGAGGACAAGCAGGCCGCGCATCGATTGCGGAAGGCCGTCGTGAGCGAAGGCTGGCAGGCGTACGAAGACTTCTCACGGCTCGTGAACAGCCGCGAGCCGATGGAGGTCCGCGACTTGCTCGAGCTCGTCGACACGCACGAGGCGGTGTCGCTCGACCAGGTCGAACCGGCGACGGAGATCGTCAAACGCTTCTCTGCGGGTGGGATGTCGCACGGTGCGCTCTCGGCAGAGGCGCACGAGACGATCGCGCAGGCGTTCAACAACCTGGGCGCGCGCTCGAACTCGGGCGAGGGCGGCGAAGACCCTGCTCGTTACCGCACCGATCGAACGTCGAAGATCAAGCAGATCGCATCTGGCCGTTTCGGCGTCACCGCGGAGTACGCGGCCTTCGCGTCGGAGCTGCAGATCAAGATCGCGCAGGGCTCGAAGCCGGGCGAAGGCGGCCAGCTTCCAGGCCACAAGGTTTCGGAGGAGATCGCGCGGCTGCGGCACACGAAGCCGGGCGTCGCGCTGATCTCGCCGCCGCCGCATCACGACATCTACTCGATCGAGGACCTCGCGCAGCTGATCTTCGACCTGAAGCAGGTGAATCCGGAAGCGGACGTCTCGGTGAAGCTCGTTGCGGACGCCGGGGTCGGCATCGTCGCCGCGGGCGTCGTGAAGGCGCTCGCGGACGTCGTGCACATCGCCGGCGCCGACGGTGGCACCGGTGCGTCGCCGCTCTCGTCGATCAAGTGCGCGGGCGGCCCGTGGGAGCTTGGTCTCGTCGAGACGCAGCGCGCTCTTGTCACGAATGGATTGCGCGGCCGCGTCCGAGTTCGGATCGACGGCGGCATCAAGACCGGCCGCGACATCGTCGTCGCTGCGCTCCTTGGTGCCGACGAGATCTCGTTCGGCACCGCGCTACTCCTCGCCGAAGGGTGTCTGATGGTGCGCTCGTGTCACCTGGACACGTGCCCGGTGGGAATTGCCACGCAGAAGCCCGAGCTGCGCGAGAAGTTCGCCGCGACACCGGAGATGATCGAGAGCTACCTGCTGCTCGTCGCCGAAGAGGTGCGCCGGCTGCTCGCGGCCCTCGGTCTGCGGAGCTTCGACGAGGCCGTGGGGCGGATGGATCTGCTGCAGCCCCGCGCCGGTTTGAGCGGCCGTGCGGCCGAGCTCGACGTGAGCGAGCTGCTCGTCACGCCCGAAGGCGATGCGATTCGTTACGCCGGCGAGCCGACGCCGCGTGCGTCGGGCGGCGAGCTCGGCCAACAGGTCGCGGTAGACGCCGAAGGCGATCCGGTCGAGCGGGTCTACGAGATCACGAATCACGACCGCACGGTCGGCGCGTTGCTCGGCGGCCGGCTGGCTGCGAAGTACCCGCAGGGCGAAGGCGTGCTCCGCCGCTTCCGCTTCGTCGGCCAAGCGGGTCAGAGCTTCGGCGCCTTCCTTCCACGCGACGTCGAGTTCGTGCTCGACGGCGAGGCGAACGACTACGTGGGCAAGAGCCTGAGCGGCGGCCGCATCGTCGTGCACCCGCCCGCGGACGATGCGGGTTCCCCGTGCCTGATCGGCAACACGTGCCTCTACGGAGCGACCGCGGGCGAGCTGTACTGCGCCGGCTCCGCGGGCGCGCGCTTCGCGGTGCGTAACTCCGGTGCGACGGCTGTGGTCGAGGGCGTCGGCGACAACGCGTGCGAGTACATGACGAACGGCGTCGTCGTGATCCTCGGCGACTTCGGTCGGAACCTCGGTGCGGGCATGAGCGGCGGCGAGACGTTCGTCCACGACGCGTTCGATCACTTGCGCACGCGACTGAACGACCAGCTCGTCGTCTTCGAGCCGGTCGGCGTCGAAGCGGCGGCGAGGCTCCGCGCACTGCTCGAGCGCCATGTCGAGCTGACCGGATCGCAGCACGCGCGCGAGCTGCTCGAGAACTGGGGCGTTGCGCGCGATCAGTTCCGGCACATCCGGCCGAAGGCCGACATCGCGAAGCTCGAGGCCGAGGCCGAGGGCACCGAGCACCACGAAGCGGCCGAAGCCGGCGCCGAAGCGGCGTAGCCATGCAGGAGCGCACACGCGTCCGCCGGCACCCCGAGCGCGGAGCGTACGACCGCGCAACGATCGACGCGATCATCGACGAGGCACTGATCTGCCACGTCGGGTTCGTCGTCGAAGGACAGCCGTACGTGATCCCGACGATCCATGCGCGAAGCGGCGACACGATCTACTTCCACGGCTCGCCGGGCAGTCGCATGCTGCGTCGCCTCGGCGAGGGGATCGACGTCTGCGTCACTGCGACGATCGTCGACGGCCTGGTGCTGGCGCGGAGCGTCTTCAAGCATTCGCTGAACTACCGCTCCGTCGTCGTCTTCGGCCGCGCGCGTGCTGTGACCGACGTCGAGGAGAAGCGCGCGGCGCTCACGGCCGTCGTCGACCATGTCGTGCCGGGACGCTCACGCGAGGCGCGCGAGCCCTCCGACGAGGAGCTCGCCGCGACGACCGTCCTTGCCTTGCCGATCGAAGAGGCCTCGGCGAAGGTTCGGGTCGGACCGCCGAGCGACTTCGAGCACGACCTCGGCCTGCCGGTGTGGGCCGGCGTGGTGCCGCTCGCGCTCGAGCCTCGCACGCCCGAGGCCGACGAGCACGTGTCGGGCGCCGAAGCGCCGCTCGCAGCGGCCCGTTTCGAGCGGCCGACGACTTCCTGACCTCGCCGCTTGACACCGCCCGAGAGGTGTCGTATAAGTTCCGAAAACGTTTACCGAAAACGTTTACCGAAACCGTTTACGGAGGGCCGCAAACTGAGCCAGTCGCCGAACATCCACGAGGTCGCCCGCCTGAGCGGCGTCTCGGTGGCGACGGTCTCTCGCGTCTTCAACGGGTACACCGACGTCAGCGACGAGACGCGTAAGCGCGTCCTCGAATCTGCGCAACGGCTCGAGTACACGCCGAGCCGGGCGGCCCGGACGCTCGTGCGCAAGCGGTCCGAGGTGATCGGCGTCTTTCTCTTCACCGGCACCGACCATCCGGACATCCAGCACCCGTTCTTCCAGGAGGTGCTCGTCGCGCTGAAGCACGAGGTCGGCGCCGCGGGCTTCGACCTCCTGCTCTTCGCGACCGAGCTCCACGAGATCGGCGTGAAGGCAGCCTCGTACCTCGGCCGCGCGCGCAACCACCACGTGGACGGTCTCGTCCTGATGGGCGTCGACCCGGCTGATCCGGAGCTCTCGCCGCTCGTCCAAGCCAACATTCCGACCGTTGCCGTCGACATAGATCTCGTGGGAAAGCGCGCCGGCTATGTCACCTCGGACAACGCGGAGGGCGCGCGCCTCGCAGTGCGTCACCTTCGGGAGCTCGGCCACCGGCGGATCGCGACGATCAGCGGGCCAAACGAGATGAAGGCAGGTCACGACCGACTCGTCGGGTTCCGCGACGCGATGGAGGAAGTCGGAGCCGACTTCGACGAGCGGTATGTCGCTCCCGGCGACTTCTACACCGAGAGTGGGCATGCTGCGATGGACACGCTTCTGGCGCTACCTGAGCCGCCGACTGCGGTCTTCGCCGCATCCGACTTGATGGCGGTCGGTGCGATCCGCGCGATCGAGGAGAGCGGGCGGCGGTGTCCTGAGGACATCGCGGTGATCGGCTTCGACGACATTCAGCTCGCCGAGTTGATCAGCCCGCCGCTGACAACGATTCGCCAGGACAAGAGAGGGCTCGGCAGCACCGCCGCGCAGGCGCTCGTCGAGATGATCGAGGATCCGGAGTCGACACCGCCGGTGCGGATCTTGCCGGTGGAGCTCGTCGTCCGGGATTCGTGCGGGGCAAAGCGGTCGGACGGACGCAAGCGCGGACGGCGTTCGACTGCGGTGAAAAAGGAGGTGGCGTGAGGGCAGTCGCGCTAACTCGCTCGACGAATGCAACGACTTAGTCAGAACAGTTGTTTTTCCGAACAGGGAGGAAAGCAAGGATGGCATCAAAGGCGACACCGCCGCGCTCGCGGCGACGCCGGACGACGTTGGTGGTAGTGGCAATCGCCGCCCTCGTCTCCGTCGGCTATCTGGCCAGCACGGCTGCCGGTAAGCGGCACGCCGACATCACGCTGACGGTCAGCGTGTTCGGCGACTTCGGCTACCACGACCTCTACAAGCAGTACGAGGCGTCGCATCCAGGCGTCACGATCAAGGAAGACACCGCGGACTACTCGCCGCACCACACGGCTCTTGCGCAGCATCTTGCGACCGGAGCAGGTGCGGACGACATCGAGGCAATCGAGGTCGGCTACATCCCGCAGTTTGCTGCGCAGCCGCAGAACTTCGTCGACCTGCGTCAGTACGGCGCTGCGGCGCAGAAGAGCCAGTACCTCTCGTGGAAGTACGCGCAGGCAACCGCGCGGAACGGTGCGGTGATCGGTCTCGGCACCGACGTGGGTAGCCTCGGCATCTGCTACCGAACCGACCTCTTCAAGAAGGCCGGCCTCCCGACGAGCCCCGCGCTCGTGAGCAAGATGTGGCCGTCGTGGCAGGCATTCCTGGCTGTCGGCAAGCGCTTCCAGGCGCACGCGCCGAAGGGCGTCAAGTTCATCGACTCCGGCAGCAACCTCTACAACGCGATGATCGGCCAGGCCAACCCGGCCTACTACGACACGAAGGGCAACGTCATCGTCGCCACGAACCCGAAGGTCAGGCAGGCGTGGAACCTCACGATGTCGGCGTTCGCACTCGGTGAGGACGCGGGCTACTCCGCGTTCAGCCCGGACTGGAACACCGGCTTCAAGAAGGGCACCTTCGCGACCGTCACCTGCCCCGCTTGGATGATGGGTTACATCCAGGGCCAGGCGCCGAACACGAAGGGCAAGTGGAACATCGCCGACGTGCCCGGCAACGGCGGCAACTGGGGCGGCTCGTTCCTCGCCGTCACGAAGCAGTCGCAGCAT
>JBKPRX010000160.1:0-3389 GCA_046734795.1 Actinomycetota bacterium
TTCTTCGCCGTGAAGCAGATCGGGCACACGAGCAATCGGCCGCCCGCCTCCGCGTACTGACTGAAGAGGGTCGCGAGCGGCGGACAGCCGTCACAGGCCACGCCGTCGGCGAAGCCGGGTAGCGCGAGGCGCACCGCTTCCTTCGTCAGGAACATCGTCACGGGCTTGCCCGCGTTCGCCGCTGCGCCGCCGACGAGAAACGCGATCATCACGCGCTCGGGATCCTCGAGACCCGTCGTGAGGTTGATGACGACCTTGCCGCCGTTGCCGCTGCGAGCGGCTCTAGAAAACGGGTGTCTCGCGCCAGACGCCCCAGACGTCGCGGAGCGCGTCGCACATCTCGCCCATCGTCACGTACGCGCTCGCGGCATCGACGATCGCCGGCATGAGGTTCCGGTCGTCGTGCGCGGCGTCGTCACGCAGACGCGCAAGGGCCGACTCGACGGCTGCCGAATCGCGCCTCGTCCGTACGTCCTGAACCCGCTGGATTTGCTTGTGCTCGAGCGCCTCGTCGATGCGGAGGATCTCCGGCAACCGCTCGTCCTCGACTTGGTAGCGGTTGACGCCGACGATCACGCGCTGGCCGGCCTCGACCTCGGACTGGTAGCGGAACGACGCCTCGGCGATCTCGCGCTGGAAGAAGTTCTCGCGGATCGCAGCCACGACGCCGCCGAGCTCGCGGATGCGCTCGAAGTACTCGTATGCCTGCCGCTCGAGCTCGTTCGTCAGGTGCTCAACGTAGTACGAGCCGCCGAGCGGGTCGATCGTGTTCACGACGCCTGTCTCGTGTGCGATCACCTGCTGCGTGCGAAGCGCGAGACGAACTGCGTCTTCGGTCGGCAGCGCGAGCGCTTCGTCGAACGAGTTCGTGTGCAGCGACTGCGTTCCGCCGAGCACTGCCGCGAGCGCTTCGATTGCCGTGCGCACGATGTTCACCTGCGGCTGTTGCGCGGTCAGCGACACGCCTGCGGTCTGCGAGTGGAACCGCAGGAGCAGCGAACGCGGGTCCTTCGCGCCGTAGCGATCGCGGAGCTCGCGCGCCCAGATGCGTCGCGCTGCGCGGTACTTCGCGATTTCTTCGAAGAAGTCGAGATGCGCGTTGAAGAAAAACGAGAGCCTCGGCGCGAAGTCGTCGACGTCGAGGCCACGCTCGATGCACGCGTCGACATACGCGAATCCGTCGGCGAGCGTGAACGCGAGCTCTTGCGCAGCCGTCGAGCCTGCTTCGCGGATGTGGTAGCCAGAGATCGAGATCGGGTGCATCTGCGGCAGCTCGCCCGTGCACCACTCGACCATGTCGATCACGAGCCGAAGCGACGGCTCGGGCGGGAAGATCCATTCCTTCTGCGCGATGTACTCCTTGAGGATGTCCGTCTGCACGGTTCCGCGGAGCGCGTTGCGAGGCACCCCTTGCTGGTCGCCGACGCAGACGTAGAACGCGAGCAGCATCGCGGCCGGCGAGTTGATCGTCATCGACGTCGACACGTCGCCGAGCGGAATCCCGCCGAAGAGCGTCTCCATGTCTGCGAGCGAATCGATCGCGACGCCTTCGCGGCCGACCTCGCCGAGCGAGCGCGCGTGGTCCGAGTCGTAGCCCATCAACGTCGGCATGTCGAACGCCGTCGACAATCCGGTCTGGCCGTGGTCGAGCAGGTAGCGGAAGCGCGCGTTCGTCTCCTCCGCGGTGCCGAACCCGGCGAACTGGCGCATCGTCCAAAGGCGGCCGCGATACATCGACGGATAGACGCCGCGCGTGAACGGATACTCGCCCGGGAAACCGACCTCGCGCTCGTAGTCGACCGCAGCGTTGTCGGGCGTGTAGAGCGGCTCGTTCTCGACGCCGGACATCGTGGTGAAGAGCGCATCGCGCTCCGGTGTCGCGTCGTACCGGTCGCGACGCCAGCGGCCGGTCCCGGTCGAGTCCGTGCGGCGATCTTCGGTCGTCGCCATCGCTTCGGATTGTAGGAGCGGAGGCTCGGACGCCGGTCCGAGCACGCCTCTCGAGCGAGGGACTCAGCCTCGACCGAAGCTCGAGATTCGACCGCGAACTGAGCGCGACCGGCGATTGACGCGCGTGAACCGTCCCCCAAAGTGGTGATTTCCGTACGTCGAGCCGGTCCGCGACTGCAGGAAAACGCGCGAAATGCCGACTCCTGAACGCAGGAGATCGCGCATCTGCGCGGTTTCGCGGACATGGCGAGCAACACACTGGATCTGCGGCGGCGTCGTTCCCCGGGGCAACCCGGGGGCAGCCGCGTTCGCACGATCCTGCTCGTCACCGCAGCGGTTCTCCTAACCGCAGCCGCTGTCTTCCTCTCCGTCTCAGAGCTCGCCACTCACCGCGCGGCGAGGAAGGCGGCGGCACCCTCTTTCGTCCTCGACTCGCTCGGTCGCGCGACACCGAACAGCGGACTCAAACGCTCGCCTGCTCGCGGCGTGCACTGGGCAGTGGTGAACGACCGCGTCTCACTGTCGCGGCAGATCCGCGGTCGCGACTTGCGCGTGTCACTCGGTGCGCTCGGCGTTGGATCGGGACGGTGGCAGTCGCACACGAACGGTGCGCTGCGTCGTACGCCGTTCGGCTTCGAGTCGGTCACGTTCGGACCCGGCTACGTCGAGGAGTCGCTCACGGTCGCCGAGCATCACGGCCGCCGAACGTGGGAGTGGAATCTCGGCTCGACTGTGCAGCCGAGGTTGAAAGCTGACGGAAGCGTCGAGCTGCGCAAGACGATCCGCGGTCAGACGACCGGCTACACGATCGAGCCCGTGAAGATCCTCGGCCCGGCCGGCGCGATCGTGACGCCCGCCGGTGCGCGTTGGACGCTCGCGCGGAGCGCAAGCGGCTCACGACTTCGACTCGCTCTCGACGACTCGTCGTTGCCGTTGCCGTACACGATCGATCCCGTGATCGCCGTGACGGCGACGACGGTCGACGAAGAGAGCGGCCGGAGCGGCGCGCTCGGCGTGGTCGTCAATCGCCCCGGCAACATCGGCGATCTGCTTGTCGCAACAGTCTTCGTCCGATCGACGTCGGCAATCACTGCTCCGAGCGGTTGGAGCGTGCTCGTCGGGCCGACGACGATCACCGGCACTGACGTACACCAGCAGGTCGTCTACTGGAAGGTCGCAGCGAGCGGCGAGCCCGCGAGCTACACGTGGACGTGGACCGGAACCGCGGATGCGGTCGGCGTCATCACCGCGTTCTCGGGCGCCGACACCGCCGCCCCGCTCGACACCTCGACGACGAACACCGGCACCGGAGCGACGGCGACGGCGACCGGCCTCACGACCACGTACGCGAACGAGATGATCGACGTGCTGATGAGCATCGCAACGCAGGGAAACATCCCGGCGATCGCGGGCTACACGACGCAGGCGAACGGCAAGAC
>JBKPRX010000161.1:0-8658 GCA_046734795.1 Actinomycetota bacterium
TCGTCGACCGTTACGTCGCGGCCGACCTCGCGCGCGATCGTCGTGAACTGCGCGTCCTCGAGTCCGCAGGCCGTGATCCAGTCGGTGAACACGGACGCGTCGAGGTCGACGTTCAACGCGTAACCGTGCGTCGTGATCCAACGCGATACGCGCACGCCGATCGACGCGATCTTGCGCGGCGGAGACTGCAGCCACACCCCGGTGAGGCCTTCGATGCACGTCGCCTCGAGGCCGAACGGCTCGAGCGTGGCGACGAGCGCGCGTTCGAGGTCGCGGACGTAGCGCTTCACATCTTTCCCGTGCCGGCGCAGGTCGAGAATCGGATAACACACGAGCTGTCCCGGGCCGTGGTAGGTCGACTTGCCGCCTCGGTCGGTCTCGACGACGTCGACGGCGACGCCGCTCGGCACGTGCACTTCCCGCTCTTCCGTCCGCCTCCCGATGGTTACGACCGGCGGATGCTCGAGAAAGAGAATCGTGTCGGGAATCGCGCCTTGAGAGACGGCCGCAGCGAGCGACCGCTGCAGATCCCAGGCGTCGCGGTACGGCGTGAGACCCGGCAGCTGCATCACGTACGCGCTGGCGCCCACCACCGGAGGGTAGCGGCCTGCATGACGGCGAGGCACAGAAGTACGACTGTCGTGACGGCAACGATTGTCGCGCCGGCGCTCGAAAAGCCGGAGTCGACTCCGAGCCACACGAGCCCGGCAACGGCGGTCACGAGGTTCGCGATCGCAAGCGTCGCGACCCGGATGCGCCCTCGCCAAAGAATCGCGGCGGCGCCGAGCAAGACCACGCCTAAAGCGACGACGACGCCGCGTCCGATGCCGGCGAAGTCGTCGGGCCCGAGCCAGCCCGTGGCACCCCCGACGACGACCGTGAGACCGAGCACGCCCTCGAAGATCGCGTCTGCCCTGACGATCGTCCTTGCTTCCATCCGTGCCTCCCAGTAGTTTATGAAACGACTGTAGAAGAAATGGCCCGACCCGTCAATCCACAACGAAAGTCGGCGACGCTCGCGAAGGCCGCGGACTACGTGCTCGAGCATGGGCTCGCCGATCTCAGCCTGCGACCGCTTGCGAAGGCGCTCGGCACGAGCCCGCGCATGCTGCTCTACGACTTCGGCAGCAAGGAACAGCTGGTCGACGGAATCCTCGGCGAGATCCGGGGCCGAGAGCAGGGCCTCCTCGAGGCAGAGCCGCGCTCGCTCGAGGACGTGTGGGCGTGGATAGCCGCGCCGGAGCGCGAGCCGTTCTTGCGCTTGTTCTTCGAGAACTACGTTGCGGCCGCGGCGCGCGGCGAAGCCGAGCCGTTCGTGCTCGACTGGCTCGACTACGTCAAGACGAGCTGGCGGCCGGACGCGGACGACGCGACCGCCACACTCGTCGTCGCGGTCGTGCGCGGTCTGCTCCTCGATGTCCTCGCGACCGGCGATCGTGAACGAGCAGCTGCAGCGCTCGCGCGTTTCGAGGCGCTCGCGCCCGTCGCGTGAGCTACGCGGAAGTGTCCACCTAACCGGTCGACTTGGGCTCGAGCGCCCAGTAGTCACGGTGCTCCACGACGAGGCCTTCGTCGTCGAAGCGCAGAAGCGTCACACCGGCGAGCATGTGCTCGCGCGCTGAGTACGCGACTGTCGCGCGATACTCGACGGCGGCGCGGTCGCCGTCGACGATCGGCTCGCCGAACGACACCTGCGGCTCGGCCTCTTCGTCGGCGAAGACGCGCTCGACGTACGTGCGCGCGTCTTCCGGCTCACGGA
Source organism: Actinomycetota bacterium (assembly GCA_046734795.1). GTDB lineage: Bacteria > Actinomycetota > Thermoleophilia > Gaiellales > Gaiellaceae > JBKPRX01. Next base: position 1,760 of record JBKPRX010000161.1, read on the forward strand.
ATGGATGCGAGCGGAACTCGACATCCGCCGCGTAGCGGGCCGCGATCAGGTCGGCATCGTGCGCGCGCCAACCGCGCTCCCACGCGTCCACCCACGCTCGCGCCGCCTCCCTCGCGTCCACGCAGCGCTAGTAGCTCTCTTGCTCCCAGCCCTCGAGCTTCTTTTGCATGTCGCCGAGGAACTGCGCCGCGTACGCGCCGTCGATCAAGCGATGGTCGTACGTGAGCGTGATGTTCATGATCGGCCGGATCGCGATCACGTCCTGACCGAGGTCGTCCTGCACGACCCACGGCCGTTTGACGAGAGCGTAGGTCCCCAAAATCCCAACCTGCGGCTGATTGATGATCGGCGTCCCGTGGAAGGTGCCGTAACCGCCCGGGTTCGTGATCGTGAACGTGCCGCCTTGCACGTCGTCCGGCGTGAGCTTCTTCGTCCGTGCGCGCTCTGCGATGTCGCCGATCGCGCGTGCCATGCCGAGCAGATTGAGATCCTGCGCGTTCTTCACGACCGGAACGATCAGCCCTTGCCCGCCCTCGAGCGCAACTGCGAAGCCGAGGTTGACGAACTTCCGAGTCACGATCTTGTCGCCGCGAAGCTCGCCGTTGATCCACGGCCAGCTGCTGAGCGTGTCGATCGTCGCGCGCGCAACGAATGCGAGGTAAGTCAGCGAGACACCGTATGAGTCGCGGTAGTCCTTCTTCAGCTTCTCGCGGATCACGACGACCTTCGACATGTCGACTTCGATCGCACTCGTTACGTGCGCCGACGTGTCGATTGACCGGCGCATGTGCTCTGCGATGCCGCGGCGCATCGCAGACACCGGCTCGAGGGTCTCGCCCGGACTCGCCTCGCCCGACGCTTGCGCGGCGGGCGCTGCAGCTGGCGGCGCGGGGCGCGGTGCTGCGGCGGGCGCTTGAGGCTGCTGTTGCGGTGGGCTCGGCTCGGGCTCGCGGACTGCGGGCGCCGGCGGTCCCTGCTCGATGAAGTCGAGGATGTCCTTCTTCGTCACGCGCCCGCCGCGGCCGCTGCCGGGAACTTGCTCCGGGTCGATGCCGTGCTCGGACGCGATCCGCGCGACGACCGGTGAGACGAAGTGCCGGCCGTTCTCGCCGGCCTCTGGGGCGCCGGCGTCCGGCTGAGCCTGCTGCGGCGCGGGCGCCGGCGGAGGCGCGGGCTGCGCGGGCTGTGCGGGCTCGGGCTGAGGAGGCTCGGGTGAGACGCTGCCGACACCTTCGCTCGCAGCCGCCATCGACGCGTCGGCGGCTGCCTGCGTCGCGGGCTCGGCGGGCGTCTGCTCTGAGTCCGTCGCGACCGGTGCGGCACCGTCGCCGCCGATCTCAGCGAGCTTCGTCCCGACCTCGACCGTCTCGCCCTCCTGGACGAGGATTTGCGTCAGCGTGCCGCTCGCAGGGCTCGGTACCTCTGTGTCGACCTTGTCCGTCGAGATCTCGAGCAGCGGCTCGTCAGCTTCGACGTGCTCGCCTTCGCTCTTCAGCCATTTGGTGATTGTTCCCTCGGAAACCGAGACGCCCATCTGCGGCATGACGACTTCGACTGCGGTCGCGGCCATCGGCTCAGTACTCCGCGAGCTCGCGAATGCCCGCGGCGACGTCGTCGACTTGCGGGATGAACGCCTTCTCGAGCTGGGGCGCGAACGGAACCGGAGTGTCGGGTGCGGTGATGCGTTTCACGGGAGCGTCGAGATCCTCGAAGGCTTCCTCGGCGATCGTTGCCGCGATTTCTGCTCCAAAACCGCCGGTGTGCGTGTCCTCGTGGAGAACCAACGCCTTCGACGTCTTGCGCACCGACTCGAGGACCGCTGCCTTGTCCCACGGCGCAACCGTGCGCAGATCGACGATCTCGACGGAGACGTCGTCCACCTTCGAGGCAGCCTCTTCCGCGGTGTACACCATCGCGCCCCACGTGATCACGCTCAGGTCGCGGCCTTCCTGATGCGTGCGTGCCTTGCCGAGCGGCACGGTGTAGCGCTCCTCCGGCACCTCGCCTTTCACGCGCCGGTAGAGATGCTTGTGCTCGAAGTAGAGGACGGGGTTCGGATCCTCGATCGCGCTCAGCAGGAGCCCCTTCGCGTCGTACGGCGTCGACGGACACACGCACTTCAGCCCGGGAATGTGCGCGAACGACGACTCCGGGTTCTGCGAGTGGAAAGGCCCGCCGGAGAACCCTCCCCCGGACGGCAGGCGCACGACGATCGGAACCGGCGTACCGGCGCGCCAGTGCTGCTTCGCGGCGACGGTGACGAGGTGATCCCAGGCACACGAGACGAAGTCGGCGAACTGCATCTCCGCCACGGGGCGCATACCCATGATCGCGGCACCGGTCGACGCGCCCACGATCGCCGTCTCCGCCAGCGGCGCATCGATCACACGCCACGAGCCGAACTCCTCCTGAAAGCCGAGCGTCACCTTGAATGCGCCTCCGTAGACGCCGACGTCCTCGCCGATCACGAAGACGCGCTTGTCGCGCCGCATCTCCTGCCGCAGGGCATCCGAGATCGCTTGCAGGTACGTCAGCTCGGCCATGGCTACTTGTGGTGGGGCGTGTCGAGCTCCTCCGGATCGGCGTAGACGCCGACCTTGAGCTCTGCCGGATCTGGCGGCGGCGACTCCTCGGCTCGGCGCAGCGCCTCGTTCAAGAGCGCTTTTACCTCGGAGGAGATCTCGCTCTCTTCCTCGTCCGTCAGGTTCGCGTTCTGGCGCAGCCAGCCGCGAAACCGCTCGAGCGGATCGTTCTCGGCCCAGCGCTCGAACATCACGCGCGGGACGTAGAACGCATCGTCGTGCACCGCGTGGCCCTCCATGCGGAGAGTGAGGCACTCCAACAAGGTAGGCCCGTTCCCCGCGCGAGCCTTCTCGATGGCGCGCTTCGCCTCGCGGTACACCGCGAGCACGTCGGTGCCGTCGACGACGACCCCTTCGAACCCGTACGCCTGCGCCCGGTCGGCCACGTGCTCGGTCGCGAACTCGAGGTGCGTCGGGGTCGAGTACGCCCATTGGTTGTTGTCGCAGATGAACACGACCGGAAGCTTCCGCGTCCCGGCGAGCGTCATGCACTCGTGCGTATCGCCTCGCGCGGATGCGCCTTCGCCGAACCAGCCGACAGCGACGCGGTGTTCCTCGCGGACCCTGAACGCCAGCGCGCAGCCGACCGCGACCGGCAGCATCGCCGGCAGGTGACTGACCATCGCGATCAGTCCAAGACGCTGATCTGCCATATGCACGTTTCCGTCGCGACCGCGCGCCGGGCCGTCGATGCGTCCCATGTACTGCGCAAAGATTCGCCACGGCTCGACGCCGCGCACGATGTGCACGCCCATGTCGCGATGCAGCGGAGTGCCGACGTCGTCGGATCCCATCGCGGTCGCGATTCCGACGGACGCTGCCTCGTTCCCGCGGCCGGTGTAGAACGAGCCGGGAATCTTTCCTTGCTTGTAGAGAATGTGTCCGCGCTCTTCGATCCCGCGCGTGACGAGCATGTTGCGATAGATGGCGACGAGGTCGGCTCGATCGAGGCCGGCCTCTCGAACTTCACTGAGCGAGCTGACTGGCTCCGCTTCCCTGGCGATCGCCATCGCCTCGAACTGTAACCGCTACCGCGGCCTTTGAAGCACCCGATTCGAGTGATGGCGGCGAACTAGAGTGCGGCTGTGGGCAAGGCGTCCGACTGGATCCGCGAAGAGCGCCGAAACGTGCTCGGGCACTGGGTCGCTGTGTGTCTCACCTGCGGCGCAGCGCGACGCTGGTTCGAAGACTTCGAGAGCGAGGTGCCTGACAAATGCCCGCAGTGCGGCGGTGAGCTCCTCCGCCGGTGCCGTGCGTGTAACGCTCCGATCTCATCGTTCGCTGCGGTCGATTGCGAGGAATGTCGCGCGCCGCTCAGGAAGAACGAGCTCTTCGGTGCGCCGATCAAGAAGTCGTGAACGTGCCGCGCGCTAGTGGAAGTTCGGGCCGCCGGACTTGATCGCGCTGAACCGAATCACCGTCACGGTGTCGCCGGTCGTGACTTCACGGTTGTAGAGCTGACCGAGGAAGCGCGCCATTTCCTCGGCATTGCGGATCTCCGGGTTGTCGTGCTCGATCTCGCGTGGCGAGCACTCTGCGAGTGACTTGACGTCGACCTTGTCGATCACCGCCTCGAACACCTTGTCGCGGGGGCCGTAGCGCGCCCCGACGAGGACCTGGACGACCATTCCTTTGCGGTATTTGGCGGACTTGTCGCCGAGTCGAATCGTCGCGGTCTTCCGATGGCTGCGGAGCTGGTCGGCGACGATCGGCGAGTAGAAGTTGAGTGCGTACATCGGGTCGTTAGGGGCCGTCAAACCCGAGGATCATAGGCACTGCCGGCTGAATGTGGCTTCGCGTCACCTGATCCGGTCGCGTGCAGCCGAGCAGGGCGAGACCAGTCGCGATCTCGGCTTGTAAGAGCTCGAGGACGTGCCGAACACCTGCTTCGCCGTGGGCGGCCAAGCCGAAGATCGGGGCGCGACCTCCCATTGCCGCCGTCGCGCCGAGGGCGAGCGCCTTCAGGACGTCCGTGCCGCGTCGAATCCCTCCATCGATCAGCACGGGAATGCGTCCGTCGACTGCCTCGGCGACCTCCGGAAGTGCGTCGAGCGTCGCCGGCGCTCCGTCGAGTTGCCGGCCGCCATGGTTCGAGACGACGATTCCAGCAGCGCCGTGTTCGCACGCAAGCAGCGCGTCCTCGCGCGTCACGATCCCTTTGACGAGGACGGGAAGCTGCGACCGCGACGCGATCTTTTCGATGTCGCGCCAGGTGACCGATGCCGAGAGAACCGAGAACTGCGCCCGCGGGTCGCCCGGGTCGTGGCCGATCGCGTCACGGAGATACGGCAACGGAAGCTCGGGAGGCACGGTGAAGCCGAGCCGCTCGTCGCGCTCCCGCCGCCCGAGGAACGGCGTGTCGACGGTGAGGACGATCGCCTTGCAGTCCGCATCGACCGCTTCGTCGACGTGCGCGTTCGTGAGCCCCTCGTCGCGGAGGACGTACACCTGGGCCCACTGGAGGAGTCCTGTCGTGCACGCGGCGATCTCCGCGTGAGTCCGTGTCGTGTACGTCGATACGCACATGATCGTGCCGGCGGCCGCCACCGCGCGCGCGGTCGCAAGCTCTCCGTCCTCGTTGAGCAATCCTTGGTAGGCGACCGGCGAGACCAGGAAAGGCAGGGTCACGCCGACCCCGAGCAGAGTCGTGGTCGTCGACACCTCGGCGACGTCGACGAGGACGCGCGGACGGAAGCGCCAGCGGCCGTACGCGGCGCGATTTTCGCCGAGGGTCACCTCGTCGCCTGCGCCGCCTTCGAAGTAGCACCAGACGTTCGGATCGACGCTCTCTGCGGCGAGCCGCTCGTAGTCGTGGACGCTGAGGGGCGCGCTCACTCGCGGGCGAGCCTATCCAACGCCTTCTCGGCCATCTCGCGCTCGCCCTTGTACGCGAGTAGCCGCGGCGCCTCGTCGAGCGGCAACCAGCGCGCCTCGGCGACCTCGACCCGCATCTCCGGCGCGATATCGCCAAGCCGGCCGCGCACCGCACGAACGAGGAAGAAGCTGACGACCTTGAAGACGCGCTCGCCCGGGCGGTCGCCCCAGCGTCGGGTATAGACGTAGCGGACGTCGCCGAGCTTTCCGAGCGAGCGGCCCTCGACGCCGGTCTCCTCGTGCACCTCGCGGAGAGCTGCCTCCTCGGTCGACTCGCCCGGGCCGACGAGACCCTTCGGTAGCGCCCAGACGCCTTCCGCGCGCCCTTGAGGGCGGATCGCCGCGATCAGCACCCGTCCGCGACTGCGTCGCACAAGGACGCCGCCTGCCGAGAACTCACGCTCCATCTCTGACCGGCGTCATCCCGCTTGCCTACAAAGGATGAGGACGCTACACTGCCCTGGCACTCGACATCCTAGAGTGCCAGAAGCTGTCACGAAGTTGGAGACAACGAGGAGGGCGTGAATGAATCTCCAGCCGCTTGGTGACCGCCTGATCGTAGAGATCCTCGAAGAAGAGGAGACGACGGTCAGCGGCATCGTGCTGCCGGACACGGCGAAGGAGAAGCCGCAGCGCGGCCGAGTCCTCGCCGTCGGTCCGGGACCCCGGGACGAGGACGGGGAGTACATCAAGATGGACGTCGAGGAGGGTGACGAGGTCATCTTCTCCAAGTACGGCGGCACCGAGATCAAGGTCGGTGCGGAAGAAGTCCTGATCCTGCGCGAGACGGACGTCCTGGCCAAGGTCGTCGGCGACCGCGCGGCGGTCTAGAGGAGGTAAGGGAAAACGATGGCTCACAAGGAGCTGAAGTTCAATGAGGATGCGCGCCGCTCGCTCGAGCGGGGCGTGAACATCCTCGCCGATGCAGTCAAGGTCACGCTCGGCCCGAAGGGCCGCTACGTCGTTCTCGACAAGAAGTTCGGCGCACCGACGATCACGAACGACGGCGTCACGATCGCGCGTGAGATCGAGGTCGAGGACGTCTTCGAGAACCAGGGCGCGCAGCTCGTGCGCGAGGTTGCGACCTCGACGAATGACGTCGCCGGCGACGGCACGACGACGGCAACGGTGCTCGCACAGGCGATCGTCCGCGAGGGGCTGAAGAACGTCGCCGCGGGTGCGAACCCGATGGGTCTCAAGCGCGGCATCGAGGCGGCGGTCGAGGCTGTCGTCGAGAACCTGAAGAAGCAGTCGACGGAGATCTCGGGCAAGGAGGACATCGCGCGCGTAGCGACGATCTCCTCGCGCGAGCGCGAGATCGGCGATGTCATCTCCGACGCGATCGAGAAGGTCGGCAAGGACGGCGTCGTGAACGTCGAGGAAGGTCAGACGTTCGGCCTCGAGCTCGAGTTCACCGAGGGCATGCAGTTCGACAAGGGCTAC
>JBKPRX010000162.1:0-12392 GCA_046734795.1 Actinomycetota bacterium
CGATCGAGACGTCGATCCGGCTCTCGGCCACTGCCCGAGTTTAGACAGGTCTCGGCGCGACCGGGTTGCAGCCCTCAGGCGCCGACGAGGCTGTCGAGCGTGTCCGCAAGCTGCGCCAGGTCGCGCAACTCTCGCGTGGGCCGAGGCCGCGCCTCCTCGTCGAGACGGTTGATCCAGACGACCGGGATGCCGAGCGCGAGCGCCGGTTCGACGTCGTGGAAGAGGCTCGCGGCGACGTGCACGTGGCCCGCAGGGTCCGCGCCGACGCGCTCACGAAACGCTTGCCAGTGCGCGTGCCCGGGCTTATAGGAGCCGAGCTCCGACGCGACGATCGCGAGCTCGAACGGCACGCCGATCGCGCGCTGCGAAGCCTCGATGAAGTCGCGGTCCGTGTTGGAGAGAATCCCGAGCTTCCAGCCATGATTCCGCGCCTCCAGCAATGCTGCGCGAACCTCCGGGAACGGCCGCCAGGAGGGCAGCGCCTCGCCGAGTGCGTCCCGATCGGTTGGGTGTGCTCCGAGTCGTTCGAGTACCGTCGCCATCACGTCGCGGTAGGAGAGCGTCGGCTGCTCGCGCTGAACGATCGGCTCGAGCTCGTGGTAGCGCGCAAGCAGCTCGTCACGACGTTCGTCTCCGAAGAGCCGCGCGAGCGTCTCGCCGACGCCCCCGTTCCAGTCGATCAGCGTGCCGTAACAGTCGAAGGTCGCCCAGCGCTCCACGGGCAGCGATGCTAACGGCATGACGTCGTGGAGCAGCGCGGCGCTCGCGGCGCAGGCTTCGTACTACTCGTTCCTGCGGTCGTCTCCGTTCGTCGAGACGCGCGCGGTCGGTGACGGCTTTGCCGTCATCAGCGGAATCTGCTCGAACACGGAGAACGGCGTCGTCGCGAGCACCGCGACAGAGAAGGACGTCGACTCGACGCTCGCTTGGTTCCGAGAGCGAGAGGTTCCCGCGATGTGGCTGAACGCCAATGCCTCCGTCAGCCGACAGCTTGTTCTCGCAGGCGCGCGACGCGACGTGGGTGGTGTCGACATGGGTGCCGATCTTCGCGAGCTGGAGCTTCCTCGTGCGCTCCCGCCGCAAGGAGTGCGGATCGAGCCGGCGCGAACGCTCGCCCAGCTGGAGGCGGTGCTGTCAATCATGCGGCGCCACAACCTCTTCGACGGCGCCGCAGACGAGCGGCGAGCCCGCGAGGTCTTCGCTTCGCTCGGACTCACGGACGGCTGCGCCTTGCAGCACTACCTCGCTACCCATCAAGGCGAGCCCGTCGGCATGGCAACGGCGCACTTCACGGAGTCGATCGTCCTCCTCCAACACGTGGTCGTAATCGCAAGCTGCCGACGGCAAGGTCTCGGCCGCGCGCTTGCCGTCGTTCGGCTGCAAGAGGCGCTCGCGCGCGGTTGCCGGGCGGCGGTACTCGGGCCGACCCCCGAGAGCGAAGCGCTCTACCAACCGCTCGGCTTCACGGTCACACCGGGACGAGAGACGATCGTCTATCTCCCGCCTTAGAGCGCAAGCAGCTCGTCGCCGTGTTCCCGAAGCCACGCGCGCGGCTCGCGCCAGTTCGCGCGACGCGATTCGACGAGCGACCAGAACCGCGATGAGTGATCCGCGATCCGCAAGTGACACACCTCGTGGACGACGACGTAGTCGAGCACTTCGAACGGCGCGAGCGCAAGACGCCAGTTGAACGAGAGCGTTCCGCGCGACGAGCAGGAACCCCAGAGCGTGCGCTGTGCCCCGATTCGCAACCGCCGGTACTCAACGCCGAGCGCCAGCGCCTCCTCCTCGGCGATCGCGGCCGCAATTTCTTTTGTCGCGACTCGAGCCTCGTGCTCGTCGACGAAGTCCGGATCGATCGCAAGCATCGGCACCTGCTTCGCGCGTTGTCGCGCGATCCACGGCTCGCACGAGGCGAGCACGCTCTCGATCTCGGATCCCTGCATCCAGGCGGGCACCGTGAGCCGCGGCGGCGCGCCCCACGGGACCTCGAGGCGCCACCGGCGCGCTCGTCTCGACCGAACGACGTCTACGCGTTCCAGACGCCGCACGCTAGCCGCAGTACCGGGCGGCGGGCCTAGCTCTCGTAGCGTCGAACGACGATCGAAGCGTTGTGGCCGCCGAAGCCGAACGAGTTCGAGACGGCAATCGGAATCTCGGCGTCACGCGCGACATTCGGGACGTAGTCGAGGTCGCACTCAGGATCTTCGACTTCGTAGTTGATCGTCGGCGGCAGCTTGCTGTTGTGCACGGCGAGCACAGTGAAGATCGCCTCGACCGCGCCCGAGCCGCCGAGGCAGTGACCGGTCGCGCCTTTCGTGCCGGAGACGGGGATCTGGCGCGCAACGTCCTCGCCGAACGCGAGCTTGATCACGCGCGTCTCGCTCGAGTCGCCGAGCGGAGTCGACGTCGCATGCGCGTTCACGTAGCGAACCTCCTGCGGTGAGACGCCGGCGTCTGCCATCGCCATCTTCAGCGCGCGCGCAGGATTCTCACCAGTCGGATCGGGTTCGGTGATGTGCGTCGCGTCCGACGAGAGGCCGTAGCCGGCGAGCTCGGCGTAGATCCGCGCACCGCGCGCCTTCGCGTGCTCGAGCTCTTCGAGCACGAGGACGGCACCGGCCTCGCCCATCACGAACCCGTCGCGGCCGGCGTCGAACGGCCGTGACGCGCCCGCGGGATCGCCGTTCCGTCGGGAAAGCGCACGCATCGCACCGAAGCCCGCGATCCCCACTTCGTTGATCGCGGCCTCGGTACCGCCGCAGAACATGACGTCCGCACGCCCGAGGCGAATCTGGTCGACACCATTGCCGATCGCCATGTTCGACGCAGCACAGGCGGTGCACTCGGAGCTCAGCGGCCCTTTGGTGCCGAGCTCCATCGACACCCAGCCTGCGCCCATGTTCGGGATGATCGCCGGGATCGCAAACGGGTTCACACGATCGGGCCCACGCGCGAGCAGCGTGTCGAAGCAGTCCTGGAACGACTTGATGCCGCCGATCCCGGTCGCAACTGCTGCGCCGACGCGGTCGGGCTCCTTCGCGATGTCGACGCCCGCGTCTGCCTCCGCCTGACGCGCGGCGGCGACGACCAGCTGCGCAAACCGATCCATTCGCCGTGCCTGCTTGCGATCGATCCACTGGGCGGGATCGAAGTCTTTTACTTCACAGGCGAACTGCACCGGATAGTCGGCCGCGTCGAACTGCGTGATCGGCCCGGCACCCGACTCGCCGGCGATGAGGCGCGCCCACGTCGTCGAGACGTCGTTTCCGAGTGGCGTCAGCGCACCGAGCCCGGTGATGACGACGCGTCGCCGCCCGTTGAGAGATCCGTTGTTCGCCATTGGCTTCCGCGCTACATGCCGAGGCCGCCGTCCACCAGGAGCACTTCGCCCGTGATGAACGATGCCTCGTCGGAGCACAGGAAGCGTACCGCTCCGGCAACGTCGGACGGCTCGCCGAGGCGGCCGAGCGGCGTGTTGTCGAGCATGGCCTTCGTCGCGTCTTCCGGCAGCACGTCGGTCAGCCGGGTCTTGACGTAGCCGGGCGCGACGACGTTCGCGCGCACGTTCCGACTGCCGAGCTCGCGTGCGAGCGATTTCGTGAAGCCGATGATCCCTGCCTTCGAGGCGGCGTAGTTCGCCTGGCCCCAGTTGCCGTGGACGCCGACGATGCTCGAGACGTTCACGATCGCGCCCGAACGCTTCCGCATCATCCCGCGTGCGGCCGCGCGACACGTGTAGAAGACGGAGCTCAAGTTCGTCTCGATCACGGCACGCCAGTCTTCGTCTGTCATTCGCGCGAGAACGCCGTCACGTGTCAGCCCCGCGTTGTTGACGAGGATGTCGAGGTCGCCCGCCTCCTCGACGAGTCGCCGCGCCTCCTCGGCGTCGGAGACATCCGCCTCAACGGCACGCCCACCGATCTCGCTCACGACTGCGTTCGCCTCGTCCCCGCCGCTTCGGTAGCCGACGACGACACTCGCGCCCGCTTCGGCGAGCTCGACTGCGATCGCGCGACCGATTCCGCGCGAACCTCCGGTGACGAGCGCCGTCTTCCCCTCGAGCGACGCGAAGGTCACGAGGCGGCCGGCTTCGTCGTCACGTTGTCGAGAGCGCTTCTTCGAGCTTGTCGAGCGACGCTACGTCGTTGACGGAGATCGTCTTTGCGTTCCGGTCGATCCGCTTCACGAGCCCCGAGAGGACGTTGCCCGGGCCTACCTCGACGAACGTCTTCACGCCGTCGCGGACGAGCGAACCCGCCGCCTGTGTGAATCGCACGGGCGCCGTCAGCTGGTCGACGAGGAGTGGCGCGATCCGGCTCGCGTCCTCGATTCGTGCGGTCACCGTCGACATGAACGGCGCGACGGGATCCTGGAACTTCGCGCGCTCGATCGCGGGGCGCAGGCGATCGGCAGCACGAGCGACGAGCGGGCTGTGGAACGCACCGGACACACGCAGCTTCACGGTCCGGCGGGCGCCGCTTCGCTCGGCCTCGGAGCAGCACTCGTCGACAGCGTCGTGCTCGCCCGAGACGACGATCTGGCCGGGACAGTTGTAGTTCGCGGGCCACACGCCGAGAATGCGCCGGCACAGCGTCTCGACGACTTCGTCCTCGAGGCCGAGGATCGCCGCCATCGAGCCGGGATGCTCGCGTGCCGCCTCCGCCATCGCAAGACCGCGCTCGCGAACGAGCGCGAGGGCGTCTTCGACGCTCAGCGTCTGCGCCGCAGCGAGCGCGGCGAACTCGCCGACGGAGTGGCCGACGACGACATCCGGCTCGATGCCGCGCGCCCGAATCGCAGCGAGCAGGGCGAGGCTCGTCGCGACGAGCGCCGGCTGCTGAACCGCGGTGTCGTAGAGATCTTCGGCGTCAGCGTCAAAGCAGAGGTGGACGAGATCGAGCCCGGATGCCTCGCTGCCGCGCCGGAAGACGTCCATCGACTCGGGCACGGCCTCCGCCACGTCGCGGCCCATGCCGGCCTCGAACGACCCCTGACCTGGGAAGCAGAACGCGATCTTGCTCATGACGAAGCCATTGTCCAACGCATCAGAGCAGAACCCCATGTCAAGCCCGCCCCCATGCCGGTCATCAGCACAAGCGAGCCCTCGCGGAGCCGGCCGTCCGCGGCAGCGTCCGCAAGCGCGAGCGGGATGGAGCCCGATGAGGTGTTGCCATACCGGTCGACATTCACCACTACCCGCTCCGACGGGATTCCGAGCTTCTTGGTTGCGTGGTCGATGATCCTCACGTTCGCCTGGTGCGGAACGTAGACATCCACGTCGTCGATCGAGACGCCGCACCGCTCGAGCAGAACTTCGGCCGAGTGAACGAGGATCCTCGTAGCGAACTTGAAGACTTCGCGCCCATTCATCTGGATGTAGGCCTTGGTTCCATTCTCCGAGGCTCGCGACCCGCTCGACGGCAGCCACAGGTGGACGCCGCCGCCGCCGTCGGCGCCGAGCTCGAAGCCGAGGAAGCCGCCTTCGTCGACCGGCTCGAGCAGGACGGCGCCGGCGCCGTCGCCAAAGAGGATGAGCGTCGAGCGGTCAGTCGGATCCATGATCTTCGACAAGACGTCGCCGCCGACGACGAGCGCTCGCTGCGCGAGTCCGCCGGCAACCATTCCGTACGCCTGCGCGAGGCCGTACATGAACCCGGTGCAACCTGCCGAGAGGTCGTATGCCGCTGCGTCCGTTGCTCCGAGGCTGTCGGCGAGCAACGCGGCGGACGACGGGAACGCCATGTCTGGCGTCACGGTCGCCACGATCAAGAGGTCGACGTCCGAAGCGGAAACGCCGGCGTCCTCGAGCGCCCGTCGAGCCGCAGGCAAAGCGATGTCGGTCAGCGCCTCTTCCGGCGCAGCGAACCGCCGCTCCTTGATGCCGGTGCGCGCGACAATCCACTCGTCCGACGTGTCGACGAGGCCTTCGAGCTCCGCGTTCGGCACGACCCGGTCCGGCACGTGGCAGCCGAGACCCGTGATCGAGATCGCGCGGCCGTTGCCTGCCTTGCCGATCATGCGTCTCCGACGAACACCGTCAGCGTCGCCTCCGCCGCGAGCTCGTCTCCGACTCGCGCGATGCCCTGGCCCTTGGCCACGGGCCCACGGACACGGACGAACTCGCACTCGAGTGTCAGCACGTCGCCCGGCTCGACGATGCGCTTGAAGCGACAGTCGTCGATCCCGGCGAAGAACGGCAGCTTTCCCTCGTTGGCCGGATCCGCCAGCACGGCGACTGCACCCGCTTGGGCGATCGCCTCGATCGTGAGAACGCCGGGCATGACCGGACGCGCGGGAAAGTGGCCGGGAAACCACCAGTCGTCGTCGCGAATCGCTCGCGTCGCGAGCACGCTCTTCGCCGGTTCGAGCTCCAGCACTTCGTCCAGCAAGAGAAACGGTTCGCGGTGCGGGATGATCTGCTCGATCACGTCGCGTCCGAACGGTGGGGCGTAGCTCATGCGACGTCGCGGCCGCGGAGTCGCGCGCGCAACTCGTTGCGACCTCGATGCGCGTAGCACTTTGCCGTGCCGACGGGCATCTGCGCGATCACGGCGATCTCCTCGAACGAGAGCCCGAGCGCGTCCTTCAGGAGGACGACGTGAGCTTGGTCCTGATTGATCCCGGCGAGCTCGTGACACAACTCGCGCCTGAGCTCGGAGATCCCAGCCGTCCGCTCCGGATCGCCGTCCGAGGCGACGCCGACGTCCTCTTCCAGCGGCTCGCATGCCCGAGCGCGCTGCCGCTCCGCGACGTCGCGGCACGTATTGACGACGAGTCGGTGCAGCCAGGTCGAAAACTGCGACTCCCCCCGGAATTGCGATAAGCGGACGCACAGCTTCGCGAGCGACTCCTGCGCCGCATCGCGCGCATCCTCGGGATCGCGCAGGAGGTGGCGGCACAACTTCTCGACGCGCGGCGCATGCCGCTCGCAGAGCGCTGCGAGCGCCGCCCGATCCCCGTCTCTCGCCCGCCGGACGAGAACGGGATCGCCGAGTCGTTCGTGGACGAGGGGCTGCGCGGCCGGGCGTGGCGATACGCGTAGCGGCTTCACGGCGGAGCTAGTTTAGATGGGTCGGGAGCGCGAGGCTTACGTGCGAGTCAACTTCGCAACGTTTCCGGCGGCATCCTGCGCCGTCACGACGTATCTCGTCGGAGGCGTCTTCAGCCAGAAGTACAAGCGCCCGGCGGCCTTGAGGCGCTTCACGTAGCTCCGCCCGCTCGCGGTCAGCGTCACCGTCGCCGGGCCGTCGACCTCGAAGCGCAGATGCCGCCAAGAGATCGGCCGCACCACGGGCGGCTTCCTGTCGATCGTGAGAGGAATCGTTCGCGTGATGGCGCCAACCTGGAGCGAGACGTCGTAGGCGCCGTCCGGGACCGGGCTCCCGTTGCTCGTTCCGTCCCATGACGTCGCGAACGGCACCGCAGCGGCATATGACCCCGACGCGATCGTCGCGATCGTCCGCCGCTGCCGGGTCAGCGCAACCGTGGCGGCCGCCGAGCGAGCGAGGTCGAACGAGACTGCCACCGAGTCCTGGATGCCGTCGCCGTTCGGAGAGATCGCGGCGGGACTCGCGCTGAAGTCGATCACGGAGCGATCGATCTGCAAGACAACCGACGCAGTCGCTTGTCGTCCGTCGGCCGTGACCGCGACAAAGCGGACTGTGTAGACGCCGTCAAGCACCGTTGGCGCAACGATGAACGTGAACGACTGCTTGCCGGCGGGCTTTGTCTCGCTGAAGAGCGGCGCGACCGTAAGTCCGGTGGCGTCGACCAACGTCGCGCTCACCGTCGCCGGTGCGGCGAGTGTGTAGGTGATCTGCGATGTCGTCGACGTAACAGCCGGAATCGCATGCACGTCTGTGATGCCCGCCGTCGGAAGGACGCCGCCGATCGCACCGCGCGCGGGCCTCACCGCCGGACCAGCCGACATCGTCCAGACGTACGTCGCCGGCCGCACGAGCGTGGCGTCCCACGTCCAGTCGATCGTCGTTCCGGTGCCGCTGCCGCTCGCGGCGACCGCGCCCGTTGCGTCCGTGACGGTGACTGTCCACGGCAGCGAAGCCGAAAGACGACCGGTGAATCGAATCGGGCCGCCGATCTTTCCGCTGACGAGCGGCGCGAAGAGCTTCGGGCCGCCGAGTGCGGCAACGTCTTTGGTGATCGCCGGCAGCAGTCCGTAGAGCGCATTGCCGGGACAGTCCGTGGAGTAGAAGTCGCGATGACCCGAGATCGCATGCGCCGAGACGACTGTGCCTGCGCGGTACTTCGAGTTGCCGCCCGAGATGACGCTCGTCGTCCCGGCGGGGTCGACGTGTGCGACGTCGAGGCGCCACGCAAGGAGCTGCTCGAGCGACGTCTTCGCAGCGAGGGGCAACGCGGTCTTCGTGAACGTGCCGATTACCGCGACGCCGACCGAGCCGGTATTGAAGCCGAGCGTATGTGCTCCGATGACGTTGCGGTCGATTCCGCCGTAGCGGCCTTCGAAGATCTGGCCGTAGCGATCGACGAGGAAGTTGTAGCCGATGTCGTTCCAGCCGTTACCGAGCACGTGGTAACGCTCGATCGCGCGCACGATCGCCGGTGATTCGCTCGGTGAGTACGCGTTCGCGTTGACGGTGTGGTGGACGACCGCGACACGAAGTGCATCCGCGTACCGCGGCGGCGCTCGCCGAATCTCCTCGTCGGCGCCCCAGCTCGAACGCGGGATGATCGTCGGAGTCCCCGCGACTGCGAGCCGCCGGGCCGTCAGTGCAACGGGTGGACTCCAGAGGAAGTACGCGCGCAATCGCTTCACAGTTCCGCGCAGCCGATACTGGATCGCCTCGCTCGGCCCAACCCATTGCGGGTTCGTCTGCATCCGCCAGCGACCGCTGCGGCCCCAATCGTCGTCGGCGGCTTGCCACGCGGTCCAGCGACCGGCGGCCGTCCGCACGCGGAACCACGGAACGCCAGAGCCTTGCCAGTGCAGCGCGACGAGGTTGAAGGTCGGCACTGCCGCAGCCAGCCTGCGGTTCGAGGTGTGACGGAGGGGCACCTCGCGGACCGTCATCGTCAGTTGCGTGTCGGCCGAAGCCGCAAGTCGACTGCCAGGCGCCTGCGACGCTGGAACGAGCGCCACGAGGGCGAGTATCGAGAGTACGGCGAGTCTCATCGCGAGCACCGACGCCGGCCGAGCCAGGGTCGCAGAGGCCACGTTCGGCGGCAAGGGCAGACGCCCCTTCCCAGATAGAATCTTTACGACTGTGAACGGACGCTTCCTGCGGATTGTCGTGCTGTCGGCAGCCGCGCTCATCGTCTTCAGCGGTTCTGCGTCGTCCACACGAAACGCGACTGTCGAGCAGCCGAAGGTCCTGGCGATCCGGTTCGGTCCCGATCTCGAGGTGAACCCGGTCACGGAGGACTGGGTCAACACGCAGCTCGATCGGGCTGCAGATCGGGGCTACGACGCCGCCGTGATCGAGCTCGACACGCCCGGCGGTCTCCTGACGTCGATGCGAAAGATCTACCAGCACGAGCTCCAATCGAAGATTCCGGTGATCGTGTACGTCTCGCCGCAGGGCGCACGCGCCGCATCGGCAGGCGTGTGGATCTCACAAGCAGCCGACGTTCTCGCGATGTCGCCCGTGTCGAACATCGGCTCGTCGACTCCGATCGACTCGAGCGGTCAGAACATCGGCAAGGACCTGAAGCGGAAAGTCGTCAATGACGCTGTGGCGTCGCTCACGGCGCTCGCGCAATCGCATCACCGCAACACGAAGTGGCCGTCCAAAGCGGTTCGCGTTGCCTCGAACCTGACGGCCCAGCAAGCGTTACGAATGAACGTGATCGACAAGATCGCACCGGACCTTCCGGCGCTCCTCAAGCAGCTCGAGGGCTACCGCACGAAAGACACCGCGCGGCCGTTCACCCTTCACCTCGCGAATGCCACGATCGACGAGGTGAAGCCCGGGTTCTTCACGCGGCTTCTGAACACGCTCATCGACCCGAACCTGATCGCGTTGCTCTTCCTCGCGGGGATCGCCGGCATCGGGTTCGAGATCTTCCACCCGGGCGTGGTGCTGCCGGGCGCGCTCGGTGCGGTCGCGCTTGTGACCGCGCTCTTCGGGTTCGCCGTCCTGCCCGTGAGCTGGGCCGGTGTTCTGCTTCTCCTGCTCGGGATCGCCCTGCTCGTGATCGATGCGCACGTCGTCACGCATGGAGCGCTCACCGTCGCCGGTTTGACGAGCCTTGCGGTCGGGATGCTGATGCTGTTCCGGAACGCGCCGGCGCCGTACCACACGTCGCTGCCGCTCGTCCTCTCGATCACGATCGCGCTCGGCGCGTTCTGGGCGCTCGCCCTCACGAAGGCCGTCCAGGTTCGACGACGGCCGGCAATCGTCGGCCCGATCCGCGTCGTCGGTGCCGAAGGCGTCGTGCGGACCCCGAGTCAGGTCCTCGTCGAAGGCGAGCTTTGGCAGGCGCGCCGCGTCGACGGCGGTCGGCTCGTGCCCGGCGAGCAGGTTCACGTCGAGGCGGTCGACGGTCTCGAACTGACAGTGCGATAGGGTCCGCCCGTGACAGCGGCCGTCATCGCATTCGTCGTCGTAGCGCTCCTCGTCGTGCTGTTCCTGACGTCGGCGATCAAGGTCGCTCGCGAGTACGAACGCGGCATCGTCTTCCGGCTCGGGCGGCTGATGCCGAATCCGAAGGGACCCGGGCTCTTCCTCCTGATCCCAATCGTCGATCGGATGATCAAGGTCGACCTGCGCACGATCACCCTCAACATCCCGCCGCAAGAGGTGATCACGAAGGACAACGTGCCGGTTCGCGTGAACGCCGTCGCGTACTTCCGGATTGTCGAGCCCAAGAACGCGATCGTGCAGGTCGAGAACTTCATGGTCGCGACGTCACAGATCGCGCAGACGACCCTGCGTTCCGTGCTCGGCCAGCACGTCCTCGACGAGCTCCTCTCCGAGCGCGAGAAGATCAACTCGATCCTGCAGTCGATCATCGACGAGCAAACGGCCCCCTGGGGCATCAAGGTCTCGATCGTCGAGGTGAAAGACGTCGAGATTCCGACGAGCATGCAACGTGCGATGGCCCGCCAAGCCGAGGCGGAGCGCGAACGGCGCGCGAAGATCATCAACGCCGAGGGCGAGTTCCAAGCGGCCGAGCGGCTCAAGGATGCGGCGCTCGTGATCGAGGAGCATCCGACGGCGATGCAGCTTCGCTACCTGCAGACGCTGCTCGAGATCGGCGCGTCGAACTCGAGCACAATCATCTTCCCGGCGCCGATCGACCTGATCCGGCCGTTCCTCGAGCGCGCCGACAAGGCAGCTGGATCTTCGAACTGACCCGATCTCGGGCCGGCTCGTTGCCGTCAGCGCCGCTCGTGCACGCCGGCCTGGCGCAGCACGCGCCGTGTTCGAGCCGCCGAGCGACGAAGAACTCGACACCTGTCCTTTCTGCGAAGGGCGCGAGGATCGGACACCGCCCGAGACATTCGCCGTAGCTTCCGGAGCCCGCGATCCCGACAGTCCCGGCTGGCAGGTTCGAGTTGTGCCGAACCTGTATCCCGCATTCGAACGGCAAGAGGTCGTCGTCTCCGTGCCGCGGCACGCGCGCTCGCTGGCGGAGCTCGATGACGCAGAGCTCGCCGCGATCGCGGCGGCATGGCACGCAAGAGCACACGCGGCACGCGACGCCGGCTTCGCATACGTGCACGCACTCCTCAACGAGGGTCGCGCGGCGGGCGCAAGCCTGCCGCACTCGCATACACAGCTCGTCTGGCTGCACAAGCCGCCCGAGCTCGTCACGGCAGAGCGCACCAGAGTCGACGACTGCGGCGTCTGCGAGCTGCTCGCGCGCGACGACTACGTCCTAGAGGAGCGCGACGGCGTCGTCTCGCTCGTCCACCTCGCTGGCCGGCTGCCGTACGAGGTGCTGATTGCGCCGCGCTCGCACCAAGCGAACGGGCTCGACAGCCCAGTGCTGCCGCAGGCGCTGCAGTTGCTGGCGTCGTCGATCCGCCGGCTGCACGCCGTCGAAGGCCCGGCGCCACTGAACGCGTGGCTGCACGACAACGGCCACTGGCACCTCGAACTCGTACCTCGACTCTCGATCCAAGCGGGAATCGAGCTCGGCGCGGGCATCGCTGTCAATGCGCTGCCGCCCGAGGCGGCCGTCGATGCGTTAAGAGAGAGCTTCGCTACCTGAGGCGATCGGCTCGCGGCTCTCGCGGAACCGCCGGGCAGCCTCGATCGCGGCACCCAGGTTGAGGCCCTTGTCCTTCGCCTGCTTGATCAGCATCACGGTCTCGAGCGCGTCGATGTCGTAGATCCGCTGCTTCTTGCCCTTCGTCGGGATCTGCGCCTTGTTCGTCCAGTAGTCCAGCTGCATCTTCGAGATCC
>JBKPRX010000163.1:0-10180 GCA_046734795.1 Actinomycetota bacterium
GCGCTAGTGGATGTGCAGATTGATGCCGATCACGAGCAACGGCCACAAGACCGTCGCGAGGAGCGCGGACGCGATCGTCTTCACCGTGTGCAGGTTCGACCAGTAGTGGTGCGTCGCAGCGACGATGGCGCCGATGATCAAGTAGAGCGCGAGCACCCAGCTGATGCCGATCCGTGGGGCTGCAGTCGCGGTGGCGTAGCGCATGTCCTTCCTCCTTCCCTCTCCTGGAGAGAACGCCCGCGGAGCGGCGCCGGTTACGTGACGATCGACTCGAGAGCGAGCGTCACCTCGCGGCGATGGGCGCGCCGTCCGCTCCGGCTCGAGGACATGCGTCGATCGCGTCGGCGAGCGGACGCGGCAGTCGTGGTACGCGCGGATCGACAAACGAACGCGACCGGGTGCGCTCTCCCAGAGCACGACGCCGCCTAGGAGAAGCTGAGCCGCATGCCTTCTGCGATGCCTGACGCGCGCGCCTGGCCGGCAGGCAGCTCGAGCACTCGGCGCGCACCGCGGGCCGAGGCGAATCGCGACCGAGGCAGCTCGGACACGACCCGTCGCACCACGAGGTCGCGGTCGAGGAAGACGACGTCGATCGGAAAACGCATGAAGAACGTGTGGATCGAGCTCGCCGGCGAGAGGAACAAGCCGTGACCGGCCGGCAACGAGTCGCGCCCGAGAAGTCCTCGCAGCCGCGAGACGAAGCTGTCGGCAACCTCGCAGTGCGGGCAGACGATCCGACCGTCGTCGGCGACGAGCGTGCGAACGGTCACCCGTGCAGGAAGAGAACGAGAATCGCCGCGCCGGCGAGGACCGGCCCGAGCGGCAGCTGGAGCTTGAGCGCGGCGCGCCCGCGTCGCGCGACGAGTGGAAGGCCGACGAGGCCGACGAGGGCGAAGCCGACGACGAGTGCAGTGAGAACGTCAACGCCTAGCAACGCCCCGAGCAACAGCGCAAGCTTGGCGTCTCCCATGCCCAACCCTCCCGGTCGCACAACGGCAGCGACGAGGAGAACGGCGAACGCACACGCGGACGCAACCAGTCGCTCGACCGCGTGATCAGGCTCGAGAGCCGCACCGAGTACGAGCACGACCACTGTTGTCGGGATGACGATCTTGTCAGGCAGCAGTCGCGATTCCAGATCGATCGCTGCCACCCAGACGAGCACGACGGTCGCAAGAGCCGCGACGCCGGACCACGCGGACGGCGATAAGCGGATCAACGCTGCAAGGCCTATACCTGTCGCGACCGCGGCTGCCACTGACGCGCGAGCAGGTCGCAGCGGTGCACGCATTGGCACGTGCGCAGACGCGACGACTTGGGCGGCTACACCCATGCACGCAGTATGCGGTCGGCGTCGTCGCCTGAACCGAGCCTAAGGGCTAGGACCATCCCGACCCTGGTCCGTTTGGGCGACGGCGTGCCTCCTCTAGATCCATTTCGTACGGAACTTTCGGACACCGCCTGCGGCGTTGTCTGACGAGCTCAACTGGAGGTAGGGAATGCACAAGTTGTACGAGCAGTTCACGCTCGCGGTCGGCCGCGCGCTGACGGTCAGCCCCGCAGACTTGCGACGCGAAGAGGGTCAGGGCGTCACCGAGTACGGCCTCGCACTCGCTTTCGTTGCGATTGCGATCGCGGCGGTGCTGGTCACTCTGAAGTCCAAGATCGCCGGCTTCATCGACACGGTTGGCGACGACCTCGCGGCTCTCCCGGGGACGTTCTAGGACGGCCACGCGGGCCGGCGGACCAGTGATGACGTCGGAACTGATCAGCGCCGGAACGCGCCATGCCCAAGGGCCCGCATCGCTTGCCGTGATGCGGGCCCTCTGGTCCTGGGCGACTCGCCCATTTCGCAACTCTGCGACGGGCCTCGACGACGAGGACGGGCAGGGCGTGGTCGAGTTCGCCCTCGTGCTGCCGTTGCTCGCCGTGCTCGCGGTCTCGTTGTTCGCGTTCGGCAAGGCTGTCTTCTTCTGGAACAACGTCACGCAGGTCGCGAACGAGGGTGCACGGCTTGCTGCGGTGAACGCAGGCGCGAAAGACGGCACGTTCAGCTTCGACTCGCAACTGCGCGGCAATCTCGTCACCGGCTCGAGCACGAAGATCTATGTCTCGGCGCCGAATCCGGCGGCCGGAAACCAGGTGACGGTGTACGTCTGCCGGACCTACAGCGTTCCGTTCTACGGGAACATCCAGATCGTCGGCAAAGCGACGATGCGGCTCGAGCAGAACCTCACGAGCCCGACGATTCTCGCGGAGAGCGCGGCGTGTCCGTGACCAATCCTCCCCACGATGTGGTTCGAACGCTTAGCTCGGAAGACGGCGGCGTGCTCATTGCGGGCGTGGTCTTGATGCTCGCGATCACGTTCGTCGCGGTCGTTGCGGTTGAGATCGGCAACCGGTACGAGCATCGGCGGCATTTGCAGATCCAGACGGATGCCGCCGCGCTCGCGGGCGGGCAGAGGTTCGACCTGTGCATCAACGACCCCGCCAACGCCCTGACTGGAATGAAGCAGCTGGCGAACCAGTACGGCGGCTTCGGTGCCGGCTCCTACAACGTCCAGGTCGGCAGTGGCGGCGGGTACGCGGGCACGGTTGCCGCGCCCGTCTACAACAGCTCGAGCTACCCAGCCGGGAGCATCCACGCCGCGGACAGCACACCTTCAGGCGACCCTTGCGCCACCGGCATGTTCGACGTCAAGGCGACCGAGACGGCCATCCCCGGCATCTTCAATTTTGTTCTTCCGGCCGCCGCGAAGCAGGTGAACGCGCACGCACGCGTCGAGCTTCGCGTGATCAATCAGATGAAGGGCCTCCTGCCCATCGCTGTCCCAGACGTGCGGTTCAACTTCGCGTTCGCAACTTTCATCAACGAAGCCACCGGCGCGGCGATTGCGCCGGAAGTCGCGCTCACAAAGAGCGGCACGAACGGGACCGGGCAGCAGCTCTGGACCACACAGTCACCGGTGCAGGTGCCGATCAACGTCAAGCACGTCGGAGTCCGGCTCCGGCTCGTCGGCAGCCCGAACCCGGGTACGCCCTGCGGCACGCTCTACACGGAGTGCTACCCGGACCCGAGCGCGACGAGCCAAGGGCTCGTGCACATCCGCGGGTGGAACGTGTCCACGGGCTCGAACCCGCCAGTGCAGCTGCGGGATGTCTTCCTTCCGCCTGGAGGCTGCGCGCCCAAGTACGGCTACTTCACGACAGTCGATTGCACAAGCGGTATCGCGGCTGACGTCGACTTCGGCGACCGACCGGTCAGCGGTGGAGGTATCACGGCAACTGTCACGGCGATGGTCGACGGCACGAGCGTCGACCTCACGCGCGGAAGTCTCGTCACGGGCACGACCTTCACGTGGACCGGGGGCCTACCGATCGCCGGCGAGGGACCACACCCCGTGACCATGAGCTACACCTGGGCGCAGACCTCGGGCACCTGGCGCGGCGCGACTTGCACGACGAGGAACAACAACCCGTGTAAGGACAGTGGCTCCTTCGACGGCGGCGACTACGTGCAGCGCGCGTTCGAAGGGTCGCTCGCCACCACGGGGCCAGTGCAGCAAGTGGACGTCTACCAGGCGGGCGTGTCGCAAGCCGGCGCCAACTCGTTCGAAATGGGGTCGACGCCGACGCTCGGCGTCACGATCGCGACGACCGGCACGCTCGAGACGCAAGCGGCGACGACCGCCCCCATCATCTTCTTGCGCGTCGTCGGCAGCCAGAACCAGTCGGTCGACTGTGACCCCGACGTTCCGAACTTGCGCGGCGAGATCGACAGCGGCTGCGAACCGACCTATGTGAAGAACCCATCGTTCGTCTGCCCGAACTACAACGAGCTGTGGGGTACGCCCCAACCCTGGCCTTGCGTGAAGACGCAGACGGGTGGCTCCGTCGGGCAAGTGACGCAGGGCTTGCAGGACCGCATTCTCGGGGGCAGCAGCTCCTGCACCGCTCCGATCAACTGGCCGTATGACCCCGAAAAGTTCCCGTCCGACCCACGCGTCGTACCGCTGATCATCACGCCGTTCGGCACGTTCTCCGGTAGCGGCAACGACATCGTGCCAGTGCTCGACTTCGGAGCCTTCTACGTCATGGGCTGGGACAAAGACCCCTGTCCCGGGGCGGTGGCCACACCGAAGGGCTTCATCGCCGGCCACTTCATCAAATACATCCGCCGCGACAGCAATGCCGTCGGCGATACGCAGTGCTACCTGAACGACCCGACTCAGATCAGTCCCTGTGTCGCGGTCCTTACGAAATAAGAGCTCGAGGAGGAGAGCATGGAACTCGCACACAGACTGGTCTCGACTCGAAGAGGGACCGTCCTGCTGTCGATCGTTGCGGCAGTGATCGCCGGGATCCTGATCCTGGTCTACGTCAACCGATATCGCGAGAGCCTCCGAGCGGACAACGCTCGCGTGACCGTCCTCGTCGCGCGTCAGGCGATCCCCAAGGGAACATCGGGAAGCCTGATCGCCTCGGGGAGCCTCTACACCGTCAAGACGCTGCCGCAAGGGCAGCTGATCGACGGCGCGTTCAGCGATCCCTCGAGCCTGGCCGGAAAGGTGACGACGCACGAGATCCTTCCTGAGGGACAGCTCGCGGCCTCCGATTTCGCAGTCGGTTCCGGCCGTGCCGTCTCGTCACTGAGGGGTCGTCTACGAGTGATGGCCATACCGATCGACGCGGCACACGGCCTCCTCGGTGAGATCGAGGCCGGCGATCACGTCGACATCTACGCCGGTTTCAACGTGATCCCGCTTAACGCCGACGGTACGCCGGTTGCCGGTGCGCAGTCACGAGCAGTGGTCCGGCGGATCCTCACCGACATTGCGGTCGTCTCAGTCGGCGCCGCCCACGGTGGCGGCCTCGCCGGCTCGGGGACGACCTCGGTCGAGCTCAAGGTGACCGACGCCCAGGCCGCGAACCTCGCATTCGCGTCCGACAACGGCAAGATCTGGCTCGCCCAACGGCCTGGAGCCGGTGCGACGAGCTCGCCTCCGTCGATCGTGACGCTCGAAACGGTCCTGCTCGGCGTCCCGCCGGTCACAGTCCTCCGCTCTTTCAGGGGCCACCGGTGAGTATCGCTCGGACACGGATCCTCCTTCTCGTTGCGGATGGTGTCGATGAGGGCTCCCTCCGTCACGCGCTTCCTCCTGGCGCGATGCTCCGCACAAGCACGATTCGCGAGTCGCTGGATCGGACGGCGCAACTGCTCGAAGACGTCGACCCGGACGTCGTCCTCATAGGCTGCTCGTCGCACTCGGAGCCGAGCCTCGAGGTGATGCGAAAGATCGGCGCACGTCGGAACGATTGCCCGATGGTCGTGCTTTACGAAGGCAATCCGAACGGCTTCATGGATCAGGCGTTTGACGCGGGCGCCGACGACCTGATCGTCCTTCCGCAGCCCGCGGAGCACGTCGCGTTCGCGATCGAGAAGGTGGTAGCGCGCCGCCGCGGCCCAGGTTCGCCACGTGTCGGATCGATGATCGTTGTCCTCGGACCGAAGGGCGGCACGGGGAAGACCCTGACCGCGTGCAACCTCGCGGTCGCCCTCGCCGAAGAGGGGACAAGGCCGATGCTCGTCGACCTCGACCTCCAGTTCGGCGACGTCGGCCTCGCACTCGGCCTGAGGCCGGGGCAAACGATCTACGACCTCGCCGTCTCTGGTGGGACGCTCGATGCGGAGAAAGTCGACAGCTTCCTCGTGGAGCACGAGTCGGGCCTGCGAGCGCTGCTCGCTCCCGTTCGTCCCGACCAGGCCGGTGCGATCGAGGTCGGCCTTTTGCGTCGCTTGTTCGAGCTCCTTCGGTCGCGGTACGACTTCGTCATCGTCGACACCCCGCCCGCGTTCTCACCTGAGGTGATTGCGGCGATCGACAGCGCCTCGGAGCTGTGCGTTGTCGGCATGCTCGACGCGCTTTCGCTCAAGGACACGAAGCTCGGCCTCGAGACGCTGGCGCAGATGGGTTACGGCTCGGACGCGATCACGCTCGTGCTCAACCGATCAGACACGAACGTCGGCATCAGCGAGCGAGACGTGGCACATCTGCTCGGCCGGTCGCCGGACATCCTCGTGCCGAGCGAGCGGACGATCCCGCGAACGCTCACGCAGGGCCGGGCGGTGGTCGAGGCAGAGCCGAAGTCCGGAGCGGCACGCGCCTTCAAGTCGCTCGCGGAGCGCTACCTCCGAAGCGAGCGCCCCGTTACGACGGTTCGCGAGGATGCGGCTACGAACAACGGCGACAAGCGCGCAGGGCGGCGCATACTCCTGAGGAGGGCCGGCTAGTGGAGCTCCACGAGCGACTCTCCGGCACGAACGGAGCCAGCTGGTCGGCCGGGCTCAGCGACCACGACCCGTTCGCGCAGACGAAGAACCGGATCCACCTCGACCTCGTGAGCGAGCTCGGCCCGCAACTGGCGGACGTCGCCGACTCCGAGGAGGCGCGCGCACGTGTCTCTGCAGAGATCATGGTGCAACTCCAGCAAGAGCCGGGGCTTTCGCGGACCGATCGCGAGCGGCTCGCCGTCGAGATCGCGGACGACATCTTCGGTTATGGCCCGCTCCAGCGTCTGCTCGGAGACACGACCATCTCAGAGGTCATGGTCAATGGTCCGGACGCGATCTGGATCGAGCGCGATGGGCTCTTGGAGAAGACACCCCTCCGCTTTGGCGACGAAGCTCAGCTGCGCCGGATCATCACGAAGATGGTCGGCCAGGTCGGGCGCCGGATCGACGAGTCGTCTCCGCTCGTCGACGCGCGACTCCCGGACGGCTCGCGCGTCAACGCGATCATTCCACCGCTCTCGCTGTCGGGTCCGCTCCTCACGATCCGGCGCTTCGACCAGGAGCGATTCGACCTCGCCGAACTGATTCGCATCGGCACCCTCCCAGAGGAGGCGGCGGACTTCCTCTGCGACTGCGTCCGAGCCGACCTCAACATCCTCATCTCGGGTGGTACAGGCACCGGCAAGACGACGATGCTCAATGCACTGTCGGCGGCGATCCCGGATTCCGATCGCATCGTCACTATCGAAGACGCGGCAGAGCTCCAGCTCAAGCAGCGTCACGTCGTCCGCCTCGAGTCGCGGCCGAAGAACATCGAAGGCGAAGGCGAGATCTCGATCCGCGACCTCGTCCGGAACGCGCTCCGCATGCGTCCCGACCGAATCATCGTCGGCGAGGTCCGCGGCGCCGAGGCACTGGACATGCTGCAGGCGATGAACACCGGCCACGAAGGCTCGCTCTCGACGGTCCATGCGAACTCTCCACGAGACGCGCTAAGCCGCCTCGAGACGATGGTGCTCATGGCTGGCTACGACCTGCCACTCCGGGCAATCCGCCACCACGTCTCCTCCGCTCTCGACCTGATCATCCAGATCGAGCGTCTCGACGACGGCACACGACGTGTGACCTCGATCGCCGAAGTACAGCGGATGGAATCCGAGATGATCACGCTCCAGAATCTGTTCGAGTTCCGGCTCGAGACGTTCGACAGCGAGCAGGGCGTCGTCGGCAATCTCGTCTCGAGCGGGCTGCGACCGACCTTCCTGCCGAAGTTCGCCCGTCACGGGATCGTCGTCCCAGCCAGTCTCTTCGGAGCGCCCGGCGACCTTTACACGAGGTCCGGCCGTCCGGGTCAGAACCCGGTCGGCGGGACACGTCCCACGGCGGACCAGCCCGGGGGCTACCGGTGAGGCGCGTTCGAGTCGGCGTCTGGTTCGCCGCACTGGCGCTAGCCGGTTGGCTCTCGGCGATCGGAGCGGGAGCGACCTCCTCGAAGCTCCAACTCGCACCAATCGGACGAGTGCCGTTCCCGGAGCGCGGTTACGTGATCGATCTGCCTGCGAACACGGCGATCGACACGACCACGGTCCACGTGACCGAGAACGGGCGTCCCGTGCACGACTTCGCTTTCGCGCCGTTGAAGACGAGCGGTCTGCGGTCGGCAGTGGTTCTCGCGATCGACACGAGCGAAAGCATGACCGGTGCACCAGCCGCAGCGGCGGTCGCTGCAGCACGCGCGTTCGTGACGCACCGTGGCGCGAACGAGGAGGTTGGGCTGGTCACCTTCAACAGCCAGGTGCGAGTGCGTCTGCCGCTGACGACCGACGCACACAAGCTGGAAGCGACCCTCGCCGATCAACCACCCCTTGCGCAGGGAACGCACGTTTTCGACGCTATCGACCGCAGTCTGACGCTCCTCAGACGAGCCAATACGCAGACCGCGGCGATCGTCGTTCTCTCCGACGGCGCGGACGTCGGTAGCAAACTCACGCTCGAGAAGGCAGTCGCGCGCGCGACGCGGGAGCACGTGCGAGTGTTCACCGTCGGGTTGCGCTCACGAGCGTTCGACTCCGCGACGCTCGCGACAATCGCGAGTGAAACGGGGGCGTCGTACGCCGAGGCGGCATCGACGACGCAGCTTGCTCCGATCTATTCGGCATTGAGCGAGCGACTTGCGAGCGAGTACGTACTTCAGTATCGATCCAACGTCGCACCGCACTCGCACGTCGACGTGCGAATTGACATCGACGGGATGGGCGGAGTCACGAGCTCGTATACGGCGCCGACGCCGTCCAAGCTGCCGCCGTTCCACCGCTCGCTCGTTTCGCGCTTCATCCTTTCTGGCGGATCGCTCGCGCTTGTCGCTCTCCTCGTGGCTGGGATCCTCGGATACGCCGTCTCGACGCTGCTCGAGACACGCCGGACCCGACTCGTCGAACGCGTCAACGCATTCGGGATCAACACCTCTGACAGACCCGCCGAAGAAGCGAAGGGCCGCGAGTTGGGAACACGAACGCGCCGCGCCGCGGCGGCCAGCTCGCATCACGCGACACGGATCATGCGAGCCCTCGCGCGCGATCTCGACATCGCCGCAATCGAGCACAGCCCAGCGGCAGTCGCGTGGACGACGGCTGGCGGGACGATCTTGCTCGCGATCGTGCTCGCGACAATTGCGCCGATCCTGTTCTTGCTTGCGCTGATGACGCCGTTCATTGTCCGCGGGTTCATTCGTCGGCGGGTCAAACGTGTCCGCGACGAGTTCGACGAGCAGCTGCCGCCAAACCTCCAGATGCTCGCATCAGCGTTGCGCGCGGGCCACAGCTTCGCCGGCGCCCTCGCGATGACAGTCGAGAACGCCGAAGAGCCGTCGCGCCGCGAGTTGCGGCGCGCTATCTCCGACGCGCAGCTCGGGATTCCGATCGACGAGGCGCTCCGCCGGATCGCGGAACGGCTTGCGAATCGTGACCTCGAGCAGGTGGCGCTCGTCGCGGAGCTTCAGCGAACCACGGGCGGGAACGTCGCCGAGGTGCTCGATACCGTCGTGAACACGATCCGCGACCGAGCGGACGTCCGCAGGCTTGCACGGACGCTCACTGCGCAGGGCCGACTGGCGCGCTGGGTCCTCGTCGGACTTCCGATCCTGACCGGCTTTGGTCTCTACGCGTTTCAACCCGACCTAATGAGGGGGATGCTCGCGAGCGGCGCGGGCCAAGTCCTACTCGTGATCGCGGCCGTGCTGGTTGCCACAGGCTCACTCGTGATCCAGCGAATCATCGAAATCGAGGTCTGACCATGATCCTGCTGTTCCTACTCGGAGTTGCACTTGCCGGTGCATCGCTTGCGCTCGGAGTCCGGGCGGCCACAGGTGGTCGCCTCCGCCGTCGGGCGGTGCTGGCCCAGATCGAGGCGTACGGGTTCACCGAGACTCCGGCTGCACAAACTCGCACCACGCTCAACGACATCCTCTCCAACGTCGCGCTCCACCTCGGCCAGCATTACGAGAGGCGCCTCGGAGCTAACCAGCAACGTGAACTGCGGAAGATGCTCAACGCGGCCGGTCTGTACCGCACGACCACGACTCGCTACGTGGGCTACCGGCTCATCGCCGCTGTGGTGCTGCCGCTGGCCTTCCTGCTGTTGTTCGTGCTCACCGGATCCCTCAGCAGCCGAGCGATTCTCGCCGTCGCCGCACTCGCGGGCGCAGGCTGGGTGCTCCCGACCTTCTACGTGCAACGCCGCGCACGGCTCAGGCTGGAGAAGATCGACTACGAGGTCCCGGAGCTCGTCGATCTCCTGGTTGCAACAGTGGAGGCGGGCGTCGGCTTCCTCGCAGCACTCCAAATCAGCGCTCAGCGCGTGCGCGAGCCGCTCGGTCAGGAGCTACGTCTG
>JBKPRX010000164.1:0-29837 GCA_046734795.1 Actinomycetota bacterium
GTTTGGCAGGTCGCTTAGGCTAAACGGCGATGAGCTGCTGCAACCCGCGCGGGTGTGACGGCTTCTTCACGCGCCGCTTTGCCCGGCGAGCCGCGAAGCGCTACCGCGAGAAGGGCATCGACAAGACGGCGCAGCGGATAGTCGCGTTCCTCGAGCAACACGGGATCGCTGATGCGACTGTCCTCGAGGTCGGCGGCGGAGTTGGCGAGCTACAGATCGAGCTCTTGAAGAGGGGTGCGGCGCGCACCGTCAACCTCGAGCTCGCACCTGCTTATGACGAGGAAGCGGCGCGCCTCTTGCACGAGGCAGGCCTGGAAGGGCGCGCGGAGCGACGACTTCACGACCTGGCCGCGGACCCGGACGGAGTCGAGCCGGCCGACGTCGTCGTGCTCCACCGCGTCGTCTGCTGCTACCCGGACTACGAGCGGCTTCTCGGAGCAGCTGCGGAGCACGCGCGCCGTCTGCTCGTCTTCAGCCATCCGCCGAGAAACGGAGTCTCGCGGATGCTGATCGCCGCGCAGAATCTGCTCTTCAGGCTGCGCCGGATGGAGTTCCGGACCTTTGCACACCCGCCGACCCAGATGTTTGCGGTCGTCGAGCAGCGCGGACTTCGACGCACCTACACACATCGTCCGGTCATATGGCAAATCGCCGGATTCGAGCGCTAGTTCCGGCGGCGTTTCCCTCCTTCGCTGCCGTTGAACCCAGCCCGCGGGATCTGAGGCAAGCACATGCTGCGGTTATGCGAGCGCGGGCTCGGCTGCAGCCTGGTTCGGGCGGATGTTCTGGTTGAGTCGGAAGAGGTTCGTCGGGCGCCTCGCTCCAAGTTCTTGATCGCGGGGGCGGGATTTGAACCCGCGACCTCCCGGTTGAGACGCTCGAGGGACCGAGCTCGCGGCGGCCATGCGAAGGCGTTCCGCTGCGGGAGCAGCCCGCGCCGCGCGCGGCGCGCGGGCGACCCGTCGTCGCCGACCAGCTGTACACGGGGTGCGACGTTGCCGAGCAAGAGCCGCAGGGCCGAGCGCCTCGGTCTTTCGAATCAGTTCAGACCCGGTTTGGGGGCGACGCCGCGGCAACTAGCCGGAGCGAGACAGCCCGAAGTCGACGCCCGCTCTCGCGCGCTCGTTCCATGCACTGGGCAGGGGATGGCTCAGCTCCGCCGAGATCCACCGAGACCGACGAGAGGTTCCTTAATCCCAAGGTCGAAGGTTCGAATCCTTCACGGCCCACACGAGCCCGCGCGGTCTCGCAGTGCAAGAAGTTGTGGACCGGAACCCGAGCGGGTCCCGGTCCGCACGCTAGACGCCCCAGGGACCGGCGCCGAGGACGCCGGCAATCCCTGCGAGAGCGAGCAGGAATGCAATCGCTCGCAAAGGCATGGGTGCTCCCTTCGTTGTTGCCAGTTGACGACGGAGTATCGGTAACAGACGACCTTTGACAGAGCCCCCGTGATCACGCACGATGTCGAAAGTGACGAGCGCCGAGACGATCGGGCAGCGTCTGCGCCGGCTCCGGATCGAGCGCGGCCTGTCCCAGCGCGCCCTGGCCGACAAAGGCGTCTCCTACGCGTACATCTCGCGCATCGAGGCCGGGACCCGAACCCCGTCCGTGAAGGCGCTCCGCGTCCTCGCGAAGAAGCTCGAGGTCTCAGTCGACTACCTCGAAACCGGCTCCGAGCTCGGCGCAGCCGAGGAGCGCGAGCTCCGGCTCCGCGAGGCCGAGCTCGAGCTTCGGCTCAGTGAGGACTCGGTCGAGGCAGAGCGGAAGCTCGAGCACCTGCTCGCCGAGGCGACCGCCGCCGGCGACGCTCCGGCCTCAAATCGCGCGCGTGCCGCCCTCGGGCACACCGCCCAGCGTCGCGGCGACCACGAGGCGGCGATCCGCTACCTCGAGCCCGCTGTCCTCGATGGCACGTTGTCGCTCCTCGAGGCGGGCGACGTCTATCGCACGCTCGGTCGTGCGTACTCGGCCGTCGGACGCGCGGGCGATGCCGTGCAGCTCTTCGAAGACGCGCTGCGCGAGCTCGAGGAAGTCGCGCCCGACGACGACGCCGCGTACGTCCGCTTTATGACGTACTTGAGCTACGCGCTTTCCGATCTCGGCGATCTTCCGCGTGCACGCGAGGTCGTTGCGATTGCGCTCCGCCGCACCGGCGGGATGACGGACACGTACACGCGCGTCCGCCTGTACTGGTCATACGCGCGAATCGCGCTCACCGACCAGCGCCCCCGCGTCGCGCTCGAGCACCTTCGACGTGCGGTCACGCTCCTCGAGACGACCGAGGACACACGCGAGCTCGCCCGCTCGCACCTCTTCTGGGCCGAGATCTCGACATTCGACGGCCGCGCGGACGAGGCGGAGCAGCATCTCGCGATCGCCGAGGGTCTGCTCGGCTCGCAACCCGATCACGATGACCTCTGCCTCCTCCGAACCGAGCAGGCGCGCGCCGCCGCCGAGGCCGGCCGCGGCGAAGACGCTGTTCGCCTCGCGCAGGAAGCGCTGGACCTGATCGGCGAGGGCGATTCGAACGAGCGCGCAACGGCGCTCTGGGCGTTTGGGCGAGGGCTTGCGACGATCGGAGAAACAGACCGCGGCGTCGCAGCGCTTCGCGAAGCGCTGGCGACCTTCGAGACGCAGCAAGCGTGGCTCGAGGCCGCCGGAGCCGCGCGCACCCTCGGCAACATCCTGCGAAAAGACGGCCGCGAAGCCGAGGCGCTCGACGCACTCGAGCAAGCCGTCGATCTCGCGACGCGCGCGGAAGCACGCCCGTCCGGATCGGCTCGCCGCTAGCGGACCACAAAAAAGCGGGGAGCGCCGAAGCCCTCCCCGCTTTTGAGTCGCCGCAGATTCGAGCGTCTAGTAGTAGTCCGGTCCGGGGCCTTCCTCGACGTAGGTGGCGCGCCGGCGGCCGCTGAAGTAGCCGGGGCCCGCCCAGGACGACCAAAAGATGAGTGAAAGCAGGACGCCGGCGGCGCCGACTGCCATCAGGATCCAGCCGACCGTGTCGAGATTGACCGTGCCGTTCGTATTGGCGTCTACTGCGAAGGTCAGGATCGCACCGACCGCGATCAGGAAGATTCCGACTCCGAGGCCCATCATTTCCTCCTTGACTGTGGGGGTCGAAGGGACAACGGAGAACCGCGCCGAACGGTTGCGCCTGGGCGCGCCGCTCCGGGGACTTTTCGACTAGGCTCGCGTCCGCGGAATGCGCCGGGGTGCTCTGGTCCAGATGACGCTGATCGCCCTGCTGGCGGCTGCCGGAGGCGTCGCCCTGGCGATCTTCGTTCCGTGGCTACCGGACTCGGCCAGCAAGGAAGCCGACCGCATCGACCTCGTCTTCTGGGTCGTCGTGGGGATCTGCATCTTCATCTTCGCGATCGTCGCCTCGATGATGGTCTACGCGATCACGCACTTCAGGGCGACGCCGGACGACGATTCCGACGGGCCGCCGATCCACGGACACACCGGACTCGAGATCGCATGGACTGCGATCCCGACGGTGCTCGTGACGATCATCGGAGTGCTGAGCGCCGTCGTCCTCGCGCAGAACGACCGCCTGGGGGCGCATCCGCTGAAAGTCCACGTCGTCGCGCAGCAGTACTCCTGGAGCTTCCAGTACCCGGCCGCGGGCGATATCTCGGCAACGGTCCTCCGCCTTCCGGTCGACCAGTCCGTTCAGCTGGACTTCGACGCAAAGGACGTCATTCACTCGTTCTGGGTGCCCGAGTTCGGCCAGAAGCAGGACGCCGTGCCGGGCCTCAATCCGACGCTTCACATCACTCCGACGCGGCTTGGACGCTTCGACGTCGTCTGCACCGAGCTGTGTGGCGCCGGGCATTCGCTGATGCGCTCGCAGGTGATCGTGATGAAGCCGAAGGCATTCCAGCACTGGCTAGCCGCTCAGCGCCAGGCGGCATCCGGTGGCGAGAGCAAGGGGGGCGGTGCGGCGCTCGGAGCGCAGGTGTTCAAGAACAACGGATGCAACTCGTGTCACACGTTCAAGCCCGCCGGAGCGACCGGGAACGTCGGCCCGGATCTCGACCGTCTTTCCGACTACGCTCGCAAAGCCGGCAAGCCGGTGGACGAATTCACGCGTGAGTCGATCGTCGATCCGAGCGCGTACATCGAGAAGGGGTATCCGAACGTCATGCCGCACGCGTTCTCTTCGCTGCCGAAGCAACAGCTCGATGCCCTCGTGCAATATCTGACGACGGGGAAGGGGTAAAGCCGAGACCGTGACCGCAACGTCCGAGCATGTAAACGGGACGCACGCGCCGGTCGGCGCACCGCCACGGAGCGCGTTGCGTCGTCACCTGCTCGGCCCCGGCTGGATCCGCGCGGCTTGGATGATGTGCCTGTTCGGCGCGCTCGGCATGGGCCTCGTCGTGCTGCTGCGCTGGTGGGGCGGCTGGGAGCCGCTGATCCTGCCGGAGCCCGTGATCCTCGTGTCGGCGCTCGTCGCCGCGCCGCTCGGGTTCCTCGCCGGCATCGGCACGTTCGACTACTGGGTCTACTACGCGCTCGGCGGCCCCACGCGCGCAGAGGATCACTCCGGACACGGCGCCAAGACCTGGCGCGACTACTTCCGCGTCAACACCGATCACAAGGTGATCGGGATCCAGTACCTCGCGACGACGATCTTCTTCTTCTTCGTTGGCGGGTTGCTTGCGCTCATCTTCCGCGCCGAGCTCGCGAGACCGGGCACGCAGTTCGTCGACCCGCAGACCTTCAACGGCCTCGTCTCCGTCCACGCCTCGCTGATGATCTTCTTGTTCGTGATTCCGGCCTTTGCGGGACTTGCGAACTTCGTCGTGCCGCTCATGCTCGGCGCGCCGGATATGGCGTTCCCGCGGTTGAACGCCCTTTCCTTCTGGCTGCTGCCGATCGCCGGCTTCATGATGCTCGGCTCGTTCCTTGTCCCCGGCGGCGCGTTTGCGTGCGGCTGGACCGGCTACGCGACGCTCTGCTCCACGCACCAGCCGATGGGCGCGATCTTCTTCAACCAGGGCGTCCAGTGGGCGGGTGCTTCTTCGATCATGACCGCCCTGAACTTCCTCGTCACGATCATCACGATGCGTGCGCCCGGAATGACGTTCTGGCGCATGCCGCTCCTTGTCTGGGCGAACTTCACGACGTCACTCCTCGTCGTGATCGCAACGCCGTTCATCGCCGGGTCGCAGTTCTTCTCGATGTTCGACCACGTGATGCACACGGACTTCTTCAACCCAGGTCCGACCGCGGGGTACACGCTCGGCTACCAGCACATCTTCTGGTTCTACTCGCACCCGGCGGTGTACATCATGATGCTGCCCGGCTTCGGGATCATGTCCGAGGTCATATCCGTCTTCTCGCGGAAACCGATCTTCGGTTACCGCTTGATGGCCTTATCTCTGATGGCGATCCTCGTCCTCGGCTTCTCCGTCTGGGCGCACCACATGTTCGTCTCCGGCATGGCGCCGTGGTTACGCGTGCCGATGATGATCACGACGCTCCTGATCGCGGTCCCGACCGGGATCAAGGTGTTCTCCTGGTTAGCAACGATGTGGGAAGGGCGGCTCCACTTCAACACGCCCATGCTCTTCGCACTCGGCTTCGTGTCGATGTTCGTACTCGGTGGGCTCTCCGGCGTCATGCTCGGCGCGGTCCCGGTCGACATCCACACGAGCGACACGTACTTCGTCGTTGCGCACATCCACTACGTGCTCTTCGGCGGCTCTGTGTTCACGATTTTCGCCGGGATCTACTACTGGTTCCCGAAGATGACCGGGCGGATGTACGACGAGCGGCTCGGGAAGCTCCACTTCTGGCTGACCTTCATCGGCTTCAACGCGACGTTCTTCCCGATGCACATCATCGGCGTGCAGGGGATGCCGCGACGTGTCTACGACTACGTGCCGCGGTTCGCCGACATGAACTTGTTCATCTCGATCGCGTCGTTCGGCCTGGGCGCATCGTCGCTGATCTTCCTCTACAACATGGTCAAGAGTTGGCGCTTCGGCGAACGCGCGCCGGGGAATCCGTGGCGCGCGCTCACGCTCGAGTGGCTGGTGACGTCGCCGCCGCCTGTCTTCAACTTCGACGAGATCCCACAGGTCGTCGGCGGCCCGTACGAGTACGGCGTGCCCGGCGCGCGCCATGCGGTGTTGACGGCGGCGGAGGCAGGTCGCACGCGTGAGGTCGAGGTGCACGCGTGAGCGCCGAAGAGCGCCACATCCTCGTGATTGCAAACGAGACCGTCGTCGGCCGGAAGCTGATCGACGTTCTCACCGAACGCGCCGCGTCCGGTCCGTTGCGCGTGACGGTGCTCGCACCGGTGACGCAGCCCAGCCAGGGCTACGTCGTGTACGACCACACGCGCCGCGCGTCTGCCCGGCGTCGGCTCGACCAGACGCTGACGAAGCTGCGCGAGGCGGGCATCCCGGCCGACGGGCTGACGGTCGAGGCGGATCCGGTCGACGTGATGCGGGATGGCATTCATCAGCTCGAGCCCGACGAGGTGATCGTCTCGACGCACCCGCAACAGAAGTCGGGGTGGTTGCGGCGGAACAAGGTCGACCAGATGCAGCGCGTCGCGGGCCACCTGCCGTTCGAGCACGTCGTCGTGGACCTAACCGCCGACGAGGGCGCGACGAACGTGCTCGTGATCGCGAACCAGACGGTTCTCGGCGAGCCGCTGCTCGCGAAGATCCGCGAGCGGAACGCGCAGGGGCCTGCGAGCTTCCTGATCATCTCGCCGCAGGGCGAGAGCGACACCGACTACGACGAAGCGGAGCGGCGTCTGCGCCGCGCGATCAGCGTCCTCCGCGGCGAGGGCATCGACGCGCACGGCGAGATCGCCCATCCGGATCCGTATCAGGCCGCGCGAATCGCGGCCGAGGAGGAGCGAGTCGACGAGATCATCGTCTCGACGTTCCCAGGGACGAAGTCCGGGTGGCTGCGTCGCGACCTCATCGAGCGGTTGCGCAACGACCTGAAGCTGCCGCTCGAGCACGTCACGGTCGAGCCGGAACGAGTGGGAGCAGCGAGCTAGTGGCCGCGCACGCACATGCCGAGCCGCTCGGCCACGGGCACGACGAGCACCACGGGCCTCCCACTCCGCACTACTCGTCGCGTGTTACGCCGGCGATGCTCGGCATGTTCCTCTTCATCGGGTCGGAGATCATGCTCTTCGGCTCGTTCTTCACGGCGTATTTCTTCGTGCGCGTCGCGAACGGGACGCCGTGGCCGACGCCGCCCTACCACCTGCCGGTCTACGTCGCGTTCATCAACACGCTGATCCTCGTGACCTCGAGCTTCACGATTCACTGGGCGCTCCAGTCGATCAAGCGCGGTTACCACACGGGTTTGAAGGCCGGCATGCTGCTGACGTTCTTACTCGGCCTCACGTTCTTGATCACGCAGGCACTCGAGTACTCACGAATCGGCTTCGCGCTCAAGGACGGCGGCTTCGCGACGATCTTCTTCTGCCTCACGGGCCTGCACGGAGCGCACGTCTTCGTCGGCTTGAACCTCCTCTTGTTCACGACGATCCGCGCATTCCGCGGCCACTTCAGCCCAGAACACCACTACGGAGTGGAAGTCCCCGGTATCTACTGGCACTTCGTCGACGTGATGTGGATCGTCGTTTACACGACGGTCTACATTCTCTAGCTGCGGGGAAAGCAGGTCGCATGCGAAATCCGCTGCGCAGCGAGGCGGAGATGTATCGATTCTTGCTGCTCACGATCGCGTACTTCGCCGCGATCGCCGCTGCGAGTCTCATCTTCGGCAAGTGGGTGGGTCTTGCGGTCTTTATCGTCGCAACCGTTGCCGGTGTTGTGTGGTTCCTTCGTGCGCCAGGTGACGGCCCGCCGCCACCGACTGTGCCAACGCGACCCGGCGACGACCTGCGTCGCATTCTCGTCATCGCGAACGAGACGGTCGGCGGCGCGACCCTCCGCGAGCTCCTCGCCGAGCGCGCAAACGAGCGGACGGAGGTGCTCGTCATTTCGCCCGCACTGAACACGCCGCTTCGCCACTGGGTCTCAGACGAGGACGGAGCGAGATCCGACGCGCAGCAGCGCCTCGAGCACAGCCTTCGCCGTCTTCAGGACGCGGGCGTAAACGCCCGCGGCGAGGTCGGCGACGCCGAACCACTGCAGGCGATCGAGGACGCGCTGCGGAAGTTCGGCGCCGACGAGATCGTGATCTCGACGCACCCGCCGGGCCGCTCGAACTGGCTCGAGCAAGGACTGGTCGAGCGAGCGCAGGAGCGATTCGCGGTGCCAATCCATCACGTGATCGCGACCGGCGAGCCTGCCCAGGCGGATTGAGCGAGACCCGGCTCGAGCCGACGGGGTCGTTGATTGGGCGAACGGTGTGCCGGAGAGCTATAGCGGTGTACCCCTACATCACGTGTCGACGCCCGTCCCACCGGGGTTTGCGCCTGATGTAGGTGTACACCGGCGGAAGTTCTGAGACACGAGCCGTAGCACCCTGAACGGCCACGGCTCGGACGACTGCAGCGGCCTAGCTGTTACTTCTTGCCGGCGACCGTGGCGACGTACTTGGAGACGGCTTCGATCTGAGCGTCGGTGAGGCGGCCCTTGAACGCCGGCATAACACCGCCGCCGTTCTCGACTTGCCGCTTGACCCGGGCGAGAGTCAGCTGGAGCTGATCGAGGTTCGGGCCGATAGTTCCATTGGTTCCGGCGTCGGCGAGGGTGTGGCAGCTCGCGCACTGTGACTTGAAGATCGTCTTGCCGTCGGTACTCGACGTCGCCTCTGCCTTCGCTTCAGGGCCCTTCTGACCGGCAACGGCGGCGACGTAGCCCGCGACGTCGATCGCGTCCTGACCCTTGACGAGATTCGACGGCATCGGCGGCGAAGGCTCGCGGATCTGAATCAGCACGAGGTTCTTGATGGAGCTCTCTTTGATCCCTTGCTGCTTGTCGCTCCCGAAGGCGGCGTCGAGGTTCGGGCCGATGGTGCTGCTCGTGCCGGCGTCGGCGAGCGAGTGGCACCCACCGCACTTCGCGGTGAAGAGCTTCGCGCCGTTCGCAGGATCGCCCGGGCCCGAGGCGATGCCGCCGGTGCCGCACCCACCGAGAAGAGCGGCGGTGAAGAGCGCGACAGGGAGGAGAGTCGCGAGCTTGCGCACTTAAGCGGGCGGTTCGCTCCCCGTCGTCCCGAGCTTGGCGACGGCATCCTCGCGATTCGGATAGATCGTGAAGACGCGGTCGAGACCCGTGATCTCGAAGATCTTCGTGATGTTGCGGTCGCTGCACACGAGCGAGAGCTGCCCTTCGCTCGACCGGAGCCGCTTGACGCCGCCGACGAGGACGCCGAGCGTCGTCGAGTCGATGAACGTCGTATTCGTGAAGTCGACGATCACCTCTTTGCCTCCGTCGCCGATCACGTCGAGCAGCTGCTGCTTGAACTCCGGTGCGGTGTACAGGTCGACCTCTCCGGTCAAGGAGATCACGTACGCGCCCTCGCCGAGCTGCTCCGTTTGTATGTCGAAGTTCATCCCACTCCCCCGGGCCGATTGACGCGCGGGAGTCTACCCAGCCGCCTGCCCCTGCAACTTGCGAAGCTGCTTGATCCGAGCTTTCGCGTCGGCGGCCTGGGACGGGTCGAGGGCCGCCACCTTCTCGTACGCCGCGATCGCCGGTGCGAGGAACGACGAGTCACCGAGCTGCTGGTACGCGGTCAGCGCAGCCGCCACGATGTTGTTCTGGGCGTCGACGTTGCGAGGCTGGAGCTTCGCGGCTTTCTTGAACGTCGCGATCGCGTTCTTGTAGCCGGTCGTGATGGTTGCGGCGGCTGACTGGAGCGCCGACTGCTCCTCGGTCGCGTTCGATTGGAGCTCCTGCACGAGGGGGTCCGAGCCCACCGCGAGCTTCCCGGTCGGGTTGAAGGGCTGGTAGGTGGACTGCTGCAACGCGAGCAAGCGCTGCTGGTGCTGCGCAGCGGCTGTGAGGTCGTCGCCCGCTTGCTGAAGCTGCAGCTGGCCAAGCCGATCGAGACCCGCTCCGTCCTTCGGCTTCAGGGTCGTGTACCGCGACCAAGCGAAGATCGCGTCCTGAACCCGGCCCTTGCTCTCGTAGGCGGTCGCGAGCTCCTTCCAAGCCTGCGCCTGAGCCGGGTGCTCGAGCGTCGCCTTCAACGACTTCGAGATCGACGGGCCGTTGGAGCCGCTGTGGAAGATGCCGTTGAAGAGCTGGTCGAGGCCGCCCTGGCCGGAGCCGACTCCGAGGAACGCGAACGTGATTGCGAACAGCACGGCGAGGAGGACGTAAGCCCACTTCGCGGAGCGGCGGATCCGAGAGAAGAAGAGGCCCTGCTCGGCCTTGCTCAGCTGCCGGCGCCCGCGAGGGGCGTTGGCGCGCTGTTCGCGGCGAGCATCTTCTCGCGCGCGCTTGCCGCCCTTAGCCGCAGCTCGTGCCATTCGAATCCTCCTCTCTCATATCGCTCCTCGCCTCCGACGAATGTCGCGAGTACCCGTTCGGGGCTGCCTCCGAAGACGACCGCCGCTGCCGGATCCTCAACCGGATGGTACGGGGACCCCGCAAGTGAGACGACCGCGACGTCGGCTCGTTTGCCCACGGTTAGAGATCCGACCTCGGCCTCCAGGCCGAGCGCACCGGCTGAACCGAGTGTCGCGAGTTCGAGAGCTTCGGTGGCCGTCAGCGCATCGGGGCGCCCCTCTCTGGCTCGAGCGGCGAGGACCGCCGCGCGAAGCTCGTCGAAGAAATCGAACGATGGCGCCGAAGCCGGGCTATCGGTTCCGAGCCCGACGCGAACCCCGCCGTCGAGAAGCGCTCGGAGCGGCGCGATCCCGCAACCCATCGCAGCATTCGAACGCGGGCAATGGGCGACCGCGACGTCGTGTGAGGCGAGCATCCGAATCTCCTCGTCGTCGACGACTGTGCAGTGCGCTGCGACGAAGCGCGACGAGAGCAGCCCCTCGGCTGCAAGTGCCCGCGGGCCGCTCGACCCGAGCGGCTCGACGAGCCAAGGAATGCCCTCCCACGGACCGCCTCCGCTCTGGAGATACCGAAGCTCCGACTCGCTCTCGGAAAAATGCGTGGCGATCGGCAGCTCGAGCTCGACAGCGGCCCGGTAGCCCTCGAGCCCGACGCTGTAGGGCGCGTGCGGTGAGACGCCGATGCGAAGGCCCGCTTCGGTTGCCGGCGCAGCCCGCTCGAGAAGCTCAGCGAATCGCGCGCGCACCTGATCTCGATCCGAACCGAAGACCTCGAGGTAGACGATCCCGTGCAGGCCGAGCTCCGCGGCTGCAAGCGCGGCCGCGCCGCTGAAGCTGCAGTCACCGACAGTCGTCACGCCGGACGCAAGACACTCCGCCGCGCCGAGACGCGCGATGTCGAGCTGCTCGTCGAAGTCGAGCCGGAACTTGCGCTGAGCGTGCTGTGCGATC
Source organism: Actinomycetota bacterium (assembly GCA_046734795.1). GTDB lineage: Bacteria > Actinomycetota > Thermoleophilia > Gaiellales > Gaiellaceae > JBKPRX01. The sequence continues at coordinate 11,420 of JBKPRX010000164.1, forward strand.
CAGACGGCGAAGTCGGCCTCGCCGTCGCCGAAGCCCGCGTAGGTCGCGTACTCGAGATGGGTATGCGCGTTGACGAATCCCGGGACGATCACAGCGTCGTCGTAACGTGTGCTTTCGCCGATATCCGCTGCGGCACCGACCGCCGCGATCCGTCCGTCCTCGATCGCGACTGCACCTTCTGCAATCGGTGGGCCGTCGATCGGCAGCACCCAGTCGGCGGACAGAACGCGGCGCATGCGGCGCGCTAGTCCGAAGCCGCCGAGACGGGATCGCCGACCTCGCTCGGATTCCGTCGCTCGACGAGAACCGAGAGCCAGATCGAAAGCTCGAAGAGGACGAGCAGCGGAACCGTCTCGATCGTCGTCGTGATCGGATCGATCCCCGGCAGCGCAACGGCAACGCACGCGACGATGAAGTAGCCGAGGCGGCGGTTCTTCCGCAGCTTCTTGCTCGTGAGGATCCCGAGCCACACGAGCCCGAGGACGAAGATCGGCAACTCGAACACGATCCCCATCGCGAACATCACCATCGTCGCGAACGAGTAGTAGTCGCGCGCGCGAAGCTGGATCGCAAACAGGTCCTTGTCGAAGTTCGTGAGGTAATGCACGGCCGCGGGGAGCGCGACGTAATACCCGAAGACGACGCCGGCGGCGAGGAGCGCGGATGCGAAGAGGACGAGCCAGCGCACGGGTCGCTCGTGCCGCTCTTCGACCGCGGGAGCGAAGAACGACCATGCCTGCCAGAGGACGATCGGAAGCGCGATCAAGAGCGCCGCCCAGAAGCTGACCCAGAGCGCCGTCATTAACGGCTCCGCCGGACTCAGCGTCAGCGGCTTCTCGATGTGCTCGGGCAGCGGCTTGTTCAGCAGATGCAGCAGTCGCTTGTGAAACGCGAACGTCACGATGAACGCAACAGCGAGCGCGCCAAGACAGAAGAACAGCCGGTGGCGGAGCTCCTCGAGGTGCTCGACGAGCGTCGCCTCCTCGCCGTAGCGAAGGCGCCGCGGTACGAGTCTCATCGCCTAGAGAATTTCGTGCTCGCGCGTGGAGGCGGCGCTCGGCGGGACGTCGCTCTCGACGGGCAGCTCGCGCGGCTCGCGATCCTTGCCCGAGACCGAGTCCTTGAACTCGCGCATCCCCGTCCCGAGCGAGCGACCGATCTCCGGCAACCGCTTCGCCCCGAAGAGGAGCAACGCGAGGAGCAGAAGGCCGACGATCTCGAGTGGGCCGATATTCGGCATATGCCGATGGTAGCTGCTTTCCGAGTTCGGGTCTTCTGCAATTCGTAGAGGGAGGGACCGCTAGACTGGGTGTCACGAACCGAGCCGCAAACGGCGTTGTCAAGGCAGGTTCGACCTCACGAAGATGTCACTACTCGAGCTGAAGAATCTGCACGTCGCCCTGGAGGACGGCACCGAGATCGTCAAAGGTGTCGATCTCGCCGTGGACACGAACGAGGTGCACGCGGTCATGGGGCCGAACGGGTCCGGGAAGTCGACGCTCGCCTACGCGCTGATGGGGCACCCGGCGTACGAGATCACCGAGGGCCAGATCCTGTTCGACGGCGAGGACGTAACCGGGGCCGGCGCCGACGCGCGCGCGCAGGCCGGGCTCTTCCTCGCGTTCCAGTACCCGCACGCGATTCCGGGCGTGACGGTGACGAACTTCCTCCGCACGGCGATCAACTCCGTGCGCAAGGCACAGAACGGCGGCGTCGACAATCCGATCGCGGTGAAGGAATTCCGCACCGAGCTGCTCGCGCAGATGGATCGCCTCAAGGTCAGCCGCGAGCTCGCATCGCGCTACCTCAATGACGGTTTCTCCGGCGGCGAGAAGAAGCGCGTCGAGATCCTGCAGATGGCGATGCTCCGCCCTCGGATCGCCGTGCTCGACGAGACCGACTCGGGCCTCGACATCGACGCGTTGCGCGTCGTCGCGGGCGGGGTCAAGGAGCTCGTCGGCCCCGAGATGGGCGCGCTCGTGATCACGCACTACCAGCGGATCCTCAACTACATCACGCCCGATCACGTGCACGTGTTCGTCGGCGGCCGGATCGTGGAAAGCGGAGGACCGGAGCTCGCGCATAAGCTCGAGAGCGAAGGGTATGGCGCTTACGGCGCCGATGACGAAGGGAAGGAGGCTGCGTAATGGCCTCGACAGAGACAGAAGTCGTCCAGGGAATCGGCTCCGACTACGCGATCAAGTACGGCTTCCGCGTCGACGAGGACTACTTCTTCAAGTCCGGCCGCGGTCTCTCGCACGAGCTCGTCGACGCCATCTCGTCGCACAAGAACGAGCCCGACTGGATGCGCAAGTTCCGGCACAAGGCGCTCGACTACTTCAACGCGCGGCCGATTCCTCAGTGGGGCGGCGACCTGAACCAGATCGACTTCGAGAACATCTTCTACTACATCAAGCCGACCGAGAATCAGGCCGACTCGTGGGAAGACCTCCCCGCAGACATCAAGGACACGTGGGACAAGCTGGGCATCCCCGAAGCCGAGAAGAAGTACCTCGCGGGCGTCGGTGCGCAGTACGAGTCCGAGGTCGTCTACCACAAGCTCCAGGAGAACCTGACGGCGCAAGGCGTCCTGTTCCTCGACACCGACTCCGCGCTGCGCGAGCACGAGGAGCTCTTCAAGCAGTACTTCGGCACGATCATCCCGCCGAACGACAACAAGTTCGCCGCGCTGAACTCAGCAGTGTGGTCGGGCGGTTCGTTCATCTACGTACCGCCTGGCGTCCACATCGAGATGCCGCTCCAAGCCTACTTCCGCATCAACGCGGAGAACATGGGCCAGTTCGAGCGCACGCTGATCCTCGTCGACGAAGGCGCGTATGTGCACTACGTCGAAGGCTGCACCGCACCGATCTACTCGACCGACTCGCTGCACAGCGCAGTCGTCGAGATCGTCGTCAAGAAGGGTGGCCGCTGCCGGTACACGACGATCCAGAACTGGTCGAACAACGTCTACAACCTCGTCACGAAGCGCGCCGTCGCCTACGAGGACGCGACGATGGAGTGGGTTGACGGCAACCTCGGCTCGAAGCTCACGATGAAGTACCCGGCGATCTGGCTGATGGGTGAGCGCGCACACGGCGAGGTGCTGTCGATCGCGTTCGCGGGCTCGGGCCAGCATCAGGACGCGGGCGGCAAGGCCGTCCACGTCGCGCCGAACACGACGTCGGTGATCACGTCCAAGTCGATCTCGAAGAACGGCGGGCGCGCCGGTTACCGCGGCTTGCTCGAGGTCGGAAAGGGCGCGGTCCGCTCGAAGTCGAAGGTCGTCTGCGACGCGCTGATCCTCGATGAGGAGTCGCGCTCCGACACGTACCCGTACATCAAGATCGACGCCGACGACGTCGACATCGGCCACGAGGCGACGGTGTCGAAGATCGGCGAGGAGCAGCTCTTCTACCTCATGTCGCGGGGCCTCTCCGAGGCCGAGGCGAGCGCGATGATCGTCAGCGGCTTCGTCGAGCCGATCACGAAGGAGCTTCCACTGGAGTACGCAGTCGAGATGAACCGGCTGATTCAGCTCCAGATGGAAGGCTCCGTCGGCTAACGGAGGTTCCAATGGAGATCAGCAAGCTCGACTTCGTCGCCGTGCCGTCGACCGACGCGGATCGCTTGGCGAAGTTCTACGGCGAGACACTCGGACTCAGGCGCGACGAACATGCGCAGTACGAGTTCTGGGTCGGCGAGACGTGCCTCAGCATCTGGGAGCCTGCGCGGTTCGGCTCGGAGTTCAAGCCGCAGAACAACGGCCATCTCGCACTGCACGTCGACGACGTGGAAGCAGCGCGCAAGGATCTCGAAGGCAAGGGCGTCGAGCTCCTCGGTGACACGCTCGACACGGGCGTGTGCCACATGGCGTTCTTTCGCGACCCTGACGGCAACGACCTGATGCTCCACGGGAGGTACAAGCCGTATGAGTAGCGCGCTTCACGTCGAGCACGTCGACTTCGTCTCGGTCCCCGTCACCGACGTCGAGCGTGCGGTCGCGTTCTACCGCGACACGCTCGAGCTGCCGCAGACGAACGAAGGCGCGTGGCCGGAGTTCAAGCTCGGCGACAACGCGTTTCTCTACCTCGTCGAGCCGAAGCGCTTCGGAGTCGAGAACTGGGAGCCGCATACAGCGCAGATCGCGCTGCGCGTCGCAGACGTCGCCGCAGCGAAGGAAGCGCTCGAAGCGAAGGGCGTCGAGTTCGGCGCCGAGATCTTCGACACCGGGGTCTGCCACATGGCGTTCTTCCACGATCCCGACGGCAACGCGCTCATGTTCCATCGGAGGTACGCGCCCAGTGAGTAACGCCATGCAGGTGGAGCACGTCGACTTCGTGTCGCTGCTCGTGCAGGACATCCCGCGCGCGAAGCGCTTCTATACGGAGACGCTCGGGCTCGCGCTCGAGACCGAGGCCGAGCACGACCTCGAGGTGCGCGCGGGGCAGGTCACCATCGATCTCTTCAACCCGGCGAGCCAAGGTCAGCCGTTCGCGCCCGCGCCGGGCGGCGTGGCGCTTCGGGTGCCCGACGTCGCGGCGGCGCGTAGGGAACTGGAGGCCAAGGGGGTCGCGTTCGAAGGGCCGATCGTCGAGACCTCGGTCTGCCACATGACGTTCTTCCGCGATCCCGACGGCAACTCGCTGATCCTGCACCGGAGGTACGACGCATGAGCCGCGCGAGCGCACTCGACGCCTACCGCGCGCTGCCGCTCCCGGATACGTCGATGGAGCACTGGCGCTTCACGAACCTCGAAGGGCTGGATCCCGAGGCGTTCGCCGGCGCGCCATCGGCGGAGATCGAGACGATGCTGAACCTCGACGTCGGCGCGTTCGCGACGGTGACTTCAGACGGGATCGAGATCGAACGCGCGCCGGAAGGCATCACGTTCGCGCCGCTTCCGGAGGAACACGAGCGCCTGTATTCGCTCGTCGGCTGGGACGAGAAGTTCGCCGCGCACAACGCGGCGATGTGGAAGCACGGCCTGCTCGTCGTCGTTCCGCGAGGCGTCGAGATCGAAAAGCCGCTGTACGTTCGGATCGCCGTCACCGGCCAGACGTTCTGGCGGCTCGTCGTCGTCGCCGAGGAAGGCGCGCGGTTCTCGCTCATCGAGGAGTACGCGTCGCCGGCGCCGGACACGCAGGCGTACTCGAACGCCGTCACCGAGCTCTTCGTCGAGCCGACAGCGAAGCTCGAGTACGTCTCGCTGCAGAACCTTTCGCAGGAGACGTGGCACTTCGCCTCGCATCACGCGCGCGTCGAGCGCGACGCGGAGCTCGACTGGGTCGCCGGCGGCTTCGGCTCGAAGCGCGGCAAGGTGTGGATCCAGAACGACCTCGCCGGGCGCGGCGCGACCTCGCGCGTGACAGGCGCGTACTTCGCCGACGGCGAGCAGCACCTCGACTACGACACCTTCCAGGAGCACATCGCGCCCGACTGCGAGAGCGACTTCGCGTTCAAAGGCGCGCTGCGCGAGAACGCGACAGCGGTGTGGCGCGGGATGATCCGTGTCGAAAAGGGTGCGCAGAAGACGAACGCCTACCAGGAGTGCCGCAACCTGATGCTTTCGCCGACGACACACGCGGTTCCCATCCCGGGCCTGGAGATCCTCGCGAACGACGTGCGCTGCACTCACGGCGCGACCGTCGGCCGCGTCGACCGCGAGCAGCTCTTCTATCTCCAGTCGCGCGGTCTGTCGCGAGCGGAAGCGGAGCGTCTGATCGTGCGCGGCTTCTTCCAGGACGTGCTCGACCGCATCGAGCTCGAGCCGGTGCGCGAAACGGTTGCCGCGGCGCTCGAAGCGCGCATTCCGCAGGTCTAGCGCTGCTGTCGTACGATCGATCTCGGCAGTGACGCCGAGACGAGAGGAGCCGAGCAATGGCAGGTGTCGAGACACGCGATTTCAGCTCGCCGGACGAGACGCGAACTCCGGACAAGACGCGTAGCGAGATCGTTCGCATGGCCGGCGCGAGCGTCGCTCGCTTGACCCTCGAGCCCGGCTGGCGGTGGTCAGAGTGCGTGAAGCCGGTCGCAGGCACCGAGAGCTGCCAGGCACGACATGTAGGCGTCGTCCAGCAAGGGCGGCTGGGCGTGCGACACGACGATGGGACCGAGGCCGAGCTCGCGACCGGGGATGCGTACGTCATTCAGCCCGGGCACGAGGCCTGGGTGATTGGCGACGAACGGTTCGTGGGATTCGAGTTCGAGTCAGCCGAGGAATACGCGCGCGGCTAGCCGAAGCGCCTGACTTCAGCGAGCTCGAGCCCGTGCGCGGAGACCGGACGCCACCGGGTCGATATCTACGAGGTGACCTAGGCCTTGTGACCTACGGCCTTTCCAGGGCTAGCGTCGCGCCGGCCCCTGTTGACAGGGAAGCCGGCGCGAACCGCTTCGTGCCTACTTCGTTTCACCCTCCTGCACCTCTCCCCGCCAGGCGCCTGTTTCTTCGTCGCGGTTCTCGATCACCTGCTTGAACCGCTCGAGATCGCCGCGCACCTGACTCTTGACGACGCCCAAGAGATCGCCCGCGACGTTCTCTGCGGTTGACTCACCTTCGACATCCATCTGGACGTTGACGCGCGTCTGATCTCCGGCGACCTGCTCGAATGTGACGACGCCGTCGTTTCTGACCTCGCCGTCGATCGTCTTCCACGCCACCTTCTTGTCCGGCTGCTGCTCAGTGATCTCAGTCGTCCATTCGCGGCTCTCGCCACGGATCTCTGCGACCCAATGGACGTGTGTGTCGTCGAGCTGCTGAACGGACTGGATGCCCTCCATGAACTTCGGGAACTCTTCGAACTGCGTCCACTGGTTGTACGCCTGCCGTACCGGGACCTGAACCTCGATCGAGTCTTCGATCTTCGGCATTGAACTCTCCTCGCGAATTGACGGGTGACCCATGGCTGTGCCGGGCAAGCGCCCCGGCACAGCCTTCGGGTGTCGGGTGCCTAGTTGTTGTTCCGGTTGAGCGGATCCTCGCCACCGACGTACTTGGTGCCCGACTTGGCCAGCCCGCGGCTGACCATGTACCCGATCGCGACAGCGGCGACGAGCGTCCATGCGCGCACGTCGTTGAGCGAGTCGGATACCCAGGCGGCGATCAGAATCGCCGCGTTGACGGCGACCATCGCGAAGAACTCCGTCGTCTTGAGCGCGTTCTTGGTCTCGTCGCCACGTGCCAGGCGACTCTCGCCGTAGGGCGCCGCTTCGCGGCGCCGCCCAGCAGTCTCTGTTGCTGCCATGCCTGCCTCCTTGTGGAGTGAGTAGGTATCGGTGAGGAACGAGTCCTCGCACCACCGTGACCCGAGACAGGCAGAACCCCTTGAAGCCCCTCTGACCAGATCCGTGTAGTCAGACCGGTCTGTCCACTGCTCAAACGCCTAAACCTTGGCGCGAGACGAGCACGTCGTTTTCTGATCACAAAACAGACAGTTCTGTTCACCGGTAGCGTTCCGCCCATGGCCGCAACGAACGCCACTCATCAGGAGTCTGCGTCGAGCGCTCGCGAGCGCATCCTGCAAACCGCCTACGAGCTCTTTTCCCGTCGCGGCATCCAGGCCGTCGGTGTCGACGAGCTGGTCGAGCGCGCCGGCGTGGCGAAGGCGACGCTCTACAAGCACTTCGCCTCGAAGGACGCGCTCGTGATCGCCTTCCTGGAGCAGCGCGAGCACCTCTGGACCTACGGCTGGGTCGCGAGCGAGGCACGACGGCGCGGAGCAACACCGGAGGAGCAACTGCTTGCGATCTTCGACCTGTTCGACGAGTGGTTCCACGGCGACGACTTCGAAGGTTGCTCCTTCGTCAATACTCTGCTCGAGGTCGGCGACCTCGAGCACCCCGTCGGCCGCGCGAGCGCGGCACATCTCGAAAACATCCGCACTCTCGTTCGCGACCTCGCATCCGACGCCGGACTGCGCGACCCCGACGCCTTCGCCCTCTCCTGGCACATCCTGATGAAGGGCTCGATCGTGCAGGCTGCCGAGGGCGACCGCGATGCGGCGAAACGCGCGCAAGCGCTCGCTCGCGTCTTGATTGAACAGCACCGCTAGCGCTACGCGCGGCGCGTTCTTCGTCGACTGAACACACCGGGCCCGATCGCGAGAGCGACGTCGCGTTCAAGGATGCGCAGAAGACGAACGCCTACCACGAATGCCGCAACCTGATGCTTCGCCGACGACGCACGCGCTTCCCATTCCGGCCTCGAGATCCTGGCGAACGACGTGCGCTGCACCCACGGCGCAACAGTCGGCCGCGTCGACCGCGAGCAGCTCTACCTCCAGTCGCGTGGGCTGTCGCGCGCGCAAGCGGAGCGTCTGATCGTGCGCGGCTTCTTCCAGGACGTGCTCGACCGCATCGAGCTCGAGCCGGTCCGCGAGACGGTCGCGGCGGCGCTCGAAGCGCGGATCCCGCAGGTCTAGGCACGACCCTCGCAAGGCCGTATGGTCATCGCGGCGCGATGACGAAGCGGCAGGGCCTTTTCTGGTGGATGACGGCGAGCGCGCTGCTGATGATCGTCGGTGGAATCGGACCTTGGATCAGCGACTCGAGCCCGCGCGGCGGACGCGTAGTGGTGCTCTCGGGACGAACGTCCACAAAGCGCGGCTAGAAGACATTGGAGCACCTGCGGGGCCGCTGACACCGCCGGTCGTGGCCCGTAGCCTGTCGGTGTGCCGAAGGCGCGGACACACGCAGAGCGGCTCGCCGCGCGCGACGGTTATTTCGCCCCCGGCAGCGTCATCCGGCGGCTCGGCAACTCGCCTGTGACGCCTTTCCTCGGCGGCGGCGCGGCGGTGTTGCTCCAGGTCGCGCACCCGCTCGTCGCCTGCGGCGTCGTCGAGCACTCCGGCTACGACCGCGACCTCTGGCGGCGGCTCGTCGGGACGTTGCGCGCGCTCTACCTGATCACCTTCGGAGACACGCGCGAAGCCGACGAGGCGGCAGCGACGGTTCGCCGGATCCACGCGCGCGTCCACGGGTTCACCGCGACGCAACTCGGCCGCTATCCCGCCGGCACGCCGTACTCGGCGGGCGATCCGGAGTTGATGCTCTGGGTGCACGCAACGCTCGTGCACAGCTCGCTCGCCGCCTACGAGCAGTTCGTGCAACGGCTCTCGCTCGACGACAAGAACGCGTATTACCGCGAGATGAGCAAGGTCGCGATGCTCTTCGGCGCTCCCGACGCAGTCCTGCCGCCGACCTACTCGCAGTTCCAGGAGTACTGGCGCGCGCAGATCGCGAGCGACGCGATCGTCGTGACGCCGCCTGCGCGCGAGGTTGCGTCCGTCATCCTCGCCGCCCGCCTGCCCGCGCCTTTGCGAATCCTTGGTCCGGCGCATCGGCTCGCGGCGGCAAGGATCCTGCCGGCGCGGCTCCGCCACGACTACGGCCTTCGCTGGTCGCCGTTGCACGAGGCGGCGCTACCGATTGCCGGCAACGCCGTCCGCTACGGGACGACACCGCTTCTCACCGTCGCCGCCCGAGTTCGCCCGCCGGCGCGCTTCGCGCCACGTAGCGCGACTGCCTAATGGCGATCAAGGCGTCCGCGGGTCGAGCTCCTCAGCGATCTCGCCGCTGTCGTTGAGCTTCTCCACGATCACGAAGTGCTCGTGTGAGGCGACGACACGCTCGACATTCGAAAAGACGTGCCCCGGATACACGATGAACGTGCGGCCGTTTCGCCGGACAGCTTCGTAGTCGGCGCGCGGGGCCGTCACACGACGCGTGCACTCCGTGTCGGCGCATTCGCAGATCCACTCACCGGTTTGCGCCGAGACGTCGTCGAACGTCTCGTTCAGATCCTTTAGGCGCTCATTGACGGATCGGTACAACGATTGGTTGTGCGCGGCTCGCTCAGCGCTGATGTCGCCGTCCATGGCGACCTCCTCCGCGTTCGATTAAGTGCGGGGGAAGGAGACCACGCGCACTCCGCGACAACGGCGGATGCTGGCGTAGAGGGCACTCGCAGAGTCCCACCTCGGTTCGAACCTATCCTACGCCCCTTTTCCTGCCTGGACGCCGCGGCGCGGGCGCACGCGGATTAGCCGCGTCTCTCCGTGGGTAGTGACCGGTTGGCCGAGGCTGCCCTTGCGCGCCCCCACTCTTCCGAGACGACCGCTCGTTAGCGGAGGTTCTCGAGGACTTCCCCGGCAGCGTTGCAACCGGAGGAGGCATCACGGAGTCACTGTTGTTCGTGCTCCCCGACGGCCGATCGGCGGTGGTATCGGCTGGCTCCGCGCGCCTGATCTGCGATCGGCTCTGGGACCTCGGACTCGCACCTGGAGCCGCAACGGCGGCCGCGCGAATCACCGATGCTCTCCTCGCGCGCCGCTTCTACGGAAACGGCGTTGCGTTCACGAGCCGGGAGGTCCCGTCGCTCTTCGAGGCGTCAGAGGTCGACGCGCTCACGTGGAGCTTCGTCGCACGCAGCACGCTGCCTCCGATTTCAGCTGTCCAGCGTCAGCACGTCCTTGCAGTGTGCGACGAGCTGATCGAGCGCCTCGAGACCGGAGAGGACCAGCCGAAGTTGCGAAAGCTGCTCCTCGACCTCGAAGAGCTCCGGCAGCGGCTTCGCTCCGGCGACTGACGACAAGCACGGCGCGCCCGGCTGGCACGCGATACTCGAGCGCTAGCCCTCGTTCGAGCGGCGCGCTTTCAGCAGCGCGTCGTCCGCGCGGCCGATCAGGTCTTGCAGGCTTTCCTCGGACCCTGCTTCGGCGAGGCCGAACGTGATCGAGTGGCCGGTGCCTGCTGACCTCAGCGTCGCGGCGATCTTGTCAAACCGCCTTTTGGCTTCGGCCGACGTGATGTTCGGCATGGCGCAGAGGAGCTCGTCGCCTCCGTACCGGACGAGCACGTCGTAGCCACGTACCTGTCCGCGAACGGTCTCGCCCACGAGTCGAAGCAGTGCGTCGCCCGCTGGATGGCCTTCGGTGTCGTTCACTTCCTTGAGGCCGTCGACGTCTACGAACGCGAGCACGAGCTTTGCGCCGGTGCGCTGCGCGCGCTCGAGCTCTCGCGAGAGCTCCGCCAGACCGAACTTGCGTCCCCACGCGCCCGTCAGCTCGTCGGTCACTGCGCGCGTCAACGCCGCGGCAGCGTCTGCCCTCTCGCGGCTCGACTTCGCGCGTTCTCGCGCTGCGGATTCCCGATCCGCCGCCGCTCTCAGCCGGTCGTCGGCTGCCTTGGCCCGATCTGCCGCCGCGCGATGTCGATCGCGCTGGGCTCGCAAGAGGACATCCTCCAGGCTCGCGCCGAAGTCATCGTCGAGGTCGTGCAAACGTGCCAGCTCGTCGCGACCCGCGGCGCCGCGGTCGCGAAGCTCGGCCTCACGATCGCGTTCCTCGGCTGTCTTCAGTCGAGACTCTGCCGTCTCGTCGCGCAAGGTCGAGACGAGGTGGCGGTCCTGCGCTGTGCGCGCACGCGCACGAACGCTCTTCTGGTACGCCGCTTCGTCGCCGCCTGCCGCGTAGTCGTCGTCAGCTGCGTGCTGGTCCTCGTCGGATGTTCGCTGATCGCGATCGCTCGCCGTCTGGTCGTGATCCGACCACGTCTGATCTTGATCGCTTGCTGTCTGGTCGCGATCACTCGCGAGCTGATCTGCGTCGGCAACGCGCTCGGCGCCGCAAGACCCGCACACCAGCACCGCCGTCATCGCCTCGCCGCAGGCCGGGCACGTGCTGGTACTCGTCATTCGACACCCCTCGCCCCGGGGGAACCCGGGCTAGAGACCCACTGTAGCGCCGATTTGCGACCCAGTAGGACCAGGGTCGTCTCAGGGTCATCCCCAATAGCGGCGCACCTGGCCTGAGCGCAAGCTAGACCCATGAGCGAACATACAGCCGAGCCGATTGCCGCACCGAAGCGCCTCGAGCGCACCCGCGACGATCGGATGCTCGCTGGGGTCTGCGGGGGCCTCGCGCGCTACTTCGGCATCCACCCCGCGTTCTATCGCGTCGGGTTCGTCGTCCTCACGTTGCTCGGCGGCTCCGGCATCCTCGTCTACCTGGCGGCCGTGGTGGTCATCCCAAAGGAGGGAGAGGCAGATTCGATCGCCTCCGAGGCGCTTCGAAACCGCCGCGAGCGGCCCTGGCCGCTCGTCGCGCTCAGCCTGCTCGCGGTCGCTGGCGCCGTCCTCCTCTCGCGCGCGACGGTGAACGCCGACGGCGACGGCTTCTGGATCTGTCTACTGCTGGCCGGCGGGTTGATCCTCTGGGTCACTCGCCGCTCGAGCGGGGCGGCGGAGGACTCGCGTCGCGTCGGCCGGATCGGACGCATCGTCGGTTGGACGACGTTGACGGTCGTGATTCTCACGCTCGTCGCGAGTGCGATCTTCGCCGCCACCTTCCACGTGCACCTGCGGAACGGAATCGGCGACCGCACCTATACCGTCGCAAGCACGCAAGAGCTCCGCGACAGCTACAAGCTCGGGATCGGGAACCTGCGCGTCGACCTGAGCAACCTCACGCTCCCGGCCGGCGAGACGCACGTCAAGGCGCGCACCGACGTCGGCCGGCTCACCGTGATCGTCCCGCGCGACGTCGCTCTGCAAGTGCACGGCGATGCCCAGGCCGGGCAGCTCACCGTGCTCGGGTCGACCGACGACGGAAGCAACGTCGACAAGTCACTCGTGCAGAACGGCAAGCGCGTACTCGTGCTCGATGCGCACGTGGGCGCCGGAAAGCTCGAGGTCGAGCGCGCGGTACGGTGACCGCGGATGCCGCCGCTCACCTTCGCCCGTAACGCTGAAGACCGAGTCGTCGCCGGAGTCTGCGCAGGTATCGCGCAGGCTCTCGGCGTCGACGTGACGCTCGTACGGCTCGTCTTCGCGTTGCTCGCGCTCGCCGGCGGGGCCGGCATCTTGCTCTACCTGGCGCTCTGGGCGTTCTCCTACGCAAAGCACCCTTGGTGGGCGTGGGTCGTGCTCTTCTTCGCCGGCTCTGCGCTGCTGCAAGCCGTTGGCGTGTCGACCCGCGCCGTCCTCGGGATCACGCTCGTCGCCGCAGGGCTCCTCGTCACCTGGCGACAAGGCGGCGGCTTTCGCGCGACCGCGCCGCTCTCGGTCGCGGGCCTCGCTCTTGCCGCCTTCGGCGCTGTGCTCGTGCTCGCGAACGGCACGTCGACGCACGTGCTCGCGCCCGGCGCGATCGCCGGTGCCTTGCTCCTCGTCTGCGGGCCGTGGCTCTGGCAGCTCGCGCTCGAACGCGACGCCGAGCGCTCGGCAAGGATCCGTACGCAGGAACGCGCCGACGTCGCCGCACGTGTCCACGATTCGGTGCTGCAGACGCTTGCGCTCATTCAGCGGCACGCAACCGAGCCGCGACGTGTTGCAGCGATCGCGCGCAGGCAGGAGCGCGAGCTGCGCGGCTGGCTCTACGGCGACCGGCCGCTCGGCGACGACGGCTCGTCGCTCGTGACGGCGCTCTCGACGGCCGCGGCCGACGTCGAGGAGCTTCACGGAGTGCGTGTCGAGATTGCAAGCGCCGGCGACTGCATTGCGGAAGAACCGCTCGTGCTTGCTGCGCGCGAGGCGATGACGAACGCAGCGAAGTTCGCCGGCGCCGAGGAGATCGATGTCTACGTCGAGGTCTCCGCCGACGACGTTGCCGTGTTCGTGCGCGACCGCGGCGCAGGCTTCGACCGCGCGAACGTCTCGCCGGACCGGCGCGGGATCGCGGAGTCGATCGAAGGACGGCTCGTACGCGCAGGCGGACGCGCAACGGTGACCAGCGCGCCCGGCGAAGGCACCGAGGTCGAGCTCCGGTTGCCGAGGGCTGACGCATGAAGCGTCGCGTCGTGCTCGTCGACGACCACGAGCTCTTTCTTTCGGGCGTGCGCACCGAGCTCGGTGACGCGGTCGACGTCGTCGGCGCCGCCGGGTCGATCGCACAGGCCGTGCCGCTGATCAAAGAGCTCGATCCCGACGTCGTCTTGCTCGACGTCCACTTGCCGGACGGAAGCGGCGACGCGATCGTCAACGCAGTCTCGGCCGAGCGGCCGGGCGTGAAGTTTCTCGCGCTCTCGGTCTCCGATGCGGCCGAGGACGTGATCGCGGTGATTCGCGCGGGCGCGCGTGGCTACGTGACGAAGACGATCTCCGGCCCGGAGCTCGTCGATGCGATCGAGCGCGTCGCAAACGGCGACGCGGTGTTCTCGCCGCGGCTGGCCGGGTTCGTCCTCGACGCGTTCCGCGCCGGCGAGCCGCTTGGCGCCGATTCGGAGCTCGACGAGCTGACGTCCCGCGAGCGCGAGGTGCTGCAGCTGATCGCGCGCGGCTACATGTACAAGGAGATCGCGTCGCGGCTCCACCTCTCGGTGAAGACGGTCGAAAGCCATGTTTCGAGCGTCCTGCGGAAGCTCCAGCTCTCGAGCCGGCACGAGCTGACGCGGTGGGCGACGCAGCACCGCCTGGTCTAAGGCGATTTCAATAAGTCACGCTGATGAAAACCGCGGCGGTCCGCAAGCGACGCTAATACGGAGTAGTGTGGAGAACACCAACAAAAAGAGAGAAGGACCAGATGAGTGTCCTCATCCGTTTCACGCCCGAGCAGCTGACCGCGAAGCAGTACGACGCGGCCGTCAGCCGCCTCCAGGAGACCGGCGACTTTCCGCCGACCGGGCTCGACTACCACGTTTGCTTCGGAACGGAGGGGAAGCTTCGAGTCAGCGAGATCTGGGACTCGCAGGAGGAGCTCGACGCATTTCGCGAGCGCTTGATGCCGATCCTCGACGAGGTCGGGATCGACCCGGGCCAGCCCGAGCTGATGACCGTTCACAACGTCGTCAGCGGCAGGAAGCTGGCCGCGGTCTAGGCGATCGCCCAGAAAGTCCGTACCACCCAAAGGGGGCGGCGACAGCCGCCCCCTTTTTTCTGCGCGGACGCAGAACGCTTGCCGTTGCGGCGATGAGTTCCGGGCTGCTACACCGTCTTAAGCCGCGACCGACGAAACGCGACCACGCCGGAGGGATGCTTTGAACGCTGCCGCTGACGCCAATTCGCCTCTGCTTGCCCGCCTAGCGCACGTGATCATGCGCCGCCGGAAAGCAATCGCCCTGGTCTGGGTCGCGCTCACGTTCTTCGGCGCGTTCGCAGCCGGGAAGGTCTCCGACCGATGGTTCCAGTCGTTCTCGATCCCCGGCTACTCGGCGTACGAGGCGAATCAGCGGACGCTCAAGACCTTCGGCACAGGCGAACAGGCGCCGCTCGTCGGCGTCTTCCAGAGCAAGGAGGATCTGACGAAGCTCAACCGGGATGAGATGACGAACGCGCTTCGGGTCGGCGCGAACGTCAATCCCGGCTCGCGCATCTCCTCCTACTGGACGACCGGCAACCTCGCGTACGTATCGAAGGACAAGCACACCGCGTTCGCGGAGTTCTATCCGCCCGGTTTGCCCGAGTTCAGCTCATCGACGCACATCAAGGAGGTTCGCGCGGCGCTGCAGAAAGCGATGCCGCCGGGAGTAACCGCGCATCTGACGGGACGCGACGCGCTCTACGAAGCGTCGACGAACGGTGAGAACGGCGGCCCGAGCGTTCTCACCGAGGCGTTGATTGGCGGCGCCGGCTGCCTCGTCATTCTCTTCTTCGTTTTCGGCACGCTGCCCGCCGTGCTGATGCCGATCGTCGTGGCGGTCGCGTCCATTCTCAACACGTTCACGCTGATCTGGGGCCTCACGTACATCACCGACGTGTCGATCATCGTCCAGTTCCTGATCGCACTCGTCGGCCTCGGTGTCGCGATCGACTACGCCCTGCTGATGATCTTCCGCTTCCGCGACGAACTGCGCGAAGGCGAAGACACGGAGACCGCGCTCGTCGAGACGATGACGCACGCTGGCCGATCGGTGATCGTCTCCGGCTCGACCGTCGCCGTCGGCTTGCTTTCGATGGTCGTGATCCCGCTGCCGTTCATCCGCTCGATCGGTCTCGGCGGGATGCTCATTCCGGCAGTGTCCGTGATTACCGCGATCACGCTCCTGCCCGCGCTCCTCGCGATCATGGGCGAAAAGATCAACAGCGTCCGCCTGCTACCGAAGCGGTTCATCGACCAAGGCCACCCGGAGGACGGCTGGTGGGGTCGGTGGGCGGGCCTCGTGATCCGCAGGCCGTGGATCGTCGCCGGCATCGGGATGGTGATCGTCGGCCTCCTGGTCTACTCCGGCTTGCATCTGAACGCGAGCGAGGCACAGGCGAAAGACTTCCCGGGGAGCGGCGACGCGATCGTCGGTCGCCAGGCGCTCGCCGATGCCGGCATCTCGGCCGGCGCGATGAAACCGTTCGTGATCGTCGCCGAGAACGGCGCCGATCCTGACGCGATCGCCGCCAAGGTGCGCAAGGTCAAGGGCATCGCAGCCGCGGTTGCTCCGCCCGGACCGGATTGGCAGCGCGACAACATCAAGCTCGTCGAGGCCTTCGCAACGACCGATGTCTCCACCGACGAAGGGCGCGACACGATCGACCGCGTCCAAGCCGAGCTCGAGGGATCGAACGCGACGCTCGCAGGCCTCGGGCCGGAGGAGCAGGACTTCGTGTCGGCGGTCTACTCGAAGTTCCCGTACGTGCTCGGCTTCGTGGTGCTGCTCACGTTCATCCTGCTCGCGCGCGCATTTCGCTCGATCCTGCTGCCGCTGAAGGCGGTGATCCTCAACCTCGTATCACTGGCTGCGGCCTACGGGATCATCGTCTTCATCTTCCAAAACGGACACGGCGCGAGCCTCTGGGACGTGAGCGCAACGGACGCGATCATCCCGTGGATTCCGTTGATGATCTTCGCGTTCCTCTACGGCCTCTCGATGGACTACGAGGTCTTCATGCTCACGCGCATGCGCGAGGCGTACGACGAGACGCACGATACGAACGGCGCGATCAGCCTCGGCCTCGCACGCACCGGCAAGCTCGTTACGAGTGCGGCGCTCGTGCTCATGTTCGCGTTCTTCGTGCTGTCGACAAGCCCGGGCGTGGACGTGAAGCAGTTCGGCATCGGCCTCGCCGCGGGAATCATCTTCGACGCGACCGTGATCCGCGCGCTGCTCGTTCCCTCGCTGATGCGAATCATGGGCAAGTGGAATTGGTGGCTCCCACGCCCTGCCGCCCGCGTGCTCTTCGTGCCTGAGCAACAGCTCGTGCCGGACCGCGCCGCCGCCGAATCCGCTTGACGGAAGGCCCGGGCGCAGGTCCGGGCCCTCCGCCATAGACGAAAAACGCGCGTCGTGGTAGACCGTGGGCGCCGGCGCGACGTCTAATCCACCGCTCGTCCGAGGACAGCTTTGAGCGCCACGGTTTCTTCGACATCGCCGGTACTCGCGCGACTCGCCGCGCGGATGACAGAGCGGCGCACGCGCGTGCTGATCGTGTGGGCAGTGCTCACGCTGATCGGCGGCTTCGCCGCGGGCCAAATGTCGAATCGCTGGTTCCAGTCCTTCTCGATCCCGGGCTACGACGCGTACGAGACGAACCAGACGACGCTCACGATCTTCGGCAACGGCGAGCAGCCGCCGCTCGTCACGGTCTTCACCTCGAAGGGCGACATCACAAAGAGACCCGAGATCGAGAAGGCGATCTCGACTGCCGCCTTCGTCAACTACCCAGCGCGCTACTCCTCGTACTTCGTCACGCACGATCCCGTGTACGTGTCGGCCGACCGGCACACGACGTTCGCGACGATCTACCCACCGGGACTGCCGAGCTTCAGCTTCAACATGCGCATCAAAGCGGTGCGCGCCGTGTTGAAGAAGGAGACGCCGAAGGACGTCACCGTGCACCTCACCGGTCGCGATCCGTTGTTCGAGGCTTCGTCGGGCGGCTCGAGCGGCGCGAGCATCCTCGCTGAGGTGCTGATCGGAACGCTCGGCTGCCTCGTGATCCTGTTCTTCGTCTTCGGGACCCTTCCCGCCGTGTTGCTGCCCGTCGCCGTCGCGCTCGCGGCGATCCTCAACACATACACGGTCGTGTACGCCGTCTCGTTTGTCACCGACGTCTCGATCATCGTGCAGTACTTGATCGCGCTCGTCGGCTTGGGCGTCGCGATCGACTATTCGCTGCTTCTGCTCTTCCGCTTCCGCGACGAGTTGCGCGAAGGCCGTGACGTCGACAGCGCGATCGTCGAGACGATGACTCACGCTGGTCGTTCTGTCGTCGTCTCGGGCTCGACTGTCGCCGTCGGCCTCTTGTCGATGATCGTCATCCCGTTGCCGTTCATCCGCTCGATCGGGATCGGCGGGATGCTCATTCCCGCGGTGTCGGTGCTCGTGTCTATCACGCTGCTGCCCGCGCTGCTCTCGCTGCTCGGGCATCGCATCAACAAGCTGCGCGTGATGCCGAAGCGGTTCGTCGGCGTCAGCGACCCGGAGACGAGCTGGTGGGGGCGCTGGGCCCACGTCGTCGTGCGCCGGCCGTGGCCTGTCGCGGCAGCCGGGGCCC
>JBKPRX010000165.1:0-10981 GCA_046734795.1 Actinomycetota bacterium
GCCCACGCGAGAGTTGCGCGACCTGGCGCAGCTTGCGGACACGCTCGACAGCCTCGTCGGCGCCTGAGGGCTGCAACCCGGTCGCGCCGAGACCTGTCTAAACTCGGGCAGTGGCCGAGAGCCGGATCGACGTCTCGATCGAGACGAAGAGCGCGCCGCCGCCGGCACCCCGCGATCCGAACACGTGCCCCACGTGTCACTCGCACTATCGCGACGACGAGCTGGCGGCGAACCTCTACCTGTGCCAGCACTGCGGGCACCACTTCCCGATGCCTGCGCGCGACCGAATTGCCTGGCTCGCGGACGAAGGCTCGTTCGTCGAAGAGGCAACCGGCCTTCGGTCGGAGGATCCACTCGACTTCTTCGACGTTCGTCCGTACACGGAGCGTCTTGCCGAAGCCGAGATGAGCACAGGCCTCGGCGAGGCGATCGTGATCGGCCAGGCATCGCTCGACACTCAGGCGTGCGAGCTCGCCGTGATGGACTTCAACTTCATGGCGGGATCGATGGGAAGCGTCGTCGGCGAGAAGTTCTCTCGCGCCTGCGACTCGGCAATCGAGCGTTCGGTGCCGCTCGTCGCGATTACGAGCTCGGGTGGTGCGCGCATGCAGGAGGGGATCCTCTCGCTGATGCAGATGCCGAAGACCGTGTGCTCAGTCGAGGAGCTGCACGATGCGGGCTGCGCACTCCTCGTCGTGATGGCCCACCCGACCACTGCGGGCGTGCTCGCGAGCTTCGCGAGCCTCGCCGACGTGGCACTCGCTGAGCCTGGAGCGATGATCGCCTTCACCGGTCCGCGCGTCGTGCAGCAGACGACGCGCGAGAAGCTGCCCGACGACTTCGGCCTCGCCGAGCAGAACCTTCGCTTCGGCCATCTCGACGCGATCGTCAAGCGCTCCGAGCTCCGCCAGACGCTGGCGCAGCTCCTGAGGTTGTTCGGTGCCGAGTGAGGCCGAGCTCAGGCTCCGTGATCGGTTGAGCCGCTTGCGCGCCATTCCGCTGCTCGGTGGCGCACGCGTGTCCGGGGAGCTCGAGCGGCTTCAGCGACAGCTCGACCGGATCCGATCCGAGCCGAGCGAAGAGGACATCTGGCGGTCCGTCGAGCTCGCGCGTCATCCCGACCGGCCGTACGCGCTCGACTACGTCGAGCGCTTGGTCGACGACTGGTTCGAGCTGCACGGCGACCGCAGCCGTGCAGACGACGGCGCGATGGTGGCCGGTCTCGGCAAGTTCGCCGGGCGCACGGTCGTGATCGTCGGCCAGCAGAAAGGCCGCGACATCCAGGAGCGGACGCAGCGGCAGTTCGGCATGCCGCAGCCCGAGGGCTACCGGAAAGCGATGCGCGCGATGGAGCTCGCGGACCGGCACGGGTTCCCGCTGATCTCGCTCGTCGATACACCCGGCGCATACCCCGGCGTGCTCGCGGAGCAGCACGGGCAAGGTGGCACGATCGCCTACTCGCAAGCGGCAATGGCCCGCCTCACAATCCCCACTGTCGCCTGCGTGATCGGCGAAGGCGGGTCGGGCGGCGCGATCGCGATCGCGCTTTCGGATCGCGTGTTGATGCAGGAGAACGCGATCTACTCGGTGATCACGCCCGAGGGCTGCGCGGCGATCCTCTGGCGCGACGCCAAGCAAGCACCGAAGGCCGCTGCCGCCTTCAAGCCGGACGCGATCCACTGTCTCGAGCTCGGCGTGATCGACTCGGTCGTGCCCGAGCCGGACGGTGGAGCGCACCGAAATCCGGATCGCGCGGCCGAGCTGCTCGGCGACGCCATCCGCGACGCGCTCGACGAGCTCGACGGAATTCCGGGCGACGAGCTGCGCCGCCGCCGCCGGGCCCGTTTCCGGTCGCTCGGCGTCTTTGCGTGACGAACCGGGGCAGATTAGAGCAGATTTCGGCGGAATCTCCGGCAGCTGTCCACACCGTCCACAGGCTTATCCCCGGTGGAGGGTATGGCCTGAAAGTCGTACGAGTAAGGCGTAAGGCCGGCAAAACACCGGCCTCACGCGATCGACCCCCGCTGGGTGGAGAGAAGCTTCCCCTCTGCTCGCTCTAACCCGGGTTGGCCCGGCTGAAACATGGGGCAGGCTTAGGCAATGGCACTTGAGACGTACAAGCGCAAGCGCGATCCGAAGGCGACGCCTGAGCCGTTCGGCGCCAAGCGGCGCCGTGGCAAGGAGCCGATCTTCGTCGTCCAGCGTCACGACGCGCGCCGCCTGCACTACGACTTCCGGCTCGAGCGCAACGGCGCCCTCGCGTCGTGGGCTGTGCCGAAAGGCGTTCCGCTCGAGCCCGGGCAGCGCGCGCTCGCGGTTCACGTCGAAGATCACCCGCTCGACTACGCGACTTTCGAGGGCGAGATTCCGGCAGGTCAGTACGGCGCGGGGACCGTCGAGATCTGGGATCACGGGACGTACGAGCTCGTCGAGGAGAAACGCGACGGCGGCCTCACCGTCCGCTTGCACGGCGAGCGGCTCGAAGGCACCTGGACACTCGTCCCGGCGAAGCTCGACGGCGATCCGAAGAACTGGCTCTTGCTTCGCAAGCGCGAAGACGCGGCACCGGCGCGCGAGCGACGCGAATACGCGCCGATGCTCGCGACGCCCGAGGATCACGTGCCGAGCGGAGACGGCTGGACGCACGAGATCAAATGGGACGGGTATCGCATCGTCGCCTACCTGCGCGCGGGCGAAGGCGCGACGCTGAAGACGCGGCGCGGACAGAACTACACCGAGCGCTTCAAGAACGTCGCCAACGCGCTGCCGCGTGCGCTGCGAACTCCCGACTGTGTGCTCGACGGCGAGGTGTGCGCGCTCGACGATCGAGGTCGGCCGAGCTTCTCGGCGATGCAGCAAGCGAAGCCTGGGACGCCGATCGTCTACTTCGTCTTCGATGTGCTCGAGATCGAAGGTGAGCCGCTCGTCGACTTGCCGCTCCGCGAACGGCGTGCGCGGCTCGAAGGGCTGCTCGACAAGCGGAACAAGACCGTTCGTCTCTCGGAGACGTTCGACGACGGCGAGGCGCTGCTCGCAGCTGCGCGGGATCAGGAGCTCGAAGGCATCCTCTCGAAGCGTGTTGAGTGCCCGTACCGCGTCGGCCGGCGCACGCGCGAGTGGCTCAAGATCAAGACGCACGGACGGCAGGAGTTCGTCATCTGCGGTTACACGAAGGGCCAGGGTCGCCGGGAGCACAGCTTCGGGTCGCTCGTGCTCGGTGTGTATCGCGACGGCGAGCTCGGGTACGTCGGCAACGTCGGCACGGGCTTCAACGACGCGACGATTCGCGAGCTGCTCGCCAAGCTTCGGCCGCTCGAGCGGAAGACGCCGCCGTTCCGCGAGCCGCCGAAGATGCCGCGCGTGCGGAAGAGCGACGTCGTGTGGGTCGAGCCGAAGCTCGTCTGCGAAGTCGAGTTCGTCGAATGGACGCACGACAACCGCCTCCGCGCCCCGTCGTTCCAAGGGCTCCGCGAAGACAAGACAAGCGAGGAGGTCGAGCGCGAGTCGCCGCCGCGCCAGACGAAGGTCGGAAGCGGCCGGAAGCTCCTCGAGCTCTCGAACCTCGACAAGCCGTTCTGGCCGGACGAAGGAATCACGAAAGGCGACTTGATCGAGTACTACCGCGCAGTCGCGCCCGTGCTCGTGCCGCACTTGCGCGACCGGCCATTCACGATGAAGCGGTATCCGGACGGCTGGCAGGGCGGGCACTTCTTCCAGAAGGACGCGCCGAAGCACATGCCCGACTGGATACCGACGTTCCGCGCGCTCGTCTCGACGCGCGACCGGCCGCCGCGCAAGAAGTGGGTCAACTTCCCGCTCGTAAACGACGAGCTGGCGCTCCTGTGGATGGTGAACATGGGCTGCATCGACATGAACCCGTGGTACTCGCGGACCGACAAGCCGGACCGGCCGGACTTCGTCCTCTTCGATCTCGACCCGTCACCTGACGTCGGCTTCCGCGAGACGGTGCAGGTCGCGCTGCTCGTGAAGCAGGCGCTCGACGCGCTGGGACTCGTCTCGTTCGCGAAGACGAGCGGCTCCGAGGGGATGCACGTGCTCGTTCCGGTCGAGCGGCGGCACACCTATGACGACACGCGCCACTTCTCGGAGATCGTCGCGGGCGCGATCGCGCGGTCGCATCGCGGTCTCGCGACGACCGAATGGACGAAGGCGAAACGGCGCGGCGTGCTCATCGACTCGAACCAGAACGGCGAAGGCAAGACCATCGCATCGGTGTACTCCGTCCGCCCGCGGGCGGGTGCGCCGGTCTCGACGCCGCTCCGCTGGGACGAGGTGAACGAGGACCTGGATCCGCTCTCGTTCACGATGGACGTCGTTCTCGACCGCGTCCGCGAGCACGGCGATCTCTTCGAGGGCGTCTTGACGACGCGACAGCGTCTCGACAAGGCGCTCGCGTCGCTCGCCTAGAGATGCGCGCTGCAGTCGTCGGAGCGGGGTTGATGGGTCGCTGGCACGCCCAGGCGCTTCGCCGGCTCGGCCAACCCGTGGTCGCGGTCGTCGACCCGAACGTGCAAGCGGCCGATGCGCTTGCGTCCGGTGAGACGCGCTCCTTCACATCGCTCGACGCATGCCTCGAGCGTGGGGGCGTGGAGGTCGTGCACGTCTGCACGCCCCTCGACGCGCACGCCGAGCTCGTTCGCGCCGCCTTGCGCGCCGGGTGTCATGTCCTCGTCGAGAAGCCGCTTGCGCCGTCGGTGCCGGAGACTCGAGAGCTGCTCGACGCCGCCGACGAGGCGGGCGTTCTGCTTTCGCCCGTGCAACAGCTCGCGTTCCAGCGCGGCGTGCGCACGCTGCTGGCCGAACGCGCGCGGCTCGGCGAGCTCGTCCGTGTGACGTACCGAACCTGCTCGGCTGGTGCCGACGGAAAAGCCGGAGCCGCGCGGCGGGCGGTGCTGACGGAGATCGTGCCGCACTCGGTCTCGCTCCTCTCACGCGTCGTGCCGGGTTTCGACGTCGCGAGCCTCGACCTGCGCGTCTTCGACGACGACGAGCTCGTGCTCGCCGGCAACACCGGCTCGACGCAGCTCGACGTCTTCATCAGTCTGCGTGGCCGGCCGACGCGAAACGAGCTCGAGGCGATTGGCACCGACGGCTCCGCCTGGGCGGATCTCTTCGGCGGCTACTCGGTTTTCGAGAACGGACGAGTGTCGCGCGTCGCGAAGATCGGTCGGCCGTTTCGACTCGGCTCGAGCATGGTCGGGCGCGCCGGCGTCAACGCCGCCGTGCGTGCGTCGCGCTGGGAGCCCGCCTATCCGGGTCTGCGCGAGCTGATCCGCGAGTTCCACGAAGCTGCCGCGAGCGGCGGCGAGCCGCCGATCGCGCGAGCCGAGACTCTTGCGACGGCGGAGCTGATCGACGCCGTGCGCGAACGGGGCTAGAGCCCGAAGAGCGGCAGCGCCGGCTCGAGGCCTTCGATCTCCACGTCGATCGGGCAGCGCCACTCTTCGCGGCGGAGCTCGACCTCGGTCTCGCCGACCGGCTCGCCCCGAGGCGCGTACGTGCCGCGGCCGACGATGCGATATCCGAGCTTCTCCGCGATGCGCGCGGAAGCGTCATTGCCGTCGAGATAGCCGGATCGCGCGACCTCGGCGCCAAGACCGCGAAATGCGAACTCGAGCACCGCGGCGCGCATCTCGGTGCCGTACCCGCGGCGGTGGTGGCCGATCCCGAGCCAGGAGCCGGTCGAGACCGTGCGCGTCTCGCGAAACGCCTTCCCCTCGACGTCCTGAACCCCCACGAGGGTGCCGCTCGCCCACACCGCGAAAGGCAAAGACCAGCTCGTCGGTTGCCACGCCTCTCGGCGAGAGCGATAGAAGTCGACGAAGTCGCGTAGCTCCGGATCGTCGGTCCATGGAACAAGGAACGGCATCACGGACGGGTCGTGGACGCCGCCGAAAGCGAGTTTGCGGAGCGCCGCCACGTCCTCATCCGAGGGCGGATGCAGGATGAGCCGCGGCGTCCGGAGCCACAACGCTCGAAGGGGGGCTAACCGGTCGGGCGCCAATCCGTCGAAGTTTTCGGACGGGTAGAACACGAACCGGCACTGTGCCGAATTCCAAAGGGAGGGGAATCTTGAGTATTCGCCAACGACCGGCGCGCTTCGCGGCGCGGCTTGGGCTGGTGGTCCTCGCGGCCGTCGTCTGCGCCTCCGTCGCGACGGCTGCGCCGGCGAAGAAGCCGAAGACGAAGCCGAAGTCGAAGACCTTCACGGCTTCGCTCGTTGTGAAGACAGACAAGGGCTCGGTTCGCGGCGTGCAGAAGGGCAGCATGCGTGCGTTCATGGGGATCCCGTACGCGGCCCCACCCACCGGCAACCTGCGCTGGAAGCCGCCGCAGGACGCTGCTCCTTGGACCGGCGTGAAGGCGACGACGGCGTTCGCACCGCACTGCCCGCAAAACGGAGGCCCATACGGCGTCGGCAGCACGAACGAGGACTGTCTCTACCTCAACGTCTTTACGCCGCGGAAGCTCACGCGCGGTGTCAAGTATCCCGTCATGTTCTGGATCCACGGTGGCGCTCTGATCGTCGGCGAGAGTGACGACTACGACCCGTCACGCCTCGTGGCGAAGGGCGTGATCGTCGTCACGATCAACTATCGGCTCGGGCTGCTCGGGTTCCTCGCGCATCCGGCATTGACCGCGGAGTCGGGCGCGTCCGGCGACTACGGCTGGCTCGACCAACAAGCCGCGCTTCGCTGGGTGCAGAAGAACATCGGCGCCTTCGCCGGCAACCCGGCCAACGTGACGGTGTTCGGTGAGTCGGCCGGTGGCTTCAGCACGCACGCGCAACTCGCGTCGCCGCTTGCGAAGGGTCTGTTCGCGAAGGCGATCGTCGAGAGCGGCGCCTACGCGCTGGCGCAGCCGCCGCTTGCGACTGCCGAGGCTGCCGGACAAGCGGCTGCCGCGCGGATGGGATGCGCGGACCAGTCGTTGGCGTGTCTGCGTGCCGCACCGGTGTCTGCGGTGATCGCAGCAAACAACGTGACGAGCATCGTGCCGCCGGTCGACAACAAGGTCCTGACGCAGTCGGTCGGGACGGCGTTCTCCAGTGGCCAGTTCAATCACGTGCCCGTGATCGAAGGCTCGAACAAGGACGAGTGGCGCTTGTTCGTCGCACAGGCCGAAGCGTCGCTCGGGCCGCTCGCACCGTCGGCGTACATCCAGGCGATCGCTGCCAATCTCGGCGTACCGATTTCAACCGCGACTGCGATCTCCGCTGCGTATCCGCTCAGCGTCTACGGCGGAAACCCGAGCATCGCAGTCGGAGCGATCGGCACCGATGCCGTCTTCGCCTGCAACGCACGTCGGGCGGCGCGGTCGTTCGCCGGGTTCACGCCGACGTATCAGTACGAGTTCGCCGATCCGGCTCCGCCGATGCGCTTCTTCAGCAACATCAGCTTCCCGACCGGCGCGTACCACGCAAGCGAGATCCAGTACCTCTTCAACACCTCGAACTCTCCTGTTGCGGGAACGTTGAACGCCTCGCAGCAGCAGCTTGCGAACGCGATGGTGAGCTACTGGACGCAGTTCGCGAAGACAGGAAATCCGAACGGCGGCGGTGCACCGAACTGGCCGCGGTTCGACGCGAACACCGAGCAGTACCAAGCGCTCGTACCGCCGACACCGTCGACGGCGAGTGGATTCAACTTCCAGCACAACTGCACCACGGTCTGGGGCGGCTAGGACTCCGGCGAGGGGGCGCCCGTCTCGGCGGGCGCCCCCTCACCGAGGCCGGTCGGGTGGCCGAGCGTCCCGAGCTCGGCGATGTCTCGACGGAAGAGAAGCGACGTCGTCCAGTCGGCGACGACGCGTAGCTTCCGTGAGAAGAGCGGCAGCTGGTACAGGTGGTACGTCCGTGTGACGAACCAGCCGGGGAAGCCGCGGACACGCACGCCAAGAACGTCGGCGATTCCCTTGTAGCGGCCGAGCGTCGCGACCTGGCCGAGCATTCGGTAGCCGTACGGCTTGAGGTCGCCGCGGAGGTTCTTTGCGAGCCGGCGCGCTTGGCGCAGCGAGTGCTGCGACGTCGGCGGATCGGGCAATTCGCTGCGCCGGTTCGGAACGCTTGCGCAATCGCCGAGCGCCCAGACGTTCGCGTGACCGTGCACGCGGAGGAACTCGTCGACCCGTACCCGTCCGCGCTCGTCGAGCGGTAGGCCGAGGTCGCGCAGCAACGGGTTCGCGACGACGCCAGCCGTCCACACGAGCGTGTTCGTCGGGATCGAGGTTCCGTCAGAGAGCGTGACCCGCCTCTCGTCGACCTCGGTCACGGTCGTGCCGACGTGAATCTCGACGCCGCGACGAGCGAGCTCCCGTGCGGCGTAGGCGCCGAGCCGCGTCGGGATCTCCGGCAGGATGTTCGGCGCCGCGTCGACGAGCACCCAGCGTCGCGGAACGTGTCGCAACGATGGGTAGTAGCGGATCGCGTCGTCCACGAGATCGCTCAGCTCCGCGAGCGCTTCGACACCGGCATAGCCGGCGCCGACGAAGACGAAGCTCAAGCGTCGCTGCGCCGCAACACGGTCCGTCTCCGAGTCCGCGCCTTCGAGCTCGTGCAGGACGTGGTTGCGCAGATGGATCGCGTCGCTCAACGTCTTGAACCCGAGTCCGTGCTCGCGCAGCCCCGGGATCGGAAACGTGCGCGGCACCGAGCCGAGCGCGATCACGAGATGGTCGTAGCGAATTCGATACGCGCCCGCGAGGCTCGCGACGTCCACCGCTTGACGTTCGACGTCGAACGCGGTCGCGCGCCCGAGCAGAAGCTCTGCGTGCGGACACATTTGCCGGAGCGGCACGACGGTGTGACGCGGCTCGAGCGTGCCGGACGCGGCTTCCGGCAGCATCGGGGTGTAGAGCATGAAGTTTTCGGGATTGACGATCGTCGCGCCGTCGCTGCCCAGCAAGCGCGCGACGTACGCGCCGGCGAAGCCCCCGCCGACGATCAAGGTTCCCCCGTGGGCCCGTCGCTCGATCACGAGCGGCCTAGGATAGGCGGCCGTGCCTTTCCTTTCGCTCGAGGACGTACCGGAGGTCGAACGCCGCGCCGGGTGGCGCGGACGGACGTTTCACTCGCCGAGCATGACCTTCGCTCACTGGTCGTTCACCGCGGGCGCCGAGGTCCACGAGCATGAGCATCCGCAGGAGGAAGTCTGGCACGTGCTCGAGGGTGAACTCGAGATCACGCTCGCCGGCGAGACAGCGATTGTGCGTCCCGGCGTCGTCGCGATCGTGCCGCCCGACACGCTGCATTCCGTGCGAGCGGTCGCCGGCGGAACGGCGATCGTCGTCGACTATCCACTGCGAGTCGCGCTCACGGAGTGACCTCCGCGAGGCGCCGAGCGAGGAACCGTCGCTCGACGTCTTCCGGCGCGAGCTCGAGCGCGCGCTCGTACTCGGCGACGGCCTCGTCGCGCCGGTCGAGCCGCCGCAGGAAGTCGGCGCGAGCGGCGTGGAACAAGTAGTACTCGGCCAGGCCGTCGATCTCGTCCACGAGCGAAAGACCCGCTTCGAGGTCGCCCGCCAGCGCAACTGCTACCGCGCGGTTGAGTCGCACGATCGGCGACGGTGTGACCTCCTCGAGGCGCCCGTAGAGGAGGGCGATCTGCGACCAGTCGGTCTCGTCCTCGGAATGGAGGGCGGCGATCGCCGCTTGCAACTGGTACGGCCCGGGACAGCGCAGCGCGAGCGCCCGCTCCAGAGCATGGCGGCCCGATTCGATCTCCGCCTCGTCCCACAGCCAGCGGTCCTGATCCTCGAGCAGGACGAGATCGCCGTCGGGATCGACGCGGGCGTAACGGCGCGAATCCTGGATGAGCAACAACGCGTGCAGCCCGTGCGCCTCCGCCTCGTCCGGCATCAGCGTTGCGAGGACCGCAGCAAGGCGAATCGCCTCGGCGCAGAGCTCCGGTCGGACCGGCGGCCCGTACCCCTCGTTGAAGATCAGGTAGACGACTGCGAGGACAGCCGCGAGCCGTTCCGGAAGCAGGTGATCGGGCGGAACGCGGAACGGGATTCCAGCGTCGCGGATCTTCCGCTTCGCGCGGACGAGGCGCTGGGCCATCGTTGGCTCGGGCACGACGAAGGCGCGCGCGATCTCGTCGGTCGTCAGGCCGCCGAGGGTGCGCAGGGTGAGCGCCACCTGCGCATCGAGCGCGAGCGCCGGATGACAGCACGTGAAGATCAGCTCGAGTCGTTCGTCGGGAATCGGGGTCTCCTCATCTGCGGCCGTCGCGGCCGGCTCGTGGAGTCGTGCCAGCAGTTCCGTCTTCTGTTGCAGCGTCCGCTCACGGCGGAGGCGGTCGATCGCCTTGTTCCGCGCAGTCGCGACGAGCCACGCGGCCGGATTCGCCGGTACGCCGTCTCGTGGCCAGTGCGCGAGCGCTGCGGCGAGCGCGTCCTGAAGGGCGTCCTCGGCAAGGTCGAAATCGCCGAGGACGCCGATCAGCGTCGCGAGCACGCGCTCGCGCTCTTCGCGGACGATCTCGTCGATCAATGCTCCACGAGCGGTCGCACCTCGACCGCGCCACCGAGCCGCGCAGCCGGGATGCGGGCGGCGACCTCGAGCGCAGCGTCGAGGTTGTCGGCTTCGAACAAGAAGAAGCCGCCGAGTGTCTCCTTCGTCTCGGCAAACGGGCCGTCGGTGGTCAGCGTCTCGCCGTTTCGCACGCGGATTGTGGTCGCTGTCTCCGCCGTGTCGAGCTCGGCCCCTCCGACGGTTTCGGGCAGCTCGTTGATCGCCATGTACTCGGCCATGATCGCCTCGCGCTCTGCCTGCGGCAGGCGGGCGTACTCATCGCGCGCGCCGTTCGAGTAGATGAGTAGTGCGTACTTCATGTCGCCTCCTTCGAGAGTGCCTGTCACGAGTACGACGAACGAACTAGGCCGAAATCGACACCATCCGCCGAAGAAGTTTCAGCGCTCCGCGCTTGTCGAGGAACTCGTTCAGGTTCCCGCACTTCGG
>JBKPRX010000166.1:0-8481 GCA_046734795.1 Actinomycetota bacterium
CCGCGGGCTTCCCGAGCAGCACGAACGTGCGGCGCGCTTCCTCCGCGGGCTCGGGCCGCCGCTCGTCGTGATCCCCGGCAACCACGACATCCCGTACACCTTCCCGAACCGGTTCACGCGCACCTTCGCGGAGTTCGAGAGGCACTGGGAGACGACGGAGCCCGTCTACCGGTCGGAGCTCCTGCACGTCGTCGGCCTGAACTCCGTTCGGCCCTGGCGTCACCAGTCGGGCGGCCTGCGCCAGAGCCAGCTCGACACCGCCTCCCGGCTCCTCGACGAGGCGCACGACGGCGCGCTGCGGGTCGCCGTCCTCCACCACCACCTGATCGGCGCGCCCTGGCGCACGCGGAAGAAGCCGGTCGCACGCCGAAATCACGTGCTCGGCTCGCTCGTCGACGCCGGCGCGGAGCTCATCCTCGCCGGCCACATCCACCAGGCGGCGGTGAGCGAGCGACGGGAGTTCGAGGTCTCGACGGGCGGCGAGCACGGCGTGACGGTGGCGATCGCGCCCGGGCTCGGGCAGCCGCGACCGAACCGGCGCGGCGAAGCGCGCGGCCTGCACCTCTTCGAGGCGAGCACGGAGTCGCTCCACGTCGAGACCTATGTCTGGCAGAGCGGCGAGTGGGGGCTGACGGCCGAGCGGGAGCTTCCGCGCGGCCGCAGACCCCTCGCCGTTCGCGCCTAGAACGCGCCTGCCGTCCGGCGGCGGTCGCCGAAGAAGCGGCCGACGAGCGCCACCAGGATCACCGCGACGATGACGCCGACGATGAACTCGAGGATCGTGCTGGAGAAGATGATCCCCGCGATCACGAGCGACGCGATCCCGATCAGGGTCGTGACGATGAACCCCATCGGGTCGCGGCCCGGATGGAACAGCCTTCCAAGGGCGCCGACAATGGCGCCTACGATGATGAGCGCTATCCAGTGCATGCAGGAGTTTTTGCCGTTTTAGGGGCGCCTAAACCCGGGGCAGCCGTCGGGCCGCCGGGCCGGTAAGGCCGCGGTGCTGCACAAAGCGGCGGTAGAGGTAGAGCAGGAGCACCGCGCCGAGGAAGGCGAAGATGAACCCGCCGGCCGTGCCGATGAGGATCCGCGCGATGAGCCCGCCGACGAGCGACCCGCCGAGCCCGAGGCCGACGGTGGCGTACCACGGCATCGGATCCGGGCCGGGAAGAGCGAGGCGCGCGAGCCCGCCGACGACGAACCCCCAGACGAGCAGGATGAGGATGAAGGCGAGGAGCCCGATGAGGAGAGCCTACTGCCGCTCGTCGAGGAGCGCGGCCCGCTTGGCCCGGAGCTCCTCGTCCGTCAGCAGGCCCGCCTCGTGCAGGTCCTCGAGCTTGCGGAGGTTCTCGAGCCGCTCGAGGTCGGGGTCGTGCTCCTCGGCCACGGGCTCGGTCTGAACGAGCGGGCGCGGACCGCCGGGCCGGCCGACGGAGTCCGGGTCGATGCCGAGCTGGAGGAGCCGGCGTCGGAGCCGCGGGATGCCGAAGCCCTTCGTCGGCAGCCGGCGCGCATCCGGGCCGGTCACCGGCCGCCCCTGGATGAAACGGCGGTAGGCGATCACGACGAGCGCGGAGGCGGCGATCGAGGCGATCACCGTGAAGTAGAGGTCGGTGCGGGTTCCGGTGCCGACGATCGCGACCATGATCCCGCCGCCGACGAGCGAGCCGGTGAGCCCGATGAAGATCGTGAGCCAGGCCGGCATCGGATCTGGACCCGGCACTGCCCACCGGGCGAGCGAGCCGATCACGAAGCCGAAGGCGACCGCGGAGATGAAGTACGCGAGCACTCCGCAAGCCTGCCACGACCAGACCCGATTACGCCTCTTGACCTTTTGCTGCCTACGTGCTTACGCTGATCCGGCTGCGGGTCCGACCAGCAAGGAGCAGTACATGAGCTTCCACCCGCGTCCCTCGAGAGGTCGTCTCGCGCTGGTCGTCGGCGCAGCGGCGGCCGCCGTGCTCGTGCTCAGCGCTACCGCGAGCGCCGTCATCCCGGTCGTGAAGATCGCGACCGACCCGTTCACGAACTCGACCAGCCAGCACAAGACGATCGTCGAGCCGGACTCGTACTCGTTCGGGTCCACCCTCGTCTCTGCGGCGCAGTTCGGGCGCTTCTTCGACGGCGGCGCGTCCGACATCGGCTGGGCGACGTCGACGAACAACGGCGTATCGTGGACGAGCGGCGTCATGCCCGGGATCACCGGGTTCACGAACCCGCCGGGCCCGTATGCGCGGGTCAGCGACCCGTCCGTCGCGTTCGACGCGCGGCACAACGTCTGGATGGTCTCGTCGCTCGCGCTCAACGCGAGCCCGAGCGGCGTCGCGGTGATCGTGAACCGCTCCACGAACGGCGGCCTCACCTGGGGGAATCCCGTCACGGTTCACGCCGCCGGAGTGGGTGAGGATCTCGACAAGAACTGGACGGTCTGCGACAACACGCCGACGAGCCCGTTCTACGGCTCGTGCTACACGACGTGGGACGACTTCGGCCACGGGAACCGCTTCCGGGCGGCGTACTCGCGTAACGGCGGCCTGACCTGGACGCAGTCGACGACGCCGAACCAGGGCGTGATCGGCGGGCAGCCGCTCACACTCCCGAACGGGAACGTCGTCGTCCCACTCGACAGCGCGGACGAGACGCAGCTCGGCCGCTCGATCTCGACGAACGGCGGCGTCAGCTACGGGACCGCGTTCGTGATCACGACCATCACGGCGGCCAACGATCCCGGCAACATCCGCAGCGGCCCGCTTCCCTCGGCGGAGATCTCCGGTGACGGCAAGATCTACGTCGTCTGGGAGGACTGCCGCTTCCGGGTCGGGTGCACGACGAACGACCTCGTGTACACGACCTCCACGAACGGCACGACGTGGACGGCTGTCCAGCGCATCCCGATCGACCCGGTGACGAGCATCGTCGACCATTTCATCCCGGGCGTCGGCGTCGACCGGAACTCGTCGGGGGCGTCGATCAGGGTCGGCGTGACCTACTACTACTACCCGAACGTCGCCTGCACGTTCGCGACGTGCCAGCTGCGCGTCGGCTTCATCAAGTCCTCGAACGGCGGCTCGACGTGGAACGCGGCCATCGACGTTGCCGGGCCGATGACGATGAGCTGGCTCCCGAACACGAGCCAGGGCCGGATGGTCGGGGACTACATCTCGACCTCGTACAACGCGAACGGCCTGGCGTTCGGCTTCTTCGCTCGGGCCTTCGCGCCCACCGCGGGCGGGACGGACTGCCAGACCGCGACGCCGAACTGCGACCAGGGGCTCTACACCTTCGCGACCGGTCAGGCCGCGGCGGCGGGCGCCCTGACGGCGAACGACCCGGTGGTCTACACGGCCAAGGCGCAGCCGGGCGCCTCGGCCTTCGCGCACCGCCACTAAGTCGAAATCAAGCCGGAGCTTCGGCGAGGGCGACGAGCTCTCGCCGAAGCTCCTTGATCTCGTCGCGGAGCTTCGCCGCGTACTCGAAGCGGAGCTCCTCGGCGGCGGCGAACATCTCCTCCTCGAGCTGGATCACGAGCTTCTCCAGCTCGCTGCGGTCCATGCCCTCGACCTGCGCGCGGCCGCGGCGCCGCCGCCCGGGCACCGTCGGCTGCTCGAGAGCAAGGAACTCGGCGATGTCGGACACGCCCTTGACGATCGACGCCGGCGTGATCCCGTGCTCCTCGTTGTAGGCGAGCTGGACGCGGCGGCGGCGCTCGGTCTCGTCGAGGGCACCCTGGATCGCCTCGGTCAGCTTGTCGGCGTACATGAGCACCTTGCCGTTCACGTTCCGCGCCGCCCGGCCGATCGTCTGGATCAGCGCCGTCTTGCCGCGCAGGAAGCCCTCCTTGTCCGCGTCGAGCACGGCCACAAGCGACACCTCGGGCAGGTCGAGCCCCTCGCGGAGGAGGTTCACGCCGACGAGCACGTCGTACTCGCCGAGCCGGAGCTCGCGGATGATCTGGATCCGCTCCAGCGTGTCGATCTCCGAGTGGAGGTAGCGCGCGCGGACGCCCGACTCGAGCAGGTAGTCGGTCAGGTCCTCGGCCATCTTCTTCGTCAGGGTCGTCACGAGCACGCGCTCGCCCGCCTCCTCGCGGCGGCGGATCTCGTTCAGCAGGTCGTCGATCTGATTCCGCGTCGCGCGCAGCTCGACCTCGGGATCCACGACGCCCGTGGGGCGGATCAGCTGCTCGGCGATCCGCGTCGAGTGGCGGAGCTCGAACGGCCCAGGCGTCGCCGAGACGAAGACGAGCTGCGGCACCTTCTCGAGGAACTCGTCGAAGCGAAGCGGCCGGTTGTCGAGCGCGGAGGGGAGCCGGAAGCCGAAGTCGACGAGCGTCTGCTTGCGCGACCTGTCCCCTTCGTACATGCCTCCAAGCTGCGGCACGGTCTGGTGCGACTCGTCGACGAAGACGACGAAGTCGGACGAGAAGTAATCGAGCAGCGTGAAGGGGTGCGTCCCCGGCGCGCGGCCCTCGAGGATGCGCGAGTAGTTCTCGATCCCGGAGCAGAAGCCGAGCTCCTGCAGCATCTCGAGGTCGTACTCGGTGCGCTGCCGCAGGCGGTGCGCCTCGAGCATCTTCCCCTGGAGCTCGAACATCTTCACCTGCTCCTCGAGCTCGTGGCGGATCTCGTGGAGCGCCCGCTCGATCGTCGGCTTCGAGGTGACGTACTCGGTCGCGGGCCAGATCGCGACGTTGTCGAGCTTCGCGTAGATCTCGCCGGTGAGCGGGTCGAAGTGACTGATCTGCTCCACCTCGTCGCCGAAGAACGAGATCCGGTACGCCGTCTCCGAGTTCGCAGGCTGGATCTCGACGACGTCGCCCTTCACGCGGAAGCGGCCGCGGCCGAGCGACGTGTCGTTGCGCGCGTACTGGCTGTCGATCAGCTTGCGCAGGACGAGGTCGCGGTCGTGCTCCTCCCCCACCTCGAGGATCAGCACGCGCTCGCGCCACTCCTCCGGAGAGCCGAGGCCGTAGATGCACGAGACCGAGGCGACGACGACGACGTCGCGGCGAGTGAAGAGCGCCGAGGTGGCGGCGAGGCGCAGGCGCGCGATGTCGTCGTTCTGGGACGAGTCCTTCTCGATGTACAGGTCGGCCTGCGGAACGTACGCCTCCGGCTGGTAGTAGTCGTAGTAGGAGACGAAGTACTCGACCGCGTTCTGGGGAAAGAACTCCCGGAACTCGTTGCAGAGCTGCGCGGCGAGCGTCTTGTTGTGGGCGATCACGAGCGCCGGCTTCTGCACCTGCTCGATCACCCACGCCATCGTGGCCGTCTTGCCGGTCCCCGTCGCGCCGAGGAGCGTCTGGTAGCGCTCGCCCGCGGTCAGTCCCTCGGCGAGCGAGGCGATCGCCGTCGGCTGGTCTCCGGTGGGCCGGTACGCCTGCGAGGTTTCGAACGGCGGCATCCGGCCAAGGGTATCTGCCGTGTCGACGCGAACCTCCGCCCCGCCCTACGGCGCATACGCCGCCATCATGGGCGCGTTCGCGGGCGGGCTTGCGCTCGCCGGAGTGCTGGCGCGGGCGCTCGACCGCGACCCGCAGGAGCACACCGCGCTCGACCTCGTCGCGCTCGGCGCGGCGACGTTCAAGGCGGCGCGCACGCTCTCGCACGACGAGGTGACGAGCTTCCTCCGCGAGCCGTTCGTGGAGGGCTCCGCGCACGAGGGCGGCGAGGAGCCGGTCGCGACCGGCGACCTGCACCAGGCGATCGGCGAGCTCGTCACGTGCTCACGCTGCATCGGAACCTGGGTGGCGGCCGGCCTCGCGACGACGCAGATCCTCGCGCCGCGCTTCGGGCGCGTCTTGACGTGGACGCTCGGCGCTGCGGGCCTGAACGACTTCCTCCAGGCCGGCTTCGCCGCGCTCACCCAGAAGTCGAACGAGCTCGAGCGGCGGACGAGCTAGCAAGGCGGGCGACGAGCAGGTGCGCCGCGGCGGCGCCGGGAGCCTCTACTCCACACCCGCCGTCGTCTGGACTTTCCCGGACGGGAAGTACTCACCGGTCGTCTCCCACGGCCGCCGCCTGTACCTCGTCGGCTACACGCGGCTCTACGGGCTCGTGCCTGTCCGCCGTAAGTGACCTGATGCTCGGGATCGCGAGCGTCAGGAACGGCGCGGCCGCCAGCCAGCCCGCGGCGACGGCGAGCGTCGCGTCGATCCCGATCGCGCCGGCGGCGGGGCCGCTCACGGCCTGGCCGAGCGGGTTCGCGGCGATGGAGACGAACCAGTCGTAGGCGGTGACGCGCGAGAGCCGCTCGGGCGGGATGTGCCGCTGGAGCACGGTCTCCCAGACGGCGTTGAAGACGGTACCGCCGATCCCGCCCACGAACGCCCCGACCACGATGAGCGCGAGGGGAGGGCGCAGCGCGAGCAGCGTCGGCGGCGCCGCGGAGCCGATCAGCACGAGGTTCGCGGTCACGAGCGGGCGGCGCGGCCGGATGCGCAGGGCGACCACGCCGCCGACCACGGCGCCGAGGCCGAACGCGCCCACGACGAGTCCCCACGCGTCGGCGCCGCCGAGCGAGCGCTTGGCGACGACGGCCCCAAGGACGAAGGTGAAGTTGAAGGCCAGGTTCCCGACCCCGATGAAGGCGAGGTTCGACCACACCCACGTCCGCGCCGTGAACTCGCGCCAGCCGTCGAGGAGGTCGTGGAGGAACGCCTGCGGCGGCAGCGGCGCGCGCCTGGGGAGCCGGAGCGCGACGAGAAAGAGCGCGCTCACGGCGTAGCTGACGGAGTCGACGCCGATCGCCCAGCCCGGCCCGATCCCGACGACGACGAAGCCGCCGAGGGCCGGCCCGATCACCTGGCCGAAGGCGAGCGAGAGCCCGCGCAGCGCATTGGCCTCCTGGAGGAGCTCCGGCGGCACCGCCGAGGGCGTCAGCGCCGTCGAGGCCGGCTGGAAGAACGCGAGCGCGAGGCCTCGCACCGCCTGGAGGACGACGAGCTCCCAGATCCGCGCCTGGCCGGAGACGAGCAGCACGGCGATGAGGCCCTGACTGACGAAGCGGGCGAGATCCGACGCCACCATCACGCCGCGCTGCTGGAAGCGGTCGGCGAAGACGCCGCCGACGAGGAGGAACGCGACGAGCGGCAGGGTGAAGGCCGCGAAGACGAAGCCGAGGTCGGTGACCGAGCCGGTGAGGTCGAGCACCGCGAAGGGGAGCGCGACGTTGACCATCCCGTCGCCGACGAGCGACAGGCTCTGGCCGGCGAAGAGCAGCCGGAACTCGCGCTCGCGGAGCGCCGCCGGGAGCCTCACGCCGCGTGTTCGAGCGCGGGCTCGGCGCGCGCCGCCCGCGCGCGGAGCGCGACGACCGACACCATCGCCATCGCAAGCGTCTGGACGGCGACGAAGCCGTCCAGCACCGGATGCGCGCCCGCGGAGCTCAGGACGGGGCCGCCGGAGACGAGCCCGAGCGGCCCGGAGAGCATGAGCACGGCGCCGGTCGCGGTCAGCACGCGCGGCCGGATGGACACCGGCGCGCGGAGCGTCATGATCGCGTGGATCGAGGGGTTGACGAGGCCGTTGAAGAGCCCGGAGACGAAGAGCGCCACCACGACGGCCTCGGCGGGAACGTGCATGACGAGCGCCCACAGCGGCAGCGCCTGGCCGTAGACGAGCGTCCCGACGAGGAAGAGCCCGTCGAAGCGGTCCTGGAGCCGGAACGAGACGACGTTGCCGAGCACGGCTCCAACGCCGAAGGAGGCAAAGATCCACCCGGCGATGCGCGGGTCGGCGCCGTAGTCGGCCACGACCAGCACGGGCACGGCCGCGAAGAATGCGTACCAGGCCCCGTCGCCGAGGAGGAAGGCGAGGCTCCACGCGCGGAGAAGGCGGTCGCGGAGGACGAAGCGCAGCCCGTCGAGCAGGCCGCCCCGCTCCTCCGCCGCCGGCGCGGCCACTGCGGGGATGAAGAGCGCGACGAGCGCGAGCGACACGGCGTACGTCGCCGCGTCGATGACGATCACGCTCGCGGAGCCGAGCCAGCCGATCAGCACCCCCGCCGTCGCGGGCCCGAGCAGCAGCGTCACGCGCGTCGCGCCCTGGAGGTACGCGTTCGCCTTCCCGACGAGGCGCTCGTCCTCGCCGAGCACCTCGGGGACGACCGACCGCTGCGCGCCGAAGTAGCCCGCGCCGAAGGCGCCGAGGCAGAAGACGAGCGCGAGCAGGAGCGGAAAGGAGAGCAGCCCTTCCCAGTGCAGGATCGGGATCGCCAGGGTGAGCGGCCCGCGCAGGGCGTCGCTCAGCATCATCAGCCGCCGCGAGCCGACCCGCGAGAGCAGGCTCCCGGCCGGCAGACCGAACGCGGCGAGGCCGACCGACTCGGCGAGCAGCACGAGCACCATGCGCCCCGCCGAGCCGGTCGTCGTCAGCACGAACCAGGGCAGGGCGAGCCACGTCATCTGCATCCCCGTCGTCGAGATCGTCTGGGCGACGAGGAGCGCGACGAGCGAGCGCTGCCGGAGGATCACCGCGG
>JBKPRX010000167.1:0-15158 GCA_046734795.1 Actinomycetota bacterium
CGACGAGGAGCAGAACCTCGACCGCGGTGATCGCCACGCGGTTCAGCACAGTGGTGCCGAGCGCGATGTCCT
Source organism: Actinomycetota bacterium (assembly GCA_046734795.1). GTDB lineage: Bacteria > Actinomycetota > Thermoleophilia > Gaiellales > Gaiellaceae > JBKPRX01. The sequence continues at coordinate 73 of JBKPRX010000167.1, forward strand.
TCGTGGTCAGCGTCGCGAGGAGTCCGTACATCGCGCCTTCGCGGAAGCCGAGCCCCGACGGCGAGAAGAAGACGAGCACCGCGAAGATCGCGCCCACGGCACTCGTCCCGCCGAGAAACGCAATCGAGTCGACCGCCGGATCTCCGCCGACGGACCGCAAGAGGAAGAAGAGCGCAGCTCCGCCGACGAGCCACGTGAAGGAGTAGAAGACGAGCAGGCCGAGCAGCGTCCGTTCCGGGATCGGCGGCACCTCGGTCCCGAACCGGCGCAGCACCCTGCCGGCGAGCGGTTGGAAGACCCGCGGGTGGAGGAAGATCGCGATCACGCCCCCGAAGGCGAGCAGCGGCCAGACGGTCGCGTCGACCTCGTCCGTCCACGCGAGGCTGATGACGAACACGAGCACGCCCGAGACTGCTGACAGTCCGGCTTCGACGATGATCGACGCCGTGACGAGGCCGGCGTCGGCGATGCCTGCGCGCCGGACCACCACAACACGCGCTGCCGGAGTCCAGATACCGCCCGGGATGTACTTCGCGAGCATCGAGGCCATCTCCGCACGCAGCGCCAGGCCGTAACTGATCTGCACGCGCCACGCTGCGAGGATCCGCATCCAGCCGAGCACGAACAGCAGGTAGTACGCGGCGAGGATCGCGCAACCGATCAGGAACTGAATCGCGCTCGCATCCTCGAGCCGCCTGCCCGCGCCGCGCAGGTCGGAGCGAATCGCCCAGGCGACGATGCCGAACAAGAGCCCGAGCACGACGATCTGTCCCATCGCGAGCGCACGCGGGTGTGCGCTCAGGACTCGTTGGAAGCGTGCGATCCGATGGCCCATCGCGTCAGTGTCTCATCGGTATCGCTTCTAGCCGCTGTCGCCCGAGCTCAGGTGCCGTTCGAGCCAGCTCGCGGCGAGCGAATATGCGCGCAGCTCGTTCGTGACGCGCGTGAAGCCGTGGCCTTCGTCCTCGAAGACCTCGTATTCGACGACACGCCCGAGTTCGCGCAAGCGTTCGACCATCTGATCCGACTCCGCCTTCACGACGCGCGGATCCTTCGCGCCTTGGATGACAAGGAGCGGAGCGCGAACGTCTTCGACATACGTGATCGGCGAGCGCTCGCGGAGGAACTCTTCCTCGGTTTCGGGATCGCCGACCCACTCCGCCATGAAGCGCCGCCAGGTGGGCGGCACAGCGCGGGCGAACGTGACGAGATCGCTCGGCCCGAAGATGTCGACCGCGGCGGCCCAGTATTCCGGCAGCCGCGTGACGCACGAAAGTGTCGCGAAGCCGCCGTACGAACCGCCGTAGACGCCGATGCGCTCGGAATCGACGAAATCCTGCGAACGAAGCCATTCGGCAGCGTGCCGAAAGTCCTGGAGATCGCCGCCGCCCCAGTCTCGGTAAATGAGCTTCTGGTACTCGGTGCCGTAACCCGTCGAGCCGCGGACGTTCGTCGCAAGGACGCCGATGCCGCGGCTCAGCAAGTACTGGTACAGCCCGCGATACAACGGACGCTCTTGCGCTTCCGGGCCGCCGTGGATCGCGAGGACGTACGGCGCAGCGCGGTCGCCGTCCGGTCGGTAGAGCCAAGCCGGAATCTCGCGGCCGTCGAAGGTCGGGTAACGGATCAGCTCGGGCGCGCTGAGCGGAAGCGAGCCGAGGCCGGCGAAGCGATTCTCGGTCAGCGGCCGCGCGTCGCCCGTTGCAGTCTCGACGACGAAGAGCTCGGGTGGTCGCTGCGGTTGCTCCCACACGATCGCGAGGCGCGAGCCGTCGTTCGAGAGCGACAAGCCGGGTCCGAGTGGAGACGTCGTGCCGGGCGGCAGCTTCGGCTCGGGCAAGTCGCGGCCCGCGGCGAGGTCGCGAAGGCGCACGCGCGCCCAGCCCTCGTCGTTTTCGATCCAGGCAAGTGTCTGTGAGTCGGCTGAGCCCGCGACGGACTCGAGCTCGCGGTCAGGGGTCTCGACCCAGCGCCGCGCGTCGGTCTCGAGGTCGTGAAACGCGAGGCCGGCAAAGTCGCGATCCTCGTTCGTCAGCACATAGAAGCCGCTTCCGTCGGCGGCCCACGGGCCTGGCAAGAACTTCATCCGACCTTCGTGCGGCGTCACCTCGCGAGCGTCATTCGACTCGAGGTCGATCACGAAGATCGACTGGTCGTCGTTCGCTCGGAAATCAATCGCGAGCAGCCGCGAGCCGTCGGGCGAGAATCCCGCCGGAAACGCGAACCGTCCTTCGCCGAACACCGGCACCGGGTCGCCGCCCTCTGCATCGGCGACCCACACCTCGGAGTCGGTCGGGCGGCGGGCGTTCGCGCTGTAGGCGTAGCGGCGTCCGTCCGGCGACCACGCGCTACCGTCGAGGAGGTGCTGGACGTTCTCGAGCTCGGTGAGCTGCTCGGGCCACGGGTTCGAGGGCGAGATGCAGTACAGCTGGTTGAACTCGTCGCCGTCGCGGTCCGCGAGGAAGAGGATCTCGCCGTCGTCACGAACCGCAACGCCGCGAACCGTGTTCGCTGTGAACGCCGTCAGCTGCTCGGGCCGGCCACCGTCGACGGGGACGCTCCAGAGGTTGAACTGTCCCGTGACGTTGGTCCCGTAAAGGACTCGGTCGCCGTCCGGAGTGAACGCCGTGAACGGCGACATGCGCCGATGCGCGAAGAACTGCTCGAACGGCGGCAGGCTCGCCACGAGGCGAAAGACTAGACGCGGAGCACCGCCGCGCCGCGTATCTCGCCGGCGCGAAGGCGGTCGAGCGCGTGGTTCGCGTGCTCGAGGTCGTAGAGCTCGATCTCGGTCCGCACGGGTATCTGAGGCGCAAGCGCCAGGAACTCCTCGGCGTCACGTCGCGTCAGGTTCGCAACCGAGCGCACGACCCGCTCCTGCCACAGAAGCTCATATGGAAACGACGGGATGTCGCTCATGTGGATTCCCGCGCAGACGACGGAGCCGCCGCGGTCGACGGCGCGAAGGGCCGCCGGAACGAGCTCGCCGGCGGGCGCGAAGACGATCGCCGCGTCGAGCGGCTCCGGCGGCACGGTCAGCGAATCGCCGGTCCAGACGGCGCCGAGCTCCGTCGCGAACGCCGCCGCTTCGTCGTCGCCCTCACGCACGAACGCGAACACCTGCCGGCCTTCGTGCCGGGCGACCTGAGCGACGATGTGCGCCGCGGCGCCGAAGCCGTAGAGGCCCAGTCGCTCGCCGTCGCCGGCGAGCCGGAGCGACCGGTAGCCGATCAGGCCCGCGCAGAGGAGCGGCGCGGCCTGCTCGTCCGGGTATCCGCTCGGGATCGGGAAACAGAACCGCTCGTCGGCGACGACGTACTCGGCGTATCCGCCGTCGAGGTCGTAGCCGGTGAAACGCGCGCTCTCGCACAGGTTCTCGCGGCCGGACGCACAGAACCGGCAGACGCCGCACGTCCAGCCAAGCCACGGGACGCCGAGCCGCCGGCCGTCGTCGGCGCTGCCGACGATCTGGTGACCGGGAACGAGCGGAAGCTTCGGCCGCGTCAGCTCTCCGTCGACGACATGGAGATCGGTGCGGCAGACCCCGCACGCCTCGACACGCAGCCGGATTTGGCCGGGCGCGGGCTCCGGCACGGGCAGGTCGTCGGCGCGGAGCGCCTCGCGCTGAGCGCGAAGCACCATTGCCCTCACAAGGGCTGGCTGGTGCCGGCGCCCCTGGAGATGAGGACGTAGCGGCGCTCGTCGAGCCCCACTGCGACCGACCCGAGTCCGACGTCGGCCATCCAGTTCTCGACAGTCGAGAGGACGCCGGCGAGCTCGGCGAGCCGTACGTCGGCCGCGCGGAGCTCGCATCGTCCGGGCAGCTGGACGAGCTCGAGCTCGATCTGGAGGCGCTGTTGGAGGAGCGACGCGGCGATTGAATCGGGCGTCTCGATCAGGACGCGGCTCAAGGCGTCACCCCCACCGCTGAGCAGAGTAGCGCGATCGCTATAGTTAACCTAGTTAACGACATGCCTGCAGATCGCCCAGCCAAACCGACACCAGCCAAACAGACACCAGCCAAACAGACACCGGCGCAACAGATACCAGCGCAACAGACAGCGGACACCCTCGTCCTCAGCGATCGCCTCCGGCCGGTCCTGCTCCGGCTCGCGCGCGAGCTCCGCCGCGAGGCGCGCGCCGTGGGTGTTTCTCCGAGCCACGTCGCGCTGCTCGGCGAGATCAAGTACGCGCCGGGGATCGGCGTCAACGAGCTCGCAGAGCGCGAACGGATGTCGCCCGCCGCGATGTCCGGACACGTCGAGAAGCTCGTCGGACGCGGCTACGTCCTCCGCACGCCGAGCGACAGCGACCGGCGTCGAGTTGGCCTGACTCTGACGGACGAAGGCCGGCGAGTGCTGCGGAACGTCCGTTCACGGCGCACCGTTTGGCTCGCTCAACGCCTCTCGGCGTTGAGCGCCGACGAGCTCGCGGCACTCGAACGCGCCGTCGAGCCGCTCGCGAGCGTGCTCGGCGAGGAGGAGCGCCGATGACGCGCGCCTTCAAGCGGACGTTCTCGAGCCTTCTCCGCCACCGGAACTACCGCTTCTTCTTCGCCGGTCAGGTCGTGTCGCAGACGGGCACGTGGATGCAGAGGATCGCGCAGGCCTGGCTCGTGCTCCAGCTGACGCACTCTCCGGTCGCGGTCGGTGTGCTCGCGCTCGCACAGTTTCTGCCGTTCACGATCCTCGGTCTCTTCGCCGGCGTCGTCGTCGACCGCGTCGACGCGCGGCGCGCGGTGCTCGTTACGCAGACCGCGCAGATGTTCCTCGCGGTCGCGATGGCGGCGATCGTCGTTGCCGGCGTCGCGGAACCGTGGCACGTGTACGTGATCGCCTTCCTGAACGGAGCGCTCCTCGTCTTTGACGCGCCGTCTCGGCAAGCGCTGACCTACCGCATGGTCGGTCGCGCGGAGCTCTCGAACGCGGTCGCCCTCAACTCGAGCCTCTTCAACGCCGCACGCATCTTCGGCCCTGCGGTCGCCGGCATCTTGATCGCCGCGGTCGGCGTGGGCTGGTGCTTCGCGGTCAACGCCTTGAGCTTCATGGCCGTTCTCGGCGGACTGCTCCTCATGCGCGTCAGCGAGTTCCATCCGCTCCTCCGCGAAGGACGGCCGCAGATCTTCCGTGGAGCGCGCGAAGGGCTCACCTACGTCTTCGGCGACCGGCGGAAGGTGATCGTGCTTTCGCTCGTCGTCGTGCTCAGCACGTTCTGCTTCAACTTCAACGTCTTGCTGCCCGTGCTCGCGAAGCGGACGCTCGACGCGGGCCCGGTGACCTTCGGCGTGCTCTCGGCGTTGTTCGGCGCGGGCGCGCTCGCGGGCGCCCTGATCGCGGCGGCTCAGTCCCGCGCGAATCTCCGCGCGATGATCGCCGGGGGATTCCTCTTCGCGGGGTCGGAGGTCCTGCTGGCGCCGGCCCGGTCCGTCGTTCTCGTGGGCCTCCTGCTCGTCGTCACGGGCGCCGGCTTCACGATCTGGACGTCGAACTCGAACTCGACGCTCCAGCTCGCCGCCCCGGACCATCTTCGAGGCCGAGTGGTGGGGCTCTACTACTACGCGTTCAGCGGCAGCGGCCCGCTCGGGGGAATGCTCGCGGGCTGGCTCGCCTCGCGCGGCGGAACGCAGCTTGCGCTCCTCGTCGGCGGTCTCGCAGGGCTCGTTGCCGTCGCGCTCGCGGCCATGGGGCTCCGTGAGGCGCCTCCCACGCGGGCTGCCAGGCTCGAACCGGCGCAAGAACACGCGCGCGCGGCCTGACTCGTCCTCAAGCTTCCTCCGCAAAAGCCGATGAATCCAGGGTGAATCAGCACGGCGCCCCTCGGCTGTCGCCTGTCGAACCGCCGGTTAGCCCCCTCCCCGTCGGCGTCGAGCCTCCGGTGACGAGCGGACCGGCCCCGGCGTCGGGACCGAATGGTCCGGGTCTTCGCACGGCCGACGACTCGTCGGCGCCTGCCGGAGCTTCGGCTTCCGCGATCCCGACGATTCCGCAGCAGGTCTCGCTCGAAGCGCAGCTCCTTCGCTTTCGGCTCGTGACTCCCGACCAGATGTCGGAGGCGATCCGGCTCGAAGCGCAGCATCGCCAGCCGATCGCAGAGATCGTCGTCGAGAAGGGTTGGGTGACGCCGGACGATCTGACCAAGGTCCTCGAGTGGGCCTCGGACGAGCTTCAGGCTGCGCAGGAGCCACAACTCGAAGCACACTCCGAGCCGATCGTCCAAGCGACGCCCGTTGCTGCGGCTCCGGCTCCTGAGCCGATCGTTCCGCCGCCCGCTCCCGCACCGATCGCACCGCCCGCCCCCGCGCCCGTCGCGCCGCCTCCGCCTGCACCCGTCAGCGCGCCGCCCCTCGCTGCGCCGCCGCTCGCGGCTCCTCCTTTGGCCGCTCCGCCCGTCGCAGCGCCACCGCTGGCCGCTCCTCCGCTTGCTGCACCGCCGCTTGCATCACCGCCGCTTGCTGCTCCGCCCGCGGCGGGGCCGGAGCCTTTCGCCGCGACGCCGGAGCTGCCACGTCCGGACGTCGCACCGCTTGCGCCGCCGACCCCGCCAGCCGCGGAGCCACCGGCGCCGATCCCACCTCCTGTACCTGCCGTTCCGGACTTGCCACCCGCAGCCGAGGTCGTTGCGCCGGTCGCCGCGGCCTCCGAGCCCGAGCCTTCCGTACCGTTGCTGCCGCCGGTCGTCGTCGCGCCCGCTCCGCCCGAGCCGCAGGCACCTGCGGAGCCGCTCGTCCTCGCTCCCGCCGAGCCGGAGGCGCCCGCGCTCGACGCGCCGCCAGTCGAGCCGCCAGTCGAGCTACCGGTCGAGCTGCCGACACCCTCGCCCGAGCCTGACCTTCCGCCCGCAGCTTTCGAGCCGCTCGTGGAGGAGGAGCCGGAGCCGGTCGCCGAGCCGGAACCGCAGGTCGAGATCGTCGCCCAGGCCCCGCGGCCCGAGCCGATCGTGATCGCCGAGCCGGCCGCCGACGAGAACGTCGAGTTGGAGCCGGATCCGGAGTCCGAAACCGAGCCCGAGCGTGAGGACGAGAGCGAGAGCGAGGCCGAGCTCGACGCCAAGCCGGAGCCCGAGCCCGAATCCGAGCTGGAGCCTGCGGCCGAGCTGCCCGCGAAGATCGCACCCCTCAAGGCGGATCTGCCCAAGCCGGACCTGCCGAAGCCGGATCTGCCGAAGGTCGACCCGCCTCGCACGCTCCCGGCGCCGACGCTCGTTCGGAACGAGCCGACGCCGATCGACAGGGCGCCGTCTGCCGCGGGCGTCGTGCGGGTCGTCGTTCGCTTGCGGAGCGGCGAGCAGCTTGTCGACGCGTCGTTCACCGACCCGAACGCCGCCCGGTCGCGGGCGATGGAGCTCGTCGACCAGCTCGAGTCGGACGACGCGTGGCCGTTCATCGCGGGCCGGTCGATCGACCCGGTCGAAATCGACACGATCTACCTCGAGAAGCGCTAGCTCTCCGGCCGTAGACTGCCGCCGTGGCCGCGGTGCTCGAGGACGGCGTCGTTCGGTTGGGGACCGACGTCGTCAACTGGTACCTCGTCGCCGACGACACCGGTGTGACAGTCGTCGATGCCGGCCTTGCTCGCTACCGGCCGCAGCTCGATGAGGGCCTGCGCTTGCTCGGGCGCACGCGCGACGACGTCCGCGCGGTCGTGCTCACGCACGGACATACGGACCACGTCGGCTGCGCGGAGCAGATCCGCGAGGAGCTCGACGTTCCGGTGTACGTGCACGAGGATGACCGCGGGCTCACCGAGACCGGGAAGCCACCCGGCAAGAACGAGACGTCGTTTCTGCCGTACCTCTGGCGGCCGACGGCGTGGAAGCTCATCGCGGCGTTCATGCGCGGCGGGGCGAAGCACGCGAACGTGCACGCGACGACGACCTTCCGCGACGAGGAGACGCTCAGCGTTCCCGGCTCGCCGCAAGCGATTCATACGCCCGGTCACACCGACGGCCATTGCGCGCTCTGGTTTGCGCACAAGCGCGTGCTCTTCGTCGGCGACCTCCTCTGCACGTGGAACCCGCTCACCGGCGCGCGCGGACCGCAGCTCATGCCGCGCGCTTTGGCACGCTCGTCGGCGCAGATGCTCGACTCGCTGCACCGCATCGAAGGTCTCGACGCGCAGCTCGTCCTGCCCGGCCACGGCGATCCGTGGACGGAATCCGTACGTCTCGCCGTCGAGCGCGCGCGGGTCCTCGGTCCCACGTAGCGGACCGACGAGCAGGCCGCAGGGCCGCGGGTACCCTGAGGCGGTGCAGCCTCCGCGCCAGCATTACAACGTCACGCTCGCGATCCTGACGCTGGCCGGAACCGCGTATTCGCTCTCGCAGACGATGGTCGTGCCGGCGCTGCCGCACCTCCAGGAGGACCTCAACACGTCGGCGACGTGGGCGACGTGGGTGATCACGTCGTTTCTGCTCGTCGCCTCGGTGGCGACGCCGATCCTCGGCAAGCTCGGCGATCAATACGGCAAGGAGCGCCTGCTGCTCATCTGCCTCATCATCTTCTGCGCCGGCTGCGCGGGTGCCGCGCTTGCGTGGAACATCTGGTCGCTGATCGGCTTCCGCGCGTTCCAAGGAGCCGCGGCCGCGATCTTCCCGCTCAGCTTCGGGATCATTCGCGACGAGTTTCCGCCCGAAAAGGTCGCGACCGGCATCGGACTCATCTCGGCGGTGTTCGGCGTCGGAGGAGGCATCGGGATCCTCGCCTCGGGGTTGATCATCGACCACACTTCGTGGCGCTTCTTGTTCGTCGTCGCCGGCGCTGCGACGCTCGTGCCGCTCGTGCTCGTGCACAGGTTCGTGCCCGAGTCGCCTGTGAAGACGCCGTCGCGCGTCGACATTCCGGGCGCCGTCTTGTTCTCGATCGGGTTGATCGCGCTCCTGCTTGCGCTCACCGAAGGAAACAAGTGGGGCTGGACGTCGGCGAGGACGCTCGGGCTGTTTTTCGCCGGCGCCGCAACTCTCGTCGGGTGGATCGTCGTCGAACGCCGCGTTGCGGAACCGCTCGTTGACATGCGCATGTTCGCGCACCGGCCCGTGCTCGTGACGAACGTGACTGCGATCATTGCCGGCTTCGCGATGTTCGGCAGCTTCGTCCTGCTGCCGAAGTTCATGGAGACGGAGTCGAGCCGCCTCGTCGACTACGGGTTCGGCATGTCGGTGACCGAAGCGGGGTTGTACTTGATGCCGTCGGCGCTCGCGCTTCTGATCGGAGGACCTCTGGCAGGGAAGGTCGGCTACCGCATAGGCATGAAGTGGTCGCTCTCGATCGGCCTCGCGATGGTGGCGCTCGCATCGCTCGCACTCGGGATTTGGAACGACCACCCATGGCAGATCCTCGTGGTGATGCCGGTCCAGGGCGCGGGTGTCGGCTTCGCGTTCGCGGCGATGGCGACGTTGATCACGCAGACCGTACGCGTGACGGAGACGGGCGTCGCGACCGGCCTGAACACGGTCATGCGAACCGTCGGGAGCGTCATCGGCGCGCAGCTCGGAACCGCAATTCTCGGCGCGTACTTGATCGCAGGCACGAACACTCCGTCGTTGACCGGCTACACCGTCACGTTCGCGCTCATGGCGGGCGTCGGCTTCGCGGGCGCGGTGCTCGCAATCTTCGTCACGCCCGTTCGAGCTGGCCGGCGCGTGCCGGCGTTCGTGACGACGACGAACCGCTAGCCGCTCGCGGGCGCAGGCTCGCGCGCGAAGAGCCGGTTCGTCACGAACGCCATCGCGTAGAGCACGGCGACGACGACGAGCAGCGCGCGGTAGCCGGTGACGAGCGAGAGATACTCGAGCATCCCGCCGACGATCGCACCGAGCAGGTTCGTTGCGAAGGCGATCGTCGACGAGCCGACGGCCGCGAAACGTTGCGAGAAGACGAGGTTCGCGAGATAGATCGGCGCGAAAGCAATCGCGACCGCAGCGAAGAACCGCGGCACCGGCGAGAGCGAGAGCAGTGACGACTGCGGAATCGACCAAGCGACTGCGAGCGCAACAAAGAGAAGGACGTACAAGACCCACGGCGGCGGCAGCCGCCGCCGACGGGCAGTCTCGATCGCGGCCCACACGCTCAGCAGCACGCCCGTGAAGACGAGGGCGTTGACGAACCACGTCGTGCCGAAAAGAAGCGCGAACTGCACGACGTTCTTCGTCTCCAGGAGCAAAAACGCCGCGCCCATGAACGCAAGATCGACGTAGAAGCGCATCCCGCCGAGGACGCGCGGTCCTCCACCGGCGAGCATGATCAGAAGCACCGACGCGCCGAGCATCAAGAGCAGCGTGTGCCAATAGAACGACGGGATAGTCCGCGTCGGCAAATACGGGAACGGATAGTCGTCCGTCGGCTCCGAGACCTTCACCTGCTGCCACGGCGTTTTGCAGTTGACCGTCGCGCCCGCGCCGGCGGTGAGCACGGCTTGCCGGCGGTTTGCGAGCGGGTCGCCGATCTCGACGCACGGCGGCTGCCCGTACACGTCTGCGAGCGTGCCCGCGTAGCGGTCGCGAAGCCACGACTCGTAGTAGTTGTACATCGCGAACGTTCCGCCCGGCTTGAGCAGCTTCTTCACGCGTTCCATCGACTGCTTCGTGAAGAGGTAGTTCTCGAGCCGCAGCACACCCTGGCCCGCAAAGAGCGTGAGCGAGTCGGGCAGCGCGAAGATGATCAGGTCGTAGCGGTTGCCCGTGTTCTGGACGTAGGCGCGCCCGTCGTTGATGTGCTTCGTCACGCGCGGGTCCTGCCACGGGTGATCCGGGTGGTACTTGCGGCCGAGCTTCTGGATCTGCGGATCGATCTCGACCGCATCGACGTGTTTCGCGCCTTCCGACAGCGCGACCGCGATGTCGTTGCCGTTACCCGCGCCGACGATCAGGACGTTGTCGAGCTTCTTCGTATGCCGGTACGGGAAGAAGTAGAAGCGCTCGATCTGGCGGAGCGTCTTCACGCGATACGCCGTCTGGTGCGGCACGTTGTTGGCGGTGATCGTGAGGACTCCGTGCGCACGAATACCCGCGACGCTCGCCTCGTTCTGGTACGTCGACGTGATCTTGTAGTACGGCGACCAATGATCGCCCGAATGCGACGACTCGACCGCGAGCAGCACCACGACCGCGACGAGCGCGACGCATTGCCAGCGCCGGCCGAGGAGCATCAGCAGGATCCCCGAGGCGATCGCCCCCCAGCCGATCGGCGGAACCTGGAGAAACGACAGCGCCGAGAAGACGACGATTCCCGCGATCGAGCCGAGGATGTCGAGGCGGTACGCCTCGAGCGGCGCGAACTTCCGGAACTGGCGCGCCACGCCGTGACCGATCGACGCCATCACCGCAACCGTCAGGAAGAACGTCGCGCCGAGGCTCACCCAGCGCGGCAGCGCCGACCAGCCGAAGGCGCCGCTCGTCGACCCCGTCTCGAGCTTGATGTACGTCGGGAAGAGCAGCACGAAGCCGACGGTGAGCGCGAGCACGACCGGCGCCCACTGGAAGAGATCCGGCCCCCGATCGGCACGAAGAAAGCCGAGCCCGATGCCGAGGAAGCTCGCGAGCAGCACGAAGTTCGTCAGGTACGCGAGATGGATGTCGTTCGCAGCGGTCCAGCGGATCAGCGCGAGCTCGACGAAGAGCATCAGGAAGCTGAGACCGAACAGCCGCACTCGCGCGACCGTGTCGACGTCCTCTTGCTTTACGGGGCGTTCGAGGGCGACGGTGGCTATGGCGCGGCAGGCTACAGGCCGCGGTCGTCGGCCGCGCCGGTCAGCGCTCGGCGGCGGCCTCTGCGACCGCGTCGCGCAGCGAGCGCGGTGTCAGCGGCAGCTCGATCACGACGGTCCTGACGGCGCGCCGCTCGTGGAGGTCGAGCACGTCCTCGGCATCCGCGAGCTCGGGCGAGGTGACGACGACATCCGCGCCTTCGACGAGCACGCATCGGCCGAAGTCGACGAGCGGGCAGCGCTGCCCATGCTCTGCCCCCAAGCACGTGGAGACGTCGTAATCCGCGTCGCGCAGGATGTCGACCGCGCCCGTGAGCACCGCCCGATCCGGATGCTCGACGAGCACGCGCAGACGCCCCTCACGCGCCGGCCAGTCGCCGGGATCGATGCATGTGAATCGTTTCGACAAGAGGCTCATATCGCGAGTCTGTGCGTGGCGAGCGCGCGCAACATCCGCGCTTCCTACGGACCCGCGAACCGGCTTTCCCGCAGGAGCGAACTACGTCGCCCACTCCGAAAGGCCGTTGTGACCACTTGGCTTCGAAAAGAACTCAAGATCTGGAGCACGATCCTGGTCGGCGCAGATCTCCCCGCGTCGGCGTTCAACGTGCGGCGTGTCCGCGCTGACCGGCTCGGGACGAAGCTCTGCTTCAAGAGCGTCTGATCGGCTCCAGCGCGCCCGCTCTGCGCTGTCCTCGCCGTGCAAGCTGGCGAGACAAGCGGGCGCTGGCATAGGGAGCGGCCGCGTACTCGCGCATGCGGCCGCTCTCGGCCACCGGACCCGTGGCCGCTTCTGCACGCCGCGCGGCTTACGGTCCGATTGACTTCCAGCCGTGCCCGGCAAGGTCTCGAACGTGTTGTGGGGGCCGCTCTCCGCGCGGATGTACGACCGGGTCACCGCAAGGTCCGAAGAGGCAGGCTTCCGCGACAAGCGAAAGGAGCTCGTCGCACGCGCACGCGGCCGCACGCTCGAGATCGGCGCGGGCACCGGTTTGAACGTCGAGCACTATCCGGAGGCGGTCACGGAGCTCGTCGTGACCGAGCCCGACAAGCACATGCGCGCACAGCTCGAGCACAAGGCAGCGAGTCTCGGTCGACCCGTTCAGGTCCTGGGAGCGGGCGCCGAACAGCTTCCATTTCCCGATGCGAGCTTCGATACCGCCGTCGCGACACTCGTCTTCTGTACGGTCGACGACGCGCACGCAGGCCTGCGCGAGGTCGCGAGAGTCCTGAAGCCGGACGGGCGATTTCTGTTCATCGAGCACGTCCGCTCGGAAGAGCCGAAGCTCGCGCGGTGGCAGGACCGGCTCGAGAGGCCGTGGTCGTGGATCGGGCGCGGCTGCCATCCGAACCGCGACACGCTCGCCGCGATCGGAGCAGCAGGTCTCGACGTGACAGACGTCCGTCGCGACCGAACGCCGAAAGCGCCTGCACTCGTGCGCCCGATCGTGATCGGCGAAGCGCGACGCGCCGACACAGGCGCCTCCTAGCGCGAGGTTTCAACCGCCGGGCGTCGGAAACGGCTGATGACATGCTGGTTCTCACCGACAACGCGGCGACCGCGATCCGCGGACTCGTCGAGGACTCAGAGTTCGACGAGGAAGCCGGCCTTCGCTTCACGATCGAGGCGGCGGACAACGACGAGGCTCATCTGAGCATCTCGCTCGCGCCTTTGCCGGCCGAGGATGACGAGTGCATCGAAGCGGCTGGAGCGCATGTCTTCCTCGACCGGACCGCGTCCGCGGTACTCGCCGACAAGATTCTCGACGCGGGAATGACAGAGACCGGCGAGATCGGCTTCTCGTTCGCAGCGCAAGGCTCGCCGAACTAACTCGCACCGATGATCTTGCGTCTTCGGCGCCGTCATAGCGTCGACGACCAAAGGAGACGATCATGTCGAAGCTGATCACCGGGATCTCGATGTCTCTGGACGGATTCATCGCCGGCCGGAACGCGTCGCAGGACCTGCCGCTCGGCGAAGGCGGCGAGCGCTTGCACGAGTGGCTTTTCAAGCTGAAGAGCTGGCGCGAGGAGCATGGTCATGAAGGCGGCGAGTCCGGCCCCGACGACGATGTCATGCGCGAGGCGCTCGAACGCGCCGGCGCTGTGATCATGGGCCGCAAGATGTTCAACGGCGGCGACGGGCCGTGGGAAAACGATCGGATGCCAAACGGCTGGTGGGAAGACGACCCGCCGTTCCGCACGCCGGTCTTCGTGCTCACGCATCACGAGCGCGAGCCGCTCACGATCGGCCAGTCGACATTCACGTTCGTCACCGACGGGATCGACGCGGCACTCGAGCAAGCGCGCGCAGCGGCCGGCGCGAAAGACGTCGCGATCGGGGGCGGCGCGAGCATGATCCAGCAGTACCTCGACGCCGGCCTGCTCGACGAGCTAAACGTGACGATCGCGCCGATCTTGCTAGGCGGCGGCACGCCTCTCTTCGGCGACGGGCAGCAGAAGGAGCTCGAGCTCGAGAAGGTGATCGCGACGACGGTGACGCACGTGCGCTACCGCGTCGCGAGCTAGTCGCGCTAGTCGGCCGCGGCGCCCGGCTGGACGATGCCGGCCTCGTAGGCGAGAACCACCGCCTGCACGCGGTCGCGGACGCCGAGCTTCGCGAGGACGCGCGTGACGTGTGTCTTCACGGTCGCAGCGCTGAGGAAGAGCTGCTCGCCGATTTCCGCGTTGGAGTAACCGCGAGTCAAGAGCCGCAGGACTTCGACCTCGCGGTCGGTCAGGCCTGCGAACCGTTCGCGCTTTGCTTCGTCGGTGGGTTGTTGGGTGACGAAGCGCTCGATGAGGCGCTTTGTCACAGCCGGCGCGAGCAGCGACTCGCCGGCTGCGACCGTCCGTACGGCTGAGGCGAGCTGGGTCGGCGGCGCGTCCTTCAGCATGAAGCCGCCGGCGCCTGCGCGGAGCGCCTCGAATACATACTCGTCGAGGTCGAACGTCGTCAGGACGAGGACGCGCGGAGCGTTGTCCTTGGCGAGTAGGCGCCGCGTCGCCTCGATCCCGTCGACGCGCGGCATGCGGATGTCCATCACGACGACGTCCGGCTCGAGTTGTGCCACCTGCTCGAGCGCCTCCTCGCCGTCTGCGGCTTCGCCCACGACCTCGATGTCGTCTTGTGCATCGAGGATCGCGCGCAGACCATCTCGTAAGAGCTCGTGGTCGTCGGCCAAGAGAACGCTGATCACGCGGTCTCCTCGATCGGCAGGAGCGCGTGGACGTGGAAGCCGCCGTCCTCGCGCGCACCGGCCTCGAACCGTCCGCCGAAGAGCAGGACGCGCTCGCGCATCCCGATCAAGCCGTGCCCGCCGCCGGCGCCGTTGGTGCTCGGCCTCGGCGCACCGCCGTCGTTGACGACGTCGAGCTCGAGCTCAC
>JBKPRX010000168.1:0-17803 GCA_046734795.1 Actinomycetota bacterium
TAGGCGAGGTCGGCAGCACGGCCGCGTCGGTGGCCGTGACGAGCGTCTGGCCGAAACCGGCGACATGACTCGCAAGGATCGCCCGTCGATCGGGATCGAGCTCCGAAAGCACGTCGTCGAGCAGCAGAAGCGGCGCCACTCCGTGCCGTTCGGTCAGCACGTCCGCCTCGGCAAGGAGAAGCGACAGCACGGCGAGCCGCTGCTCGCCTTGGGACCCAAAGCTGCGAAGGTCGCGGCCGGCCGACGAGACGAGAATGTCGTCGAGGTGCGGCCCAACCGTCGTATTGCCACGCTCGAGCTCGCGCTCGAACCGGCTCTCCAGCTCCTCGATCGTGGGCGGATCACCTTGGTAGCGAAGTTCGGCCGACGAAAGCCCTAACTCATCTGCCGCGCGCTCGAATGACGGCGCCAACGTCGCGAGAGTTTGCTCGCGGGCACTCACGAGCTGCACTCCGAGGACGGCGGCCTGCTCCGTCCACGGGGCGACGCTCTCTTTCGCCGCCGCGCCGATTGCGACGCGCCGCAGAGCAGCGTTTCGTTGCGCAACCGCAGCGCCGTACTGCGCCGAGAGCGCGCCGCGCGCCGGAAGGAGCCGCGCAAGCACTCGATCGAAGTAGGCCCGACGTACCGCTGGTCCGCCTTTGATCACGGCGAGCCGGTCCGGTGTGAAGACAAGCGTGGCGATCTCTTGTCGAAGCTGCTCCGCTGCGCGAAGCGGTGCGCCGTCACGCCAGGCGCGCTTACCGTTTGCACGCGAAAGCTCGACGCGCGCGCTCAATGACACATCGCCGAGCGTTCCGTTCAGAGAGACGCGTGCGGCATCCATGCCGATCTGGATCAGTTGCGCGTCACTGCGTGTCCGCGGCGAGAACCCTTGCGTTCCGAGATGCAGCGACTCGAGCAGGTTCGTCTTGCCGACGCCGTTCGGCCCAACGGCGAGCACGAGCCCTGCCTCGAGGTCGAGCTCGAGACCTGAGTAGGAGCGGAAGTTGCGGAGCGAGACGCGGGCGACGATCAGGGCTCGGCGATCAACCCGGCAGCCGGATCGGCATCACGAGGTACGTGAAGTCGCCACTCTCACCCTGAAGCACGGCCGGCCTGAGCGGGTTGATGAGCTTCACGCGGATCTCGTCGCCACTCACAGACTCGATTCCGTCGCGCAAGAAGTCCGCGTTGAACCCGATCTCGAGCGGCTCGCCAGTGAACGGCGCCGGCAGCGCCTCCTTCGACTCCCCAACCTCGTGCGTCCGAGCGACGACCGTGACTTCGCCCTCGGCGAAGCGAAGTTGGAGCGGTGAGGTGCGCTCGATCATCACGGCCGCCCGACGTACGACATCCAAGAACTCGTCTCGCGGCAGCGCCAACTCATGCTCGAACGTCTCGGGAAGCAGCTGCTTGTAGTTCGGAAATTGCCCCTCGATTCGGCGGGTCGTGAGCCACGCGTCGTCCGCGACGAAGAGCACCTGGTTCTCGTGCACGCCGATCTCGATCTCGTCGCCGCCCTGCGCAATTCGCGCCAGCTCCTGGAGCGCACGGGCGGGCACAATCGCTTCGAGCTCCGGCGTCTCTGCACCAAGTGACGTCTCTTTGACCGAGAGTCGATAGGAGTCGGTCGCGGCCATCACGAGGTTGCCGCCACCAAAGCGAACAAGGATCCCGGTGAGGACCGGCCGCGACTCGTCGCGCGAGGCCGAGCGTGCGACGCGAGAGATTGTTTCGAGCAGCGACTCGCGATCGACGCCGAACGTGCCTGCGCTCTCGAGCTCCGGCAGTCGCGGAAAATCCTCCGCGTTGTAGGTGTGAAGCGTGTAGCTGACCGAGCCTGACGTGATGTGCACAACGGACTCGTCGGGACGATGCTCGATCTCGACCTCGTCTTCGGGCAGCAGACGAGCAAGTTCGACGAGGCGGCGGCCGGGAACGACGATTGCTTGGTCACCTTCGACCTGCGCCGACACGGTTGTGCGCAGCGAGATCTCCATGTCGGTGGCCGCGAGCTCGACGCCGCCTTCCACAGGACGCAACAAGATCCCGGCGAGAATCTGAACGGTTGCGCGTGTCGACACTGCTCGCGCCACGACCGAGAGGCGCTGTGCGAGCTCGTCGCGCTGACACACAATCCTCATCCCGGAGCCGAGTATGACGTCTGTCTCAATCATTTAAAGGACCTTTGTCGTAGTCATAGGGCGTGTGGATCTTGGGATACCGCCCTCGATTGCGCATGGTTGAGCCGAGAAACGTGTGGGCTGAAAGTGTGGAGAACGAGTCGGATACCACAGGCGCCGACGCTTACCGAACTTGCTTCACACGTGCCGTGAGTTCCTGCACAAGGTTGTAGACAGATCTGTCCTCACGAATGAGACGCGCGATCTTCGACGTTGCGTGGATCACAGTGGTGTGGTCGCGGCCGCCGAACTCCTTGCCGATCTTCGGTAGCGAGGAGTCCGTCAGCTCGCGCGAGAGATACATCGCCACCTGCCGCGGATAGACGATGTTCTGTGAGCGCTTGTCGCCGCAGAGCTCGTCGAGCGAGAGCCCGAACCGTTCCGAAACGAGCTCCTGGATCCGTCTGATCGACACTGCCGCAGCCTCTCCTTGGGGGAACACGTCCTTGAGGACATCTTGTGCGAGCTCGACGGTCATCGGTCGGCCGGTGAGAGACGAGAAGGCAACAACGCGCGTGAGCGCGCCTTCGAGTTCCCGGATGTTCGTCGAGACTCGACTCGCGATGAACGTCAGCACCTGCGGGTCTGGAACGTGGATCCCGTCCGTCTTCTCCTTCTTCCGCAAGATCGCGATGCGCGTCTCGAGATCGGGAGGCTGGATATCCGTGATCAAGCCCCATTCGAAGCGCGAGCGCAGGCGCGCTTCAAGGGTCGCGATCTCTCGCGGTGGACGGTCGCTCGACATGCAGATCTGAGAGCCGGCTTCGTAGAGCGAGTTGAACGTGTGGAAGAACTCTTCCTGGATCCGCTCCTTGTGCTCGAAGAACTGCACGTCGTCGATCAGCAAGACGTCGTAGGTCCGGTAGCGCTGTTTGAACCCCTCGATGCGCTTGTCGCGGAGTGAGTTGATGAAGTCGTTCATGAACGTCTCGCTCGTCACGTAACGCACCGAGAGCTCGCTCGAGTGCATGCCGACGTACTGCGCGATCGCCTGGAGGAGATGCGTCTTGCCGAGCCCGGTGCCGCCGTAGATGAAGAGGGGGTTGTAGGCCTGCGCCGGCGCCTCCGCAACAGCGAGCGCAGCCGCGTGCGCGAACCGGTTCGACGATCCGATCACGAACGAGTCGAATGTGTACTTCTGGTTCAACCCGCGTGTGTCGGCCCGCGGGATGCGAACAGACCGCGGTGTGACGGGTGCTACCTCAGGCGATTCTTCCTTGTGTGGATGTCCTGCGCCGACGCGGAGCTCGATTCGACGCTCGCTGCCCGTGACATCGCGCACGGCTGCACCGATCAGACCGAGGAAGTGTCCCTCGATCCAGTCGCGCGTGAAGTCGTTCGGGACGGTGAGCACGAATGCCTCACCGTCCAGATCGCCCGCCTCGACCTCGCCGAACCACGTCTGGTACGTGGTGTCGTTGAGCGCCCCTCGGAGCCGACTCAGGACCTCGTTCCAGAGGTTCTCTGCTGTCAGCTCGACTAGTGGCTCCAACGGCGCGATCCGCTCCTTTCAACAGGCTTGGGAGGCGCGAGCATACCAGGGGGTCTGAGAGACGCAAAATCCCGGGATTTGCAGGCATTTCTTCGATTCCACACCACTCTCCACACCTGTGGAAACCCGCTCGTGCAGAGCACCCTTTAGCGGGTTTGCAGCACCTTCGTCTGTGGAGAACTCGGTGGACGGAACCTCATCTATACTTGCCGGCCGATTGTCCCCCTCTTGGGGGAATTCGTCTCTTGGGGGACACGTGAAGCGGACGTATCAGCCGAATGTTCGTCGCCGGAAGCGCAAGCACGGCTTCCGTGCGCGCATGGCGACGCGCGCCGGTCGCGCGATCTTGAAACGGCGCCGTGCAAAGGGCCGCGCGCGGCTCTCCGCATAGCTTGTTCCCCGCGTAAGCTGCTCGAAGTGAAGCGTCAGAACCGCCTGTCCCGCTCACGGGACTTCGATGCCGTCTACCGCCACGGGCGCTCGACGGCATCGCGCTTCCTCGTTCTGTACTGGTTTCCACAGGACGAGCCCGGACCGCCGAGGTTCGGCTTCTCGGTGCCGCGGTCGGTGGGGAACGCGGTCGCGCGAAACACGATCAAGCGTCAGTTGCGAGAGGTCTGGAGCTCGCGCTCCGAGGCAGTTCCTGCGGGGCTCGACTACGTCTTGATCGTACGGCCCGGTCTACCGGAGGCGGTCAAGGCAAACGGTTTCGGCTGGCTCGAAGAGCGCGTTGACGAAGTGATCGAGAAGGTCCCGTCGTGATTGCGCCTCTCGTGCGGCTGCCGTCGCTTGCAGCGACCGCGTGCGTCTGGCTCTACCGGCTCACGCTCGGTGCGCTCTTTCCGACGACGTGCAAATACCACCCGTCGTGCTCGCAATACGCGATCGACGCGCTCCGCGAGCGCGGATTCGTGCGCGGGTCGGTTCTCGCCGGCTGGCGCCTGCTTCGCTGCAACCCCTGGAGTCGCGGGGGCTACGACCCGGTCCGATGATGCACGTGCTGCTTCTGGCCAGCATCCTGACGCCCCTCGAGGATGCGCTCCGCCACGTTCTCGACTGGCTCCACGACTCGGTGGGGCTGACGTGGGCGTGGTCGATCGTCGGGGTGACCGTGATCGTTCGAATGCTGCTCGTCCCGTTGACGATCCGCCAGATCCACTCGATGCAGAACCTGCAGCGCCACGCACCGGAGATGAAGGCGATCCAGCAGCGCTACAAGCACGACCGCCAGAAGCAGAACGAAGAGATGATGAAGTTCTACAAGGAGAACAACATCAACCCGGCCGCGTCGTGTCTGCCGATGCTGGCGCAGCTGCCCGTCTTTCTCGCGCTCTACTTCGTGCTGAAGAACTTCTCGAAAGAGGCCGAGAAGGTCGGCTCGAACCTCGGCGATCTCTCATGGCTTCATTTCGTGCCGTCGGTTGCTGACAAGACGACCGACCACTGGAGCGGCTACGTGCTCCTCGCGGTCTACGTGCTGAGCCAGATGGCCTCGACCCTGTTCATGGCGACGACGGCGGACAAGGTTCAGCGCACGCTGTTCATGTTCATGCCGCTCGTCTTCGTCTTCTTCATCGCGCGGTTCCCGGCTGGGCTCGTCATCTACTGGATGACGACGAACCTTTGGACGGTTGGCCAGGGGCTTGTGACACGAAGGTTGATCCCGAAGACTGCGGCCCCGCCCATGTCGCCGTTCAGTCGTGCGAGACAGACACCGAGTGAAGACGGGCGGAAGCCTGTGCCCGAGCCGAAGCCGGCCGCCGCGGCAGCGCCGAGCCCGGCGAAGCAACAGCCGCGTCGCGTAAAGCGGAAGAAGAAGGCCAATCGTTGACCGAGACGCCGGACGCGTTCGTCGAGGCGACGGGCGAGACCGTCGGCGAAGCGAAATGGGCGGCGTTACGCGAGCTCGAGCGCCAGCATCCCGGACTCGACAAGTCCGCCGTCCGCTTCGAAGTCGTCTCGGAAGGCGAGCGCGGCCTGCTCGGAGTCGGCTACGAGCCGGCGCGTGTCGTCGCCCTCGCACCTGCGGCCGCGTTGCTTGCGGCGCCTTCGCCGACGAGCGAGCCGCGAGCAGACGAGAGCGAGAGTGCGGCCGATGCGCGCATGCTGCTCGAGACGATTGTCGCGTCCTTCGGTCTCAACGCAGCGGTCGCGAGCGAAGACGATCCGGAGCAGGTGACGCTGACCGTCGAAGGCGGCGAGCTCGGCCTTCTGATCGGGCGGCACGGCCAGACGATCGATGCCATCCAGTACCTCCTGAATGCGATTGCTTTTCGAACGTTCGGCTCGGAGCGCAAAGAGGTGGTGGTCGACGCAGCGGGCTACCGAGAGCGCCGGCGGCGGCAGCTCGAAACACTCGCTTTGCGGAGCGCCGAGCAAGCTCTACGCGACCTCGAACTGGTCGAGCTCGATCCGATGAGCGCGCCCGAGCGAAAGATCGTCCACCTGCGCCTCAAGGACTACGACGGCATCGAGACGTCGTCCGAGGGTGCGGAACCCAACCGCTACGTCGTCGTCAGACCCACTCGCTAGCTGGCTCCGCGCCGTCGTCGCGACGCCCGGGCTGACGGCGATTCGCGACCTGGCCGAAGCGCAGGCGCGACTGCTCGACGACTCGCTTCGAGCTGTCCCATACGTGGGCCGGTTCGCGGGTGTGATCGCCGACGTCGGTTCGGGCGGCGGCGCGCCAGGAATTCCGCTCGCTCATGCTCTGCCGGAGCGCGAGGTGGTGCTGCTCGAAGCCGAGCGACGCAAGTGCGACTTCCTCGAAGGCTGGGCGCCGCCGAACGCGCGTGTCGTCTGGGGGCGTGCGGAGGAGCAGGCGCCTGACACATTCGGCGTCGCAGTTGCAAAGGCGCTCGCTCCGCCGCCCGTTGCCGCCGAGTGGTGTCTTGCGCTCGTCCGCCCTGGCGGCGCTGCGATTCTCTTCGTCGGCGAGACCGCGAGCACCTCGGCCGTCGCGCGTGTGTCAGACCAGCTGGGCGGCGGCGAGCCGGAGCAGCACGAAGGGTTGCTCGTGATCCCGAAGCTCGAGCCGACACCTGCGGGCTTCCCTCGACGCCCTGGAATCGCACGCAAACGGCCGCTTGCCTGAACTGGGCGCCCCTGTCCGGGCGCGACGGCAAGATGGGCAGGTGCCAGCCCGGATCTATGCCCTTGCAAACCAGAAGGGCGGTGTCGGCAAGACGACAACGGCAATCAACCTTGCCGCGTGTCTTGCGGAAGCCGGGCAGCCTGCACTCGTCGTCGATCTCGACCCGCAGGCGAACGCGACCTCCGGCCTCGGAGAACGTGCGAACGGCACCTCGAGCTACGACCTGCTCGACGGTGCGCCGCTGAGCGAGCTCGCGAAGCCAACTCGCTTTCCGAACCTCTCCATTGTCCCGTCGAAGCGCGACCTCGCCGGGGCAGTCGTCGAGCTCGCGCGACGCGACGACGGCGAGCGGTACCTCGCCGAGGCGCTCGCGAGCGGAGCGGACGAGTACCGGTTCGTGTTCCTCGACTGCCCGCCTTCGCTCGGTCCGCTCACGGTGAACGCGCTCGCGGCGGCGGACCGCGTTCTCGTTCCGGTGCAGGCCGAGTACTACGCGCTCGAGGGGCTGACGCAGCTCCTCGAGTCAGTGGAGCTCGTGCGGCGCCGGCTCAACCCGCAGCTCGGGATCGGCGGGCTGCTCCTGACGATGGTCGATGCACGGACGAAGCTTGCAGCCGACGTCGAGTCCGAAGTCCGCCGCCACTTCGGCGAGCTCGTCTTCAAGCAGGCAGTGCCCCGCTCGGTGAGGCTGGCCGAGGCGCCGAGCCACGGGCTTCCCGCGATTGCGTACGACCGCCGCTCGGCCGGCGCCGACGCCTACTGGAAGGTGGCGATGGAGCTTGTCGAGCGCTGCTAGCACGAACCGTCGCGGCCTCGGTCGCGGTCTCGAGGTCCTGATCGGCGGCAACGACGCGACCGCCGAGCTCGTCGAGCTGCCGGTAGAGGCGATCCATCCGAATCCGCGCCAGCCGCGGCGCCGCTTCGAGGCCGACGCCGCGAGTGGCCTCGCCGAGTCGGTCAAAGCGCAGGGTGTCATCCAGCCGGTCCTCGTGCGACCGCGCCCGGCTGGAGGCTACGAGCTGATCGCCGGTGAGCGCCGGTGGCGCGCCGCACGCGAGGCCGGCGTTGCGATCGTGCCCGCGGTGGTTCGCGCAGCAGCGGATCGCGACTCGCTTTTGCTCGCGCTCGTCGAGAACGTCGCGCGTGAGCAGCTCTCGGCGGTCGAGGAAGCGCGCGCCTACGCCGTGCTCCAGGATGAATTCGGATTTAGTCTCGGCGAGGTCGCAGAGCGCGTTGGTCGCTCGAAGCCGAGCGTGTCGAATCGACTGCGGCTGTTGGAGCTGCCGGACGACGTGCTCGGGATGGTGGAACGCGGTCAGCTCACGGAAGGACACGCGCGCGCGGTGCTGGCCGTTCCGGACCAGGACGCGCGTCGCCGGCTTGCGCGCGAGATCGTCCAGCGCGGTCTCAGCGTGCGAGCCGCCGAGCAGCGCGCTCGCTGGGCCGGCGCCCGACAGAAGCCGCGGCAGAGCGCCGGCCGCGTCGATCCAGCGCTGGCTGCTCGGGTGCGCGACTCGATCGAGCGGCTAACTGGCTTCCCCGCCGCTGTCTCTCGCGGGCGGGTCGAGATCCGCTATGCGGACGAGCATGCACTCGAAGATCTCGCCGACGCGCTCGACCGGCTGCACACGTAACCGACCGCAGACGTACGAACGAGCCCGGGCCGCGAGCTCGTCCGTACCGGTGGAGGGCTCCGCTTGCCTACGCGTTGCGCAGTCGCCCCTGCGTCTGACGTGCGATGAGTACCCCGCCCCCGAGGAGGAGCATCGCCGTCAGCGCACTACCGAGTCCGATGCCGAAGTCGCCCCAGTCGAACGAGTCCGAGGAGACGGCTACGACCTGCGGTGCCGCGAAGAGAGCCGGATCGTTCGTATCCGGCGCGTGCGCGTAGCTGACATACGTCGGCTGCGCGACCGAAGCGACGGTCGTGTCCGGCGAGTGACCGTTGGTGAGAAAGGTCTGTTGCGACGCGGCGGCCTGGTCGTTCGTGTCAGGTGCGTGCCCGTACTGCAGGTACGTGCTCTGGACGACCGTCGACTGATGGTCGGAACCGAGCGCCGTCGGGATTGAGCCCGGGTCGCTGGCGAGCGCCGTTGCGAATGCCGGCGTTGCGGCGAGTGCCGCTACTCCGACGACCGCTGCGAGTAGCGCGACCCGGCGTGTGAGCTTGCGAAACTTCGGAGCCATCGTTGCCCTCCTTGACTGCTTGCCCGTCCTCTTCATGGGCTGAGTGGATCGCAGCTCGCCAAAGGCTCGGTGAAGCCGCGGTAAAGACCTGGCGCACGGCGCGGGTTGAGTGCCCGGAACGCTGGTGTTAGCGTCGAACGATCGAGTCGGGAATCGTGTTCCGGATCCTCGGCCCGCTCGAGGTCGAATCCGGTCGCCGCCTCGTCGATCTCGGCGGACAAAAGCAGCGTGCGCTCCTCGCACGTCTGCTTGTCGACGCCAACCATGTCGTCTCAGTCGACCGACTGGTCGACGCGCTGTGGGACGACGACCCACCTGAGACGGCGCAGAAGGCGCTGCAGGTGTACGTCTCGCAGTTGCGGAAGATTCTCGGCCGCGAGCGGATCGTCACGCGGGCGCCGGGGTACGAGATACGGCTCGAGCCGTCGGAGCTCGACGCCATCCAGTTCGAACAGTTTGCGGCGGCTGGGCACAGCGCGGAGGCGCTCGCGCTGTGGCGCGGGCCCCCGCTTCCGGAGTTCGTCTCGGACGCGTTCGCGCAGCCGCACATCGCGCGGTGGGAAGAGCTCCGTCTGGCCTGCATCGAGCAGCGCACCGACGCCGACCTTGCAAGCAGCAAGCACGCGGCTGTCATCGGTGAGCTCGAGGGTCTCGTCCGCGAGCATCCGCACCGCGAGCGGCTGATCGCGCAGCTCATGCTCGCGTTGTACCGCTCGGGCCGCCAGGCGGAGGCGCTCGACGTCTACGCCGCGGCGCGCACGCGGTTTGCCGACGAGCTCGGGCTCGACCCGAGCGCGCCGCTGAAGGAGCTGCACCTGGCGATCCTGCGACAAGACACATCGCTAGAGCTACCGGCGGCGGTGCCAGCGGATTCGGCCCGCGATTCGTCGTCGAGCGCGTTTGTCGGCCGCGAGGCTGAGCTTGCCGAGCTAAGCGACGGGCTCGCCGACGTCGTTGCCGGCCGCGGACGACTCGTCTTCCTCGTCGGCGAGCCGGGAATCGGCAAGAGCCGCTTGGCCGAAGAGCTCGTGAGGCAAGCGCGGGAGCAGGGCGCGCTCGTCCTGGTCGGCCGCTGCTGGGAGGCGGGCGGCGCGCCCGCGTACTGGCCCTGGGTGCAGGTGCTTCGCACGTATGTCCGTGAGGCGACGGATGACGAGCTACACGCAGACGTCGGCATCGGCGGCGCGGAGATCGCGCAGATCGTTCCGGAGCTACGTCACCGACTTCCGGATCTGCCGGCACCGGTGTCGCTCGAAGCCGACGGAGCGAGGTTCCGGCTGTTCGACGCTGTCTTCGACTTGTTGCAGCGCGTTGCTCGTGCGCGGCCGCTCGTCCTCGTCCTCGACGATCTCCACGCAGCCGACGCGCCTTCGCTCTTGCTTCTGCAGTTCGTCGCGCGGAGCCTTGCGACGACGCGGATGCTCGTTCTCGGCGCGTATCGCGACGTCGACCCGGTTCCCGCCGGCCCGTTGCTGGAGTTGCTCGCGGGCGTGGTGCGCGAGCCGACTGCAACTCGAATCCTGCTGCGCGGTCTGACGAAAGACGCCGTCGAGGAATACCTCAATCTCTCGGCCGGCGAGCTTGCGTCCCCGACGCTTTCAGCGGCATTGCACGACGCGACCGAAGGCAATGCGCTCTTCCTCGCAGAGATGGTCAGGCTGCTGGCAGCCGACGGCATCGATGACGGCATCGCGATTCCGCAGAGCGTGCGCGACGTGATCGCGCTTCGACTCGGCCACCTGTCGGACGAGTGCAGGCGACTACTCGGGTGCGCGTCGATCCTCGGGCGCGAGTTTGCCCTCGCGCCGCTCGCTCGTCTGGCGACGCGCTCCGAGGACGAGCTCCTGGAGGTCTTGGACGAAGCGTTGACGGCTCGTGTCGTTTCGAACCTGCCCGGCGTGCACGATCGCCTTCGGTTTGCGCACGTCTTGATCCGCGACACGCTCTACGACGGTCTCGCGTCGGCTCGGCGCGTTCGGCTCCATCGCCAAGTCGTCGACGCGCTTGAAGCGACTCACGGCGAGACTTCCGGTCGGCATCTTGCCGAGCTTGCGCATCACGCGTTCGCGGGGAACGATCTGCGCAAGGGAATCGAGTACGCGCACCGCGCGGGCGACCGTGCGCTCGAGCTGCTCGCGTACGAGGAAGCAGCGCGGCAGTACTCGGCAGCTCTCGAAGCGTTGGCTGCATCGCCCGATGACGACGGCGAGCTCCGTTGCGAGCTCCTGCTTGGCATCGGCGAGGCGCAAGTGCGCAGCGGGGAAACCGCCGTCGCGAAGGAGACGTTCCTCGAAGCGGCCGAGCTCGCGCGGCGTCTGGATCTTCCGCGCCTCTTCGCCTCGGCGGCAGCGGGCTACGCCCGTGAGGACATGTACCTCCGGAAGGGTGGCGACGCGCGGCTGGTCGGCTTGATCGAGGAGGCGCTCGGTGTCGTTGACGAAACCAACGTCGAGCTGCGAGCTCGGCTGCTTGGCCGGCTCGGTGGCGCCCTTCGCGACGAGCTGAGTCGGAGTCGGCGCGACGACGTCAGTCGGACCGCGATCGAGCTCGCGCGTCGAAGCGGGAACCGAGCTGCGCTCGCCTATGCGCTCGACGGCCGTATCGCGGCGATCGCGGGCCCGGACACGGTCGAGGAGTGCCTGGCACTTGCGACTGAGCTCTGCGAGCTCGCCGAGTCGATCCCGGACGTTCCGCGCATCATCCACGGGACATTGCACGGCATGATTGCGAAGCTCACGCTCGGCGATTGCAGCGAGATCGCTTCAGGACTCGACCGAGTTACGGACCTTGCCGAGCAGCTTCGCGAGCCCGCACAGCTCTGGGACGCCGTCGCCGCTCGTGCAGCGTTCGCGCTTGCAGAGGGTCGGCTTGCCGAGGGCGCCGAATTGAGCGAGCGCGCGTTCGAGATCGGCGAGCGCGCGAAGCCGGAAGCTGCGATCCCGGTCTACCGGCTCCAGCGCTTTACGCACCACGACCTTCGCGGCGAGCTCGCTGAGGTCGAGCGAGAGCTCCACGAACTGGTCGACGGCTATCCGGCCCGGGTCGCGTTCCGGTGCGTGCTCATCAATGTCGATGCGCGCCAAGGTCGCGTCGAGGCGGCGCGACAAGCACTACACGAGCTCGGTCGGACACACTTCTCTGCGATCCCCTTCGACCAGGAGTGGCTCTTCGGTGCGAGCTTCCTCGCCGAGACAGCGGCCCTTCTCCATGACGCCGACTCAGCCGCGACGCTCTACGAGCGGCTCGCCCCGTACGAGACGCTCGTTGCGGCTGACTGGCCGGAAGGGATCCGCGGTGCAGTCTCGCGCTACCTCGCGCTACTAGCAGCGACGACCGCGCGACCCGACGACGCCGTGCGCCACTTCGAGCACGCGCTCGAGCTCAACGAGCGGCTGGGATTTCGCCCGTGGCTCGCACATACCCAGGTCGACTACGCGCGCTTCTCGGCCGCGCGTGACCCGCACCGCACCGAGGAGCTCCTCTCGGAAGCCGTCAAGACCTACAAAGAGCTCGGCATGGATTCGCACGCGTCGTCCGTCTCCGGCGCCGCGCTCGCGTCGGAGCTTTCGTGACGGAACTGCGAGTGCTGGAACTGCGAGTGATGGGCGATCGTGGATTCGAACCACGGACCTCCGCCTTATCAGAGCGGCGCTCTAACCAACTGAGCTAATCGCCCGCGGGCCGCGCATTGTAGCCACGCGTGCGTGCGGTGGAAGCTCGCGTCAGTGAAGCCGACTGGTGTGGTGCAGGTAGTCGGAGACGGCCTGGAGAAAGGCCCGATCTCCGGCGAGCTCGGCGAGAGTGTTCTTCGTCGCGTCGTCCAGCTCGTCGTCGATGGCGACCTCCGCCAGGAACGTGCCGAGCCGGTCTTCGCGCGAGAGGGCGGCCATTCGCAGCAAGACTTGGCGCGCGTACGCGTCCTGGGAGATCGCCTCGAGGAACTCGAGCTCGTGAAGCCAGGGGGCCTGCATCAGGAAGGTAACGCGCGCTGGGTGCGTGCGGATACGCCTGCTCGAGTGTGCGCGGTGAAAGGTTTGCTTTGCAGGCCCTGAGCTACCATCAGAATCAGGTCGCGGATGCAGGAGATGGTCATCTACGGGGTCAGCTTCGACCTGGTCGGCAAGCAGCCGATCGTCCTGTTGAAGACCGCGGACGGGAACAAGTTCCTGCCGATTTGGATCGGTCATGCCGAGGCGGCGGCAATCCTGATGAAGCTTCAGAGCCAAGCGCCGCCCCGTCCGATGACCCACGATCTGCTCACCGACATGCTCGAGCAGCTCGGCGCGAGCGTGACGCGGATCACCGTCACCGAGCTCCGCGAGAACACCTTCTATGCGCAGATCACCGTCCAGCAGGACGGTTCCGAGATCGAGATCGACTCGCGACCGTCAGACGCGATCGCGCTCGCGATCCGATCCGATGCGCCGATCTTCGCCGCGGACGACGTGATCGAGGAATCGGCGATCGAATTCGAGGGCGACGAGGTCAGCGAGGAAGAGATCGAGACGAAGGTGACCGAGTTCCGGCGCTTCCTCGACGACGTCACGCCGGACCAGTTCGCGGTCGAAGACGAGGAGTGACGCCTCAGGCGTAGACGTAGATCGTCGCGCCGTAGCCGTCGAGGTCGTAGAGACGCCGCGCCGCCCACATCGGGACGCGAACGCAGCCGTGTGAGGCGGGGTACGCCGGCACGCTCGGGTAGCCGTGGATGGCGAAGCCGCGCAGGAAGTACGTCGGGTAGTAGAGGACCCAGTCGAACCCCGCGACGCGTCGGTATACGTGCCAGACGCCGAGCGGTGTGTTGCCTGTCGCACCCGTCGAGACCTGCACCACGAGCTCGACGCGACCGCGGCGGACCTCGAAGAGCACTTGGCGTGTCTTGTCGACCTCGACGTGCGTGCCGCCGTAGCGCGCTCGCGGAGTGCGTGCGTGGAGGATCCGACGCCAGAGGGCGGCATCGACGCGGCCCGTGCGCATGAGGCCGTTTACCTTTTGGAAAGCGAGCACGGCGTCGTACGTATCGCCGCCGAAGAGGCCGTCGACGCGCTGCAGTGCGTAATGCATTGCTCGCAGTCGCCGCTCGAGCTCGCGCACGCTCGGGCCGCGTGAGCTGAGCGCGAGTGACGGTCGCAGCACGACGACGCGCGTGGTCGCGGACGCCGCCGCATAGCCCGCCGAGCCGGCTGTTGTAACCGCGATCGCGACCGATCCCGCAACGCTGATGCGCATCACTCGCCGGAAGGACGTCCGTCGCGTGACGCGCGCGACCACGCGGCCGCCGCGTTTGAGCTCGAGCCGCACCGGCCCTGCCGCGGCTGGCTGAAGGCGAACGACGACGGCGAATCGTGCGCCGACGAAGGGAGTTCCGACCGTCGTCACCCGTAGTTGTGGTCGCAGCGCGACGGTCGCACCCGCCGAGCTCGCGAGCGCACTGTGCGCGGTGTAGGGCCCGGGCGACGTAAGCCGCGCGACGCGGATCCTGAAAGTTCCGTCTGCAGCCGTTGCTCCAGAGGCGACGCTGCTGCCGCCTGCAGCGATCGAGATCGGTACGCCGGCCGCGGCAGGCGTGACCGCGCCTATGAAGACAGCGGCTCGTCCGTACGACACGCGCGCCGGCGCAGCCAGCGTGACCGCTTCTGCGTGGATCGTGATGCTCGCCGTCGCTCCGTCCTCGGTCGTCACGCTTGCGCGCCAGTCGCCGGCTGCGTAGACGTGCTGCACGACGGCTCCGTCCGCCGAGGTCCCGTCGCCGAGCTCCCAGTGATAGGTGCTGCCGCCCGACGCCGTCAGCGTCACGGCCAGCGGCGCGGCTCCCGCAGCCGGGCTCGCGGCAACCGTCGGAGTCGCCGCGCGTGCGTAGGCCGGCGCAACGAGCGCGAGCACGCAGCAAGCCACGGTCAGTCGACGCACGAACGGAAGCCTGTCAGCTGAAGATGACGGCGAGGAGAGCGATTCCGTTGAAGATGCTGTGCGTCAGGATGCATGGCAGGACGCTGTCTGTCTTGCCCCGAAGCCAAGCAAGCGCCATCCCGAACGGGACGAGGACGAGCAGACCTTCGACGAGTCCGTGCGCGAGTCCGAACGTGACTCCGACGACGACGATCGCAAGCCAGCGCCCGTCCGGCAAGAGAAGCCGGTAGCCCAGGCCGCGGAACGTCAGCTCTTCGACGATGGGGGCGACTCCGGCGATCGCGATCGCGTTCAGTGCGTACGGCGCCGCATACCGCGAGTCCCAATGCGTGGGAGTAAGTCCTTGCTCGTTCGACGGACTCTGCGGGAGCGGCAAGAGGCTGACGAGTCCCGCCACGATGAAGATGCCGACGATCACGGCGACGACGAGTCCGAGTGCTCGCCACCAAGAGCGGGGCTGTCGCAGCGCGAAGAGCTCGTGGAGGTCGACTGCCGCGATCGCGTAGACGACGACGAAGAGGATCCCGTAGAACGCGATTGCGACGAGCGCAGTCGAGTACTGGTAGAGCGCATCGCGTCCGGTGTCGTTGTTTCCGCCCCCGAACCGGGCTGCATAGTTGACCGCGGCGAGGACGCCGACGACAACCGACCAAGCGGCTATCCGGCCGGTTCCGTATCGCCTCACAGGATTCTCCGCACGGCCTCGAGGAGCGGCGCAGGCTCGAAACCCATCCCGGCAGCGCGCGCCCCTTGTTCGTCCTCTTCGCTGTCGCCGATGTGAACCGCGTCATGTGGGGCGACGCCGAGTCGTTCCAAGGCGAGCCGAAAGATCGCGGGGTCGGGCTTTGCGGCGCCTGCCTCCGCGGACGTGACGACCGGAAGGTCGAAGCCCAGCTGCCGCAAATGCTCGTGGAGGCCGACGTCCCAGTTCGAGACGACGGCTGCGGGAACCGCGTGTCGCTGTAGCTCGGCGCAAGCCTCTTCCGCACCCGGCATCGGTTCGAATCTCAGCGCACCGATGAAGTCGTCCACGAACTCGGTTGCCTCGATCAGCGCTTCGACCGCGGTGACGAACACACCGGCGCAATCGCAGCGCAGGGCTGCGAGCGTCTTCGCGTCGCGTCCTGTGTGCGCACGCGGTACGTAGAACTCCACCTCCGCACGGAAGGCGCGTCGCACGGCGTCCTCGTTCGCTTCGAAGCCGTGACGGTCGAGTGCTGCTCGAAGCGCGGGCACGGGGTCGCAGAGATTGACGAGCGTCCCGAACGCGTCGACGGTGACGGCGGCCGGGGCAGTCACGAACGGCCATCATAGGCTCGTGCGCTACTTCACCCCCGAGGAGGCGAACGCGGCGCTCGAGCGTGTTCGCCCTCTCGCCGAGCGGATGGTCGCGCACCGACGTCGAATGCTCGAGGCGCAGGCTCGCCAAGAGCGCATCGAGTCGCACGTCTCCGGGAACGGCGGCGGCATCGATCCGACAGAGCCGGCGGAGGTCGAGGCCGAGGTCGAACGCGAAGCCGAGGCGGTCGGCAAGTGCGTCGACGACCTGCTCGAGCTCGGCGTCCAGGTGAAAGATCTCGATACCGGCCTGCTCGATTTTCCTTCGATCCGAGATGGAGAGGAGATCCTCCTCTGCTGGCACCTCGGCGAGGACGAGATTCGCTACTGGCACACCGTCGACGGCGGGTTTGCCGGCCGGCAGCCGCTCTAGCCGCCGCGCGGCTCGAATGACCTAAGGAAAGGGGTTCGATCCGTCGAAACGACGAGCATGCCGTTCTGGCAGCGCGCCGCAATCGCGGGCGGGGTCTTCCTCGCCATTTCTCTTCTTGCCCGGCTCGTCGACTGGCGACTGAGGCGGCAGCCCCTGCCACCCGAGGCCGCGACGCGCTACCGCGTCCTCCGGCGAAGCATCTCGATCACGATCCTCCTCGTCGGCCTGTTCTCGGCGCTCCTCGTGATCCCGCAGGTGCGTGCGGTCGCCGGCGGCCTCCTTGCCTCCTCGGCTGTGATCGCCGTCGTCGTCGGCCTCGCCTCGCAGCGCACGCTCGGAAACTTCATCGCGGGCTTGCTGATCGCGTTCACGCAGCCGGTTCGCCTCGGCGACTGCGTCGAGATCGGCGGCGACGAAGGGATCGTCGAGGAGATCGGCCTGACGTACACCTTCATCCGCACTCCCGACGACGCCCGAATCGTGATCCCCAACGAGAAGCTTGCCTCGGATACCATCCGCAACTCCACGATCCGAAGTCGCGAGAAGGTGGCCGAAATCACCGTCCAGGTTCCACTTTCAGCCCACCTCGGCCGCGTCGTGGAGAGCCTCCGTTCACTCCTCGAGACCGAACAGGATCCGCTGGTCTTCGTCAGCGGCCTGGACGGGAATGCCACGATCACGATGCGCGCTCGCACAGCTGACGAAGACACCGCACAGCGGCTGGAACGCGATCTTCGTCTGCGCGCCCACGAGCGACTGCGCACCGAGGGAGTCTTCGCATGACGCCGCCGCCCCGAGGACGTCGTCACGCAGACGACCAGTGGGTCGAGCTGAGACGGCAGAAGCGCCGCCGTGCGCGAACGCGCCAGCGCCGCCGTCGACGCACCGTCTTTCTCCTCGCGCTGCTTGCGATTCCCGTGCTGCTGATGGTGGCCGCGTCCGTCGGTGGGACGCTCGAATACACGAGCACGTCGTGCAATCTCGACAAGCTCAGGCCGGTCGCAATCGGGCAGAACTCGTTCGTCTATGCGCGCGACGGGTCGCTGCTCGGCGCGATTCCCGCCGAGCGCAACAGGACGCCGGTCGAGCGGTCTGAGATCACTCCGTGGATGCCGAAGGCCACAGTCGCGATCGAGGACAGGCGCTTCTACCGGCACGGCGGCGTCGACGTCGAAGGCGTCGTCCGCGCTGCGTATGCCGACGTGCGCGCCGGCAAGGTCGTGCAAGGCGGCTCGACGATCACG